>JAKSAX010000077.1 GCA_022361395.1 Desulfobacterales bacterium | reverse complement strand
TATCATCGGTAAAGCCGAGGACATTTTTTTCCAGCAGTCCCAGGGTGGCGGGCCAGGAGCCTGCGCCCACCATGAGTAAAAAGCAATAGGCGCAGAAGGGCATGTACCCGGGCAGACCGGGGAACCGGCCCAGGATGCGCAACAAGGATCTGCCATCCTTTTTGGGGCTGTGGATTTCCGGGATTTTCATATAGAGCAGGGCCTGGAGGGCCAGCAAAAGGGTGAAGCCCCCAAGGAGCACCTGGAAGGCGGATATGGAATCCCAGGCCCTGATCATATAGGTCAGCAGGGAAGAACATCCAATGGCAAAGACCTGCCATGAGGCCCGGAGGGTGCCGAAAAACGAGCCTTTTACCGATCCGGGAATCAGGGGATCAAGCAGGGCAAACCATCCCGAGAGCTGGGCGGAAAGGCCGCAGCTGTATAAAATAATACCTGAAAACACCAGTATAAAAGGGGACAGGGGCCAGGAAAACCCGGCCAGGATGATTATAACGTACCCTGTGACCATGAGGCCGCTGCCCAAAAGCCCTATGGTTTTTTTGCCGTACCTGTCTGCGTAAAAGGCAAAGGGCACGGACATGCAGAACATGATGGCCGACAGGGTGGACAGCATGATCAGCACGTCGGCACTGCCGATTCCCAGCCTGAGCAGGTAGGAGAGCAGAAACCCGTTCTTAAAGAAGAGCTGGGGCATGATGCCGGAACAGACCACGCAGACCACCAGAACCAGGAACCGGTTATATGAGGGCTTTATATCCATGAGGGGCGGTTGGTTCAGCCTTGTGCACCAGGGGAACCGGCCTAAATCTGAAGCTTAAGCTCCGAGGGCGGGATGTAAAGCTGGTGAAAATACACCGGGGCCTGCTGGCTGGAGTAGGAGACCACCTCATGGAGCATTCCCAGGGTATCCTTCTCAAGCCCCAGGGCCTCGCATACCTTCGGGGGAAAGCCGGCCATGCTTACATAGTTCTGGAATTTGGTAATGGTGATATTATAAATGTCCCTGAGCCGTTTTTTCAGGTTGCTGCCGTGGAGTTCCTTTATGGGGATGTCCATAAAATACCGGTATTGGTTCAGGGGCAGGTAAAACTGGTTATAGATTGAAAACGGCCCTCCCTCCAGGTTGATAATCCTGTCCATCCGGATCAGCTCATCCCCCTCCGGGGCGATTTCCCGGGCCAGCCTGGAGTCTTTTCGCACAATTTTCCTGTCAATGACCGTGGGTGAGACAGGGAAATAATTACCGGCATCATCTTTGACAAACCTGCAGTGCAGCGGCTCAAACATCTTTTTTGATACAAAGGTGCCGTGGCCCTGCTTTCTGAGTATTATCCCCTCTTCATTCAGGCTTTTAAGCGCCTTTTGAACCGTGCCCAGGCTCATGCCGGTGTTCCTGGTGATCTCCATTTCAGCGGGAATCCGCATCCCGGGTTTTAAAAATCCCTGCTCAATGGCCGAGATAATGGCCTCTTTAAGCTGCTGGTACTTGGGCAGGCTGCTGTGGGAGTTGACCTGGCAATATTTAAAAAAGGTATCGTTCATCAGAATTATTAATTATCCTTACATATTGAGATTTAGGGGCTGCCATTTGAGCCGGACCCTTATCATTCCCCTGATTCAGGGCTCAGTATTACTGTTTTTAAAAAAATTACAAGGAAAAAATAAAGTCCTTGACAGGAAATACTATATAGCTATATGAGTATATAGCATTGCATGATGTGATATGTCAAATTACATAAATATTTATTAATGGAAAAAGAGAGGGTAACACCATGTCTGAAAGAGCGTTTTCACGGCTGGCCATCCCGGGGCCGGCACCAAAGCCCAGGGATGCGGGTATGACCATGATGAGCGACCTGGGGGTCGGCCTGACGGTCCAGAAGGATATTCTGGAAATGTCCGCCGACTATCTGGACCTTGCCAAGCTGGCCACAACGGTGGGGGCCACACTTCCCGAAGAGCCGCTGAAGCAGAAGATCGGCCTTTACAAGTCTTACGGGGTGGAGCCGTTTAACGGGGGGTATCTCCTGGAATACGCCATCTTCCACCACGGTATGGATATTGTGCCCTATTACTTTGAAGAGAATAAACGGCTGGACCTGGATGTGGTTGAGGTCTCTGACAATAACCTGTCCATCTCCCTGGAGGAGAAATGCCGGCTGGTGACCATGGGGGCTTCCGAGTACGGGCTGAAGATCCTGGCCGAGTCCGGGGCGGAGACCGAAAAAACCGATCCCAAGGTCCTTCTTGAGGATATCGAGGCCTGTCTGGACGCCGGGGCGTGGAAGGTCCTGGTGGAGGCCAACGAACTGGTCACCCGGGACGGGGCCTTTAATATGGAGATGATCGACATGATCCTGGACCGGGTGGACCTGTCCAGCCTCATGTTTGAAATCCCCTGGGTATGGCTGGATAAGGTCCACTGGTATCAGAGTTTCAAAGCCCTGTATGCCCTGACCGAGCAGTTCGGCGCCCCTGTGAACATCGGAAACGTGGACCGGAGCCTTCTGGTGTGGCTT
>JAKSAX010000078.1 GCA_022361395.1 Desulfobacterales bacterium | reverse complement strand
TCCAAAATTACTTGATCTTTTGTTTTCAAAATCCCCGGTCTTTTAAGGGGTTTTGGAAACGATTTAGATCAAGTTAGTTTGTAACGATTCCTAATCATGGACAAAGTTCCCGGGCATGTGCCCGCCCGTCCTCAGCCGGGCATACATATCAATGAGGACCTTCTCCACCTTTTCCCTGAAGGCCTGATCAACCGCATCCCGGATGCCGTCGTCAAACCAGAAATTATTTGCCAGGATACTCTTGAACCGGATCTCTTGGTATACCGCCAGATGCTGCCCGGCCAGGGCCAGCATATCCGTTGCCAGTTCCTCATACCCTGCCACATATGTATAGGCCGCAACATCCACCACGGTCCTGTCCGTTACCAGCAGGTCAAACCGCGCCAGGATCTCCAGTTCCTGCCGGATCCGGTCGGTAAACAGCCACATCTGTGCCCGGGGCGTGGTATCCCGGTTGATGAAATACGGGCATCCCCCTTCCAGGTCGCAAAGGGCTTTTATCGACTTGCCCGGCTCGGCCCGTTTGAGATCCACCGCCGCCCGCAAGGCCGCATCCGTCTTGCCCACACCGTGACTGCCGGTGTATGCGATGACCCGCCCGTTCATATCTCCTCCCTTGTCGTGGTTATGAACCCGCACCTGCAAAGCCATCTGTAAACAACAGCCAAAGGCCCTGCCGGATAAAACCCCTGGTTCTTCATGAACCGGTCGCACTTCCTGCAATTCATCATGCCGCCCTCCCTGATCTGATCCCATTGGCCTCTATCTTTTTGCCCAGGTATCCGGCCTGCTCGCACAACTGGCCCTGCTGCCGGATCTCCTTTTCAACCGAGTTCACCGCATAAACAACAGTGGCGTGATACCGGTTAAAAGTTTTCCCGATCTCCTTTAAGGGCAGGTCCGTGTATTTTCTTGTGAGATACATGGCCAGCTGCCTGGGCCTTACGATTCGCCGTTTCCTGGACCTGGACACCATCTCATCCCTGGAAACAGAGAACGCACCACAGACCAAATCCGTTATCTGTCCGGCAGTGGGCCGGTTATTTGCTTTTGGAATTAATTCAAGAACACTTCGGGCAAGGGCCATATCAACGGGCCGACCTAAAAGCCGCCCCTTGGCCGCAACAGAAAAAAGCCCGCTTTCAAGCCTGCGCACATCCCCGGACAATTCCCCGGCAATATACTCAAGCACATCATCCGGCACCCCGGCATCAAGCCCTTGTGCCTTTTGCCTTAATATCCCCTTGCGGGTCTCAAAATCCGGGGCTCCGATCCCGGCCACCATGCCCATGGAAAGCCTGGACCGCAGCCGGTCGTTCAGCTTCGGTATCTCATCCGCTCCCATACCGCCTGAAAATATGATCTTCTTATCCGCATCCAGCAGGTAATCAAACGTCACGGCCAGTTCCTTCTGGGTGGCGTCCTTGCCGGATAAAAAATGCACATCCTCCAGGATCAGGAAATCACACCCGGTCCGGTACTTTTCCTTGAATCCCTGAACCGTTCCGGCCTTTAAGGAAAAGACCAGCTCATTGGTAAAATCCTCAGCCGTGACGTAAAATACCTTTTTGCCCGGCTCGTGCGTTGCCACATCATGGCCCACGGCCTGGGACAGGTGACTTTTACCCAACCCTGTCTTACCGGCCAGGTACAACACGGAGGACCCGCCCCCTGTATCCCTTGCCAACGCCCTGGCCGCACAATAGGCAAACTCTGAATTCTCACCCGTCACAAACTGCCCGAATGTAAACCCCTTCTTAAAATACCTGCCGCTGTCAAACCGCAACCCAAGCCCGGGCAATGGCTTTTGAACGGGCTTAGGCTCAGGCTTGGACACAGGCACAGCCGCCCCGGCTCCGTTGCCCTGCCCGGCCTTTTGAACCCGGAACCGGATCCTGATATCCCCCTGCCCGATCTTTGAGAACTCTTCCTGCAGCATGGGCAGGTAAGCCGACGCCAGCCGCTTTGATGTAAACGCATTGGGGCTGGACAGGGTTAAATGATCCGGCCCGGATTCCACCACGGTCACGGGATCAATCCACATCCGGTAGCAATGGTCCGGGATCAGCGCCCGGACCTTGCGTTTTACCTTGTCCCAGGAACAGACCATTTTTAGTAATCACCCTCTAAAGGCAGTTCCTGGTTTTCTTCATCAAACATCAGCTCCATGGCTGCTTCCGATTCAAGGTCGCACCGGCAGTCATCCATGGGCTCTCCGCATTCCGGGCAATACATAATGGACTTCCTTTCATTATTTTGGTTGTTGGCCGGGTTTACCATCAGGCTGGCCCCGGCCTCAGCCGTTCTTGGAACGGATCCTTAAATTAAAGTTCCATGGCTGAAAGCAATCACCAGCCAGCAGAAAACAAAGAGCAGCACCACCCCGCAAAACTCCAGGGCAGCCCCGCCCAAGCTTTCTTTCCTTAACCCCTTCAAAAAGAGCTCCTTTCGGCCCGAAGGTATATCACCACGCTCCAAGCCCTTAGGATCGGCTCCAAAATTACTTGCTCTTTTGTTTTCAAAATACCCAGTCTTTTAGGGGTTTTTGGAAACAATTTAGATCAAGTTATTTTGTAACGATTCCTTTTCTATTGGTTGTCATCAAGCACGGCATCGTAAAACGCCATCAGCCGCGAGGCCGCGTTCACAATGTCCATGCACTCCTTACGGTTATCCCTGGCTTCATCCCGGGACACCGTATTATCCTTAACCGCCTCAAGGGTGGCGTTCACCCCTTCGGTGTATTCCTTGTTCATGTTCTGGAGAAGCTGGAGAACATCCTCCTTATCCAGGCCCTTTTCCGGCACCTTGAAACAGGCCATCTTAAAAAAGGAAGCCACCGCAACCAGCGGGGCCACATCCTTGGACTTGATCATCCCGATGATGAAATCCACAAGCCCGAGCTTCGGGTTGTATCCGGGCTTGCCGATGTGTTCGCTGTAGTTCCGGATGGACTCGATATAGGTATGGAGATTTGAAAGACTGACCTCGGCATAAATGGTCTTGTCCGATTTTTTCAGCTCATGGGCAATGTCCTTTACCCCGTGCCGGGTGATCGCCCCCTGGTAAATGGTCCAGATCTCTATCAGGGCCTCGGTCAGTCTTTCATATTCTATTGTATCGCTCATTGTTCCTTAAAACTCTCCTTTGGATCCGGCACCCGGCAGTTGTACAGGGCCGTCCGTCATGATAAGAGTTGAATATCTTTTAAATCCCGGCAGCCGTTCGCGACTGTTCTCTAAAACCCCGGGAGTCATTAAAAACCCTCCGCAGGGAAAGGAGATCATCATGTCAGCCCTGAAAGACTTTTTGAAAATGTTTGAAGACCTTGAAAAATCCATAACCGATCCCTTAATCCTTAAAAAATTTCCCAGTCTAAAGACGGCGCTGGAAAAAGCGCACGCGGAAGTTTGCAAGGGAAAGCCAGCACACCCGACTGCTGAGACGAACTACAGTGAACATGAAAGACAAGTTCCTCCAATATCCCCTGGATCTGAAGACGATCCCCCTGACCTCAAACTTGACGACCCTCAAACAGTAACCAAACATATCTTTGAAGGTGTGAAGTACATCATGGGTGAAGTGATCAATCTCAACAAGCGAGTACCTGACCAGCTTTCGGATATCGAGCAGAAACTGAACTATCTCACGCAAGCAGGAGCACATTGCCAGCCGGACATGACGAAAACAGAGCGTCAGGAAGATCAAACAACAATCGCTCAGCTCAATCAAAAAATTACACGGCTTGAACAGGAACTCAAAGAGGCCCAAAAGCCCAAATCCGGACTTATCGGCATTCCGGGAAGAGTAAGAAGATGATGATTTCCACCGATCCTGCATTGTTTTAAAAAGACTCAACAAACGTACCTCCTGTTTAAGGAAAACATCACAAGAGCTAAGAAGCCGCGGTTTGATGGGCATTATGCTCCTGAAGATAGGCAAAAATTGATTTTGATAACTTTCTGCCGTTCTCACTGTTCAGTTTCAGGCGTATGGTTTCTCCATTGCCTAAATTAAAACTGACACCCATATCTCCGGTTGAAGGATCAAGCGGAAGAGTTCCCCGCCATTCTGATCTTTTATATTGAGCCGGAATCCTTGACCCTGATGTTTCAATTGATCCGCCCATTTCATCGGCATTACCCCGCTCGTATAGAAAAACACACGCCAGATCACAAAACCGGTTAAGATCCGCCTCTTTATCAAACACGGGCCGAAGATGCTTTTTTAGCTGCCGGACCGCAGCTTTC
>JAKSAX010000189.1 GCA_022361395.1 Desulfobacterales bacterium | reverse complement strand
GGGGCCATGTTCAGACTGGAGGCCGACGGAACGCTGACCGGAACAGAGATCCCGGAGAAGGCTGCCCGGGTCCTCAAGGCCATCCGGGACTCCTGCGAACCTTCTCTGGTCTCAGGGATATATACCGCCGGCAGCGGCGGTAGCGCACGGGCCGGAGTAACCAAATACCCCATTAAGCTGACCCGGGCCGTCCATGAAAACAAGGCCTGCCTCACCGTGTGCGGCACCCCGGGATTTGTCCTGCCCGGCGGCGGCATCTCCTTTATGGTGGATGTCGGGAAGGTTAAACCCGGCTCCTTTTACTGGACCCCGACCCCTGCCACCATCTGTCCCCTGGAGTATACCATGACCAGGGAGGACTACCTGGCCATGGGCGGCCATAAAGAGGCCATGAAACCATTTAAGGCCCCGGACCCGGAAAAATAGCCATGACCTCGGACCGGCGGATTTTCATCAGCCCGGACAGCACCTTTGTGGTGGCTGAAAACGGTCCCATGCGCCTGGTGATCCGGGGCTGGCGCCGGGAGCGGTTCCGGACGGAAGCGGTTCTGGAAACGGCGGAGTATGCCTTTTCCTGCCTGGCGCAGGTGGCCGGATGCCTAAGCGTGTTAAAGGGACGCATATCCGGGGAAGCGGCAGGGTCCCTGCCCACTGTCTGCCGGAATATGTGCGAAAGTGTTGCTGCAGTGGGGGATGAAGATCTCACTCCCATGGCTTCGGTTGCTGGCGCCATTGCCGATGAGGTGGCTGATTACCTGTTTAAGCGCATCGGGCAAGGGGGGGCAGGCCCTGTTAAGGTGATTGTGGACAACGGCGGCGACCTGGCCGTCAGGCTGTCCGGCGGTGCCCGGGCAACCGTGGGCCTGAGGCCGGACCTGAATGCTCCCGGCCTTTCCCATAAAATGGAACTTGACAGTAGTCCCGGGATATACGGGGTCAACACCAGCGGCATGGGCGGCCGGAGTTTTACCCGGGGGATCGCATCTGCCGCAACGGTTCTGGCCCCTGCCTCATCTGCGGCTGACGCGGCTGCAACCGCCATTGCCAACGCCTGTTTCCATGAAGATGAAAATATTGTCCGGGTCCCGGCCGGACAATTGGATCCCCACACGGACATTCCGGATATCCCGGTGACCCTCCGGGCAGCGGACCTCAACCCGGAAACGGTTGAAAAGGCATTGGCCGCTGCAGTGGACAAGGCGGAAACCCTTAAAGCCGCAGGCCTGATTCACGGGGCCTTTATTGCCTGCGGAAACCGCACGGCCATGACCCGCATTGACCATGCCCGGATCGTTCCGCTGGCCGGCAACCGGCCCAGCCCGGAAAGGAAAAACCAGCCATGAATCCGGTAAACCGGCCAAATGCCTCAAGACGGGAGCTGATGGATGTTGCCTTGGGCAGGCTTCCGGCAGATCTCATCATTAATAACGCAGATGTTTTCAACGTGTGGACGGGGCAGGTCCGGAAAAATATGCAGGTCCTGGTCCGGAAGGACCGCATTGCCCATGTGGGCGGAATGGAATCAGAGGGCAATACCGGGGACGGGGCAAGGGTGATAGATGCCGGGGGAAAGGTATTGATTCCAGGGTTTATTGACAGCCATACCCACCTGGCCTGGCTGGTCAAACCGGATCAATACGCAGGCCGGATACTGCCCCTGGGCTGTACCACCGTGATCACGGAAACCATGGAAATCTATCCTGTGGCCGGAATAAGCGGGGTCAGGGAGTATATTTCAGCATTGCAGAAGCAGCCCATGCGGTTTTACACCACCCTGCCGGCCATGACCACCATCAACCGGTCATGCATGGGTGTGACCGGGAAAGATGCAAAAGCCCTGGCCGCCCTGGACGGCATGGCAGGTGTGGGCGAGGCCTATTGGCAGACCGTCCTGCAGAACCCGGATTCTTTTTTGCCCCTGTTTGATAGAATCCTGGCCTCCGGCAAGGTATTGGAGGGGCATTCCGCAGGTGCCTGGGGAAGGAAACTCTCGGCCTATGCCGCCCTGGGCGTCACCTCCTGCCATGAGGCTGTCAGTGCGGAACAGGTCATGGAACGGCTGGAAAAAGGATTTCATGTCCAGATCCGTGAGGGCAGCATCCGGTCGGAGCTTGCAGCACTCTCCGCCATTGCAGGGCAGGATATCGACCTTTCCAATATCAGCCTGGTCTCCGACGGGGTTACGCCCGGCGACCTCCTGTCCCGGGGCTATATGGAGACCATTGTCCAAAAAGCCATTGACGGGGGATTCAGACCTGACGATGCCATCCGGATGGCCACCCTTAATCCGGCCCGCCATTTTCGCCTGGACCATGACATCGGT
>JAKSAX010000437.1 GCA_022361395.1 Desulfobacterales bacterium | reverse complement strand
GCCTGATTTCCCGGAGATGAACATATCGGCAGCCGCCACCGCCGCAAACCCTGCGAATCCCCACCAGACAACGGCGGCATCAAGGGCCTGCCAGCCCGCGAGGGCAAACAGCCCGGTGCCGGTCAGGGCAAAGAGGGCGATCAATTGTGTGCGCGGGGCGGCTCTCATGGGTTTACCTCGGCACGGCCACGTTCGTGAGGATATCCCGGATCACCTCCCGGACCGTGAGCCCCTCTATTTCATACTCGGGCCGCAGCATCATCCGGTGGGCCAGTGCGGGCACGGCCATCTGCTTGATATCGTCCGGGGTGACAAAGTCCCGGTCATCCACGGCTGCAAGGGCCCTGGCAGAGAGGATAATGGCCTGGGTTCCCCTTGGGCCCGCGCCGGTCAGGACGGCCTCATGGGTGCGGGTACCCCTGATGATGTCCACGCAGTAACGGATCAGCTCATCCTTGATGAGGATCTTTTCCAGGATGCTGCGGAAGGCGGTCAGGGTCCGGGAGTCCAGCACCTGTTTCACCCGGCCTGCGGCAAGGGTCTTCTCAGGGGCTTCCCTGCCGATGATTTTCCTGGCCAGGTCAAGTTCCTCTTCAAGGGTGGGGGTGTCCATGGTGATTTTAAGGAGGAAACGGTCCTTCTGGGCCTCGGGCAGGGGATAGGTGCCTTCGTATTCAATGGGGTTCTGGGTGGCGAAAACGGTGAAGTTTTCAGACAGGGTATGGGGCTCCCGGTCAATGGTGACATTTTTTTCCTGCATGGCCTGGAGCAGGGCGGACTGGGTTTTGGCCGGCGCCCTGTTGATTTCGTCCGCCAGGAGAAAGGTGGTGAACACAGGCCCTTTGACCAGGCTGAAGCTGTTCTCTTTCAGGTTGAAAACATTGGTGCCCGTGATATCCGCAGGCATCAGGTCCGGGGTAAACTGGATCCGGGAAAACTCGCAGCCCAGGATATGGGCCAGGGTCCGGACCAGAAGGGTTTTTCCGACACCGGGAACGCCCTCCACAAGGGCGTGGTGCCCCGTGAAAATGGCGATCAGGGCATAGTCGATTACCCGGTCCTGGCCGATAATGACCTTTGACACTTCCCGTTTTGCCCGGGTCAGTATCTGCTTTAAGGTGGTGGTATCTGTATTCATTGGTTTTTCCCTTTTGAGAGTATTCTGCATATCCGGATGTAGTCATCCGCGGGATTTAATTTCTTTTCCGGGGCCCCTATTTTTTCAAACAGAGCCCTGTGGGCTGCCGATGCTTTGTTATCCTTTACAAAGGCCTCTTTCCATGCGGCCTTGCATTCGTTTATCAGTCCGGACCTGGGGATGTGCTGCTTCAACAGGCTGGTCAGCCCGGACATGGTGGACAGGTTGTCCCGGGGCGCCTCATCCGCAAGGGCGGCAAGCTCCCTGCCCTCATCCGGGGGGACAAGGCCGGATGCCCTTTTCCAGATCATAAGCCCGGCCAAAACCGCAAAAAAGGCCAGGGGGCCGTACAGCTTATATTTCCTGGCAAGGGTTGATATACCCGGGGTTATCCGGACCCCGAAGTGGAACTCGTCAAAAACAACCCGGGGCCTGCCCCGGCACAGCCAGGCCAGGAGCCGGCTGTTATTGTCCTTTTTCAGGGATTCGTTGCTGAAAATATAGGAATCGGCGAGCAGTACCACCCGGCCCCTGCCGAATTCCCTTTCAAGGATTACGGGTTTGCCGTCAGCCTTATAGAGGGTCTTCCACTCTGTCTCATCATGGGCGAACCACAGGGCAAGGGGCCATGGGACGGACCGGAATAAATAGGGGTTTCCGGGATCGGGGATTGCCCTTGAATGACCGTCTCCGGCCTTGTGATACCTGAGTTCAATGCCCCACTTTGCATACAGGTCCGACGCCTGGGGCCCGCCGGTTTCAGGGGCAGCCGCTGATTCTCCTGGCGGGTCCGGGCTGTCCCGGTCGAACGAGTCAAGGTCTGCCGGTGTCAGGGCAACCACCATGCGGCATCCGGAATCAAGAAGGTTTTCCAGCTGCTCATACTCTTTTTCGGGAATAAACCGGGTCTTGCCGGATTTGATGCCGAGGAAGAGCAGGCTGGTATCCCCGGGTGCTTCCAGCCGTTCCGCAGGGGAAAAATTCCGCTCCACGGTGACGGAGCCAAGCCGCTCCAGAGCGGCGGCCAATGCCTTGGCGCCAAGGGGGTCCGACCGGAGTGAGGAGTAGGGCGGATAGATATCCCCTGCCTGGAACCGCAGCAGGAAAAGATTGACCAGTAAAAGGCAGAACAGGCCGATCAGGAGGGCAAAACAGACTGTTAAGAATTTACCCTGCAATATCCATTATCCTTTTCTGTGTATCGGAAAAATCATCAAACATCTGCCTGTTGACCCTGTGCATCCCGTACCATACCCTGTCCACGGTTCTTACGGTGTCGTCAAACAGGCCTACCATATCCTTTTTGCTGTGGGCCCTTCTGGAGAACTCCTCCCTGTACTCCCGGTTGGATTTATGTCCGGCAACGGCAATCAGGTTTTGATCGGCAAGAAAGGCCAGGGTTCCCAGGTAGAGTGCACGGATGGCGGCTCGCAGATCCCCTTTTTCCATCAGTTCCCGGGCATATTCCACCCATTGATCCGAGGGAAGCCTGTCCGCCAGCAGGTGTTCATCTTCAATATCGGGAAGGGTGTTGCCGGGGGATGCCGGGACCGGCTCCTCCCTGGCAGCCATCCGGAGTCTGAGCAGAATGACAAAGGCCAGTAAAACAGCAATCATCACGGTCAGGCCGATGGTCAGGTGCCGGGGCTTGACCGCGGCTTCAGGTTCCTCCTCTTCGGCGGGTTCGTCATCTCTCCTGAATATCTTTGCCAGCCATTCGAAAAAGTCCTCTATCCACGAACCGATGGTGTTTAAGGTCTCTTTGACCACGGTCAGGACCCAGTTTACCGCCGTGTATAAAAAACCCCTGTCTTGCTTATCCTCTTCCCGGTTCTCTTCCCCGGGCATTCTCCAGGCGAATTCCCGGCGGCTCATGACATGGTCAATGGCGGATTCAAGTGCAGGGGCATCTATGGCTGCCTGCCCGGCAGGGGAGGGGCTGCCGGTCTCTGCATGGCCCGGGGCGGGCAGGGAAAACAGGGAGATGCAAAGAAGGGTAACGGCTGTCGTGTTGGAGGTTTTTCCGGTGGTCCGGGGCGCCTGCCGCCGGCCCTGCTTAATGGTATTCAGACCGGCCATGAGATCATCCCCGGTTTTTCTTGACCGGCAGTAAAATTTTTCAATGGTAAAGACGGTTTTGACCAGCGGATCAACACAGAGATGGGTCAGGCAGGTGACGGCCAGGAGAAAGGTGGTGTTCATCACGTTGAATCCCCCCATGGTAAAGGCGGACTCAACCCCGAACAGGGACTTGGCCAGAAAGGGCAGCATATAGAG
>JAKSAX010000079.1 GCA_022361395.1 Desulfobacterales bacterium | reverse complement strand
TATATAAAATAAAAACAGTTTTTTCATCTATGGTGTGCAATACCCGGCCCAGTGGTAATGGCAGATAAGAAATGAAGGGCCGGGTTGCCTTAAAATGGTGTAATTATTTTTTTTCCGGTTTCGGGGTTTTCCGTTTGTTGTTGATCTGGAAGGTCAGGGTGGCGCTCAGTTTCATCTGAAGGTATTTATCCCTGTCCTTTTCAGGGGCAGGCACCTTGACCGAATAACGGGCGAACCAGCGGCCTGTATTGGGCAGGGGGATGGACAGCCGGCTGCCCGTAACTTCGGTCTTGGGGTAAAGGGTGTCTTCCGATTCGGTGGAAAAACCCATATATGTGGCATCCCAGGTGCCTTTCCCTTCATAGAGTTTGCCGTCCATGTATATATCCAGTTCCAGGGAGGCACCGGGTTTCAGGGCGAATATGTCGTTTACGGGTACAAGCTCCAGGGCCAGGCCGGCCCGGGCGGGAAAGTTCTTAGAAGGGGTTTCACAGGCCACGTAAGTTTTGGCGTATTGTTTGGCAAAGTAACTTTTGTGAATCTCTTTGGCCTTGTCCCGGATCTTGGACATGGATTTTATGGTATGGCGTTCCTTGCCTTTTTTATCCGTGTAAACAGTGTAATATCCGGGAGTGGTCTCAGCGGTCAGGGTCCAGGTGCCGGGGGTATTGTAATCGACCATGTACGAGTGCAGGGATACCTCGTCCCTGATCGTGACCGGTGTTGTGTTTCCATCAGGTGACATTACCTGGACCCGGTTGAGTTTTTTACCCCGTATGCCGTCAGCCACCGGTATGTGATGTCCGTAGCAGAAAAACAGGGGAAGGGATTTGCCGTTATCGGCGAGAAAACGGGTGGACTGAATGTAAAGGGAATGGGCAAAGGCCCCCGGAATCTGGGAGTACAACACCAACAGGCAGATCAGTATAGTGACCCTGCGGCCGGGTAACACAGATTTGAAAACGTAATTCATTATATCTCCTTATTATTCTTTTTTTCAATTGATTTGATATCGTTGGCACCACAACTGCCGCAGCCGCCGCAGGAAGGGGTGTCAGAGGTTGTGATGGTTTTAAACCGCTTGTAAAGGTAGTAAACCGCCGCAATGACGACGATGCCGATAATTATTTTTTCAACCATATGGAACTCCTTTTTAAATTTAAAGTGGCCCATTCTATTGATCAGGGTCCACCAGGCTGACGGCAATCAGGCCGTATATCCCGGTTAGAAATACCAGGGCAAGGTGTCCGGTATCCGGGCGCCGGCCTTTTCCAATTACGGATATCCCGAAAAAGACCAGTGTGCACAGGGCGGTTCCACCAAGGGAAATCAGGGTGCCGGGGGTCATGGAAAACCGGATGAATTCATCTGTCTCTCCGGTGGAAAGTTTCAGTGAAAAGGGGAAAATAAAGTCATGGATCCGTGCGGCCATGGTGGGCTGAGCCCTGGACATGCTATGGACATAGGTTTTCACAGGGGAAAAATTCCGGTCCATGGCAACCGCCCGGATGGTCTGGCTGTCCGAATAAACAGCGGTAACGTAAAGGGGATTGAATATCAGTTTGAGGTCCATGCGGTCCGGATCAAAACTATCCAGGGGAACCGGGATCAGCCGGTAATTGTCATAGGAGACAAGGTTGATTTTCCCGTCTCCCGATAACAGCAGGCCGTAAAATTCCTTTTGTTTATTTTCCGATATCCTGATGTGCCGGGTTTTAAGGGACGGAGGAATATTGGTTTTAACCACCCGGGGCTGTCCGTCCACCCGCTTAACATGGAAAACTCTGTAGTCGGAATCCACCATGAACACCCCTTCGTCAAAGGGTTTGAGAACGGTGAATTTACCGTTGACAGACCGGGCAGGGAAGACAAATCCATTTTCTTCCAGGGCCCGGGTAAAGCGCTGGGTCAATATCTTATCCTCTGAATTTGTGTCTGCATTGATAAAGACCATGGCTGTATCGGTTATGCGGAACCGGTCCTCAGGGAATACCAGCCTGGCCTGGCCGGGATTGGATTCCAGCAGGGGCCAGAACCGAACGATGGGCGCCTTGTCAGGAATGTCTCTGGATTTAAGTTCCATAACCCTGCGCTGGGACTTGATGGCTGCCTTGTCGAATTCCAGACCGTTCAGGTTCACAGGCAAAAGCCCCCAGATTTCCATGTTTTTGTAAAAGATAAAGGGCAGGTGCTTTTCAAAGGCGACCCTGGGCAGATACGTGCCGTCGGCCTTGCGATAGGAAATGCCGGTGTGATGATCCACGGCAAATCCTTCGGCCTCGTCGGGAATGGCACCCACAAATTTTTCTTTGAAAATAAAATCCCGGCTTACCGGGCTGTAAAACGAGTGGGTTTTTTCGATTTTTTTGAAACTGACCTTTTCATAGAGCAGGGGCAGGTAAACTGAAGTTACCAGGATGATCAGCAGGGTATAGCAGATCAGGGGCAGTCGCCTCATTATCCCACCCTCCTGTAACGAAATCTTAAAACGGGCAGCAGGATCGCCAGCATCATCAGGGCCAGGGGCAGTACCAGAAGCCCGATACTCGGAGCGTAACTGCCGGGCATGCCTTTGCCTAAATAGAGGCCTGCAACACCGGCAGACAGTGCCAGGTTCACGGCTCGCAGCCGTGAATTGGGCTCCAGCAGGGTCAGGGCACCGCCAAGATAGGCGGCGGCACCGGCCAGGATCCAGGGCAGGGCAGTGATCAGGGTGGTCATTATCCCCTCCCGGGAAAAGAAACGTGCGGTAATTGCCCCAAGGAGCGCAAGGTCCATGCAGGCCAGGATCATGTATGCGGTCAGGCCCACGAAAAGGTGAGACAGAGCGACATATCCGGGTGACACCGGCAGGTGTAGTACCAGCCTGAACCGTTCTCCCCGCATTTCGGGCAGAAACTGGAAGCAGGCAATAAGAATACCAGACAGTAGCGGGGCATACATCAGGTGTTCACAATGGATTTGGCCCAGATGGAGCACCCTGTACCAGACCACCTCGGGGTGGTCCAGAATGAAGAGCCTTCGGGTGGCGATGCCTATATAACCCATGAGTCCCAGGTTAAACAGGAGGACAATAAGCCAGGGCCAGCGGATTTTGTAATATTCTTTTCTGAAAATGGCGGCAATCATTGTCATAAGTCTTACACTCTATGGTTTTAAGTTTAAGGGGTTAATACCTTCCGGTATAGCCGATAAATGCGTCTTCAAGGCTCATGGGAACAGGTGAAAGATCTTTGAGCGGGATGCCCAGGTTGTGCAGGGCGCGGATCAGTTCCTCTTCCGGGGAAAAGGTGAACAGGTCCCAGTGGGAGGCGTGCACCTCAATATTTTTGATCTCCGGGCATTGGTTCAGCAGCACCTTCCGGGAAACCGGACTGCCGTTCAGGCCGCCGGGAAGCCGGAAACAGGAAAAATGTTGCTTGAAGTTCTCAAGCGAAGTGCTTAGAAGTCTTCCCCCACGTTCCAGAAAAATCACCTCATCCACAAAGCTCTCCATGTCCTGGATCACGTGGGAGGTTAAGAATACGGTGCGGTTGCCCCGGTCCAGGAATTCCTGCATTTCATCCAGAAAAAGCCTGCGGTAGCCGGCATCCAGGCCAATGGAGTAGTCATCCAGCAAGAGCAGTTCGGGCTGCTGCGCCATGAGCAGGCCCAGAACCACTTGGGAACGCTGGCCGCAGGACATGTTGCCGATGAGGTGAGAGGGGGAAAGCTTGAGCTTGTCAACCATCCTGTAATAGGTAGCCTGGTCCCATTTCGGGTAAAAGGGGGCGAAAAATTTCTCAATATCCTTTATGGACATGAACTCGTAGGCCACATGGCCCTCAAAGGGCAGGCCGATACGCGCCCGGGTGGCAGGCGTCAGGGCGTGGGAATCCTCTCCGAACACCCGGCAGCGGCCGGATACAGGCCATAAAAATCCCATTAGAATTTTAATCAAGGTGGTTTTGCCCACCCCGTTTTTTCCCAAAAGACCGTAAATCTTTCCGGGGGGGATGGAAAAGTTCAAATCCTTGTAAATATATTTTTTGCCGTATCTGTGGCAAAGATGCTCGACATGTATGAGAGGTTCCATTGCGATGCCTCTAAGAAAAGGTTCACTGGGAAATATCCGGGTTAAGCACCGGACCCGGAAGGTGGAGGACTTTGCGGCGAAAAGTACAGTCTTCCGGAGCCGGTGCTTGGGGGGGCCGCCGGGACAATCGGCGGCCGTGGGATTAACCGGATTATTTCATATCAACGGCTTTCAGCCAGATAACCGCATCCCTGGAGCATTTTTTACCCTTGAACGTATAGTCCGGATCCAGATCCAGAGCGGCAAATCCCCACCATCCGGCCTTGGGGATACCAAAGGTAAATACTCCGTTATCATCGGCAAATATGGTCTGAAGAACAAAGGAGTCCTGAGGCGCTGTGGCTTTGGCTTCTTTGGCAAAGGCTTTTTTGTCCAGCACGGGCTCGTGGTTCAGGTACTCCACTTCGATTTCAGCGTTGGGAACAGGTTTGCCGTTAAAAAGAACTTTACCCTGGAAGACCTGGCCGGTCCAGCGATCGTAGGGTTTGGCCATGGGAACGATTTCCGTGGGAAGCCCCACAGGTTCCATCCAGGCACCGGGTTCGCCGCCGACGTTGACAATGACCTTGGTGTTCTGTTTGATGTAGAAACCGTCACCTGCTTCCCAGTAAGGATCGGGGATCAGGCAGAAGGTGTGGTCACCGCCACGGGCAGAGTATTCGGTTTCCCAGGCAGCACCGGAGTTGGTCAGGCTGGTCCAGGTAATGGGTTTCAGCGTGGGAAGCAGGTCTGTTTTTTTAGGCGTGTTTTCCCCGCGGGAACGGACGACAAAAAACTGCTCGGGTTTGCCCATGTCCATAGTGTGACCGGCTTCAAAGGGGTGGGTGAAGACCAGGGCCAGTGGGATTTTTCCGCCTTTGTTCATGGCGGCTTCCGGTGTATAGATCATCTGGAAATGGGCAAATGCCGGGGTGGTCATGGCCATGAGTACAAGGCCTGCAACAGCTGCAACAAATTTTTTCATTTTAAGCTTTTTCTCCTAACTATAGGTTTTTAAATGTTTGGCACGGAATAATCCGTACCCCGGATCTGTGATTATTCAGTGATTTCTTTACCGTCCACCTCAACGAGGTGGCCTTCACCGGCATCGAACATCACTTTGTAAGCATCGGAAGGTTTGTCAAAGGTATACTCACTGTCTTCATCCATTTTACCCTGGATCAGGACCTTACCGTCGGTGCTTTCCACACGCAGTGCCACGCCTGAGGCTGAGGAGCCGTCGGAAAATCCGCCTTCACAGGTGATGGTCCCGTCTCCGTTGTCATAGCAGGAACACAGGGGGGTGTGGGCCTGGCAGATCTGGGTAAATATCAGTCCCAGGGCCAGGATGCCGAAAATCAGTTTGGTAACTCTCATATGTTTTCTCCTTTGGTTTGCCAGGACACGTCCTGGGCTTCATAATCAGATTTGGTTTTGATAAAACCGGTTAATATAGTGACGGCAATCGCAATGCCGTAAAAGACAATCATGGCTTGGAGTCCTGTCAGCCCCAGGAGGCTGCCGCCCGTAAAAATCAGGGAGGCCACTACAATGCCCAGAACCATGGGATATCCCATGGCAAAAAGCATCCACTTCACGGACCCTGACTGCAGTTTCACCGCAATGGAAGTGGCAAGACACGGCGGATAGAGCACCATGAACATCATCAGGGCCAGGGCATGCAGGGGGGTGAACCCTTTTTCCCCTTCAGCCATACGGGTTTCCAGGGAGGCACTGGTGTCATCCTGTTCATAAAGTGCGCCCAGGGTGGCGACGGAACTTTCCTTGGCCGCAAAGGCGGAGAGCAGGGCCACATTAACCCGCCAGTTGAACCCGGCCCATTGGGTCACAGGCTCCAGTGCCCGGCCCATCCGGCCTAAGAAACTGGCGTCGATTCTTTCCTTGCGCATTTCCCGAAGCATTTTTTTCCGGACCTTAAACAGTTTTTTAAAGGCCCGGTTGACTTTTTTGGCAACCTTATCGCCGCCCGGCTGGGCAATGGCGTAAAATTCCGGATTTTTCTCCCGGAATTCCGCCTTGAGGGCCTGGCTCTGTTCCTGGCCTTTTACCAGCATTTTTCTGGATTTGTAGCTGTCCCAGTAAATGACCATATTCATGAGCCCGTCACCTGACAGGGCGTGTTCATATGGGGTCCCCTTGATTTTCTTGTTAAAGGCGGCTATGGCCTTGTCTTTTTTGACCGTGTAATGGGCCTTGCGGTCGTCGGAAATCCCCGGAAACTGGAGCAGGATGAATATCACCACGGCCAGGGCCACCACAATGGAGGTGATTTTCTTTATAAATATCCATACCCGTTCAACGGCACGTCCGAACACCCCCCGGAAGGAGGGCAGATGATAGGGGGGCATCTCCATGATAAAGGGGGCTGTTTCCTTGTCCTTGAGAACGGTTGCGGTCAGGAGTTTGGACACGGGCAGAACCATGAGCAGACTTATGGTTGAAATAAAAAACATGGCCAGTGCCTTGTACTCGGCAAAGTAGATGTTGATAAGCAGCACATACAGGGGCACCTTGGCCAGGCAGTTGAGCAGGGGAATAATCAATATGGTGGTAAGCCTGGATCGTTCGTCGGGTATGCCCTTGCAGGACATAACCCCCGGCACGGCGCACCCGCCCACGTATATGCCGCCCAGGACCATGGGCAGGGTGGACTGGCCGTGGAGCCCGTAACGGGAGAACAGGCGGTCCATGATAAAGGCCATCCTGGGCATGTATCCGCTGTCTTCCATCACGGCAATGAGACCGAAAAGGATAAAGAAGATGGGGATATAATTGAGAAGGGCGTTGATCGAATCCACCAGCCAGAGGGTAAAAGACCTGATCAGAGGCACGTCGATAAAGCCGGGATCCGGCATCACCCCTGCTGTCAGCGATCTGAACTTGGCAAGATAGGGCCAGGTGTAGTTGGTCAGGTTATACCCCTGGACAATGGAAAGGTAGTATAGCAGCCAGATCACGCCGAGCATGATGGCCGGCCCCATGAACTTGTGGCAGGCAAAGGCATCAATCCGGTCGGACAAGGGGCGCGGTTTTTTTTCCGGATGTTTCAAACAGGTAATGCTCACCGTTTCTGCTGCTTTATACCGGTGGCGGGCCACGAACATTTCCGTGGTCTCATTATGTTCGGATTCGAATTTCTTCCTGAGTATGTCCGTCTTTTGGATTATAATATCAGGGGAAGAGGATCTTTCACGGATGAGCTCCCTGACTTCCTCGTCACCTTCCATAAGCTTGAGGGCCAGCCATTTCTCAGGATAGACATCCAGGGTGCCAATATCTTTTTCCAGAAGGGTTCGGAGTTCTTTAATATATGGACCCATTTCCTTGTAGTCCACCTGGCGCGGAGATTGGGGGGCATTTGCGCGGCCTGTAGCGGAAATGGCCTTTAAGAGATTTGATTTGCCCCGGCCC
Organism: Desulfobacterales bacterium; assembly: GCA_022361395.1. Classification (GTDB taxonomy): domain Bacteria; phylum Desulfobacterota; class Desulfobacteria; order Desulfobacterales; family Desulfobacteraceae; genus Desulfobacter. Next base: position 1,211 of record JAKSAX010000079.1, on the reverse strand, counting down.
TGTTTCATGGCTGTAGCCACCACTGGGATGCCCAGCATCCTGGCCAGTTCGTTTGTATCAATGCTGACCCCTCTTCCTTCGGCCACATCCATCATGTTCAGGTCAAGAACCATGGGGATTTCCATTTCAAGGAGCTGGAAAGTCAGGTAAAGGCAGCGGTTGAGATTTGAGGCATCCATGACATTGACCACCACGGATGGGGTGTCACGGAGGATGAAATCACGGGCCACCCGTTCCTCAGGGCTGTATGAGGTCAGGCTGTAGGTGCCGGGAAGGTCCACCACATCCACGCGCAGATCTTCTGCCCTGTACCATCCGGACATCTTATCCACGGTGACGCCGGGATAGTTGGCCACATGCTGGCGGGCACCGGTGAGGGCGTTGAATACGGTTGATTTACCGCAGTTCGGCTGGCCGGCCAGGGCCACGAGAATTTTATCCCTCATCTCTGTCCACCTCTACAAATTGGGCTTCATCATGGCGAAGGCTGATGAAATATCCGTTGATCTCCACTTCCATGGGATCTTCCAGGGGGGCGTTTCGAATAACTTTAAGGGTCAGGCCGGGATAAATTCCCATATCCATCAATCGTTGTCCGAGTTTATCCCTGACTGACAGGGTCCTTATGGTACAGGTGTTTCCGGGATTAAGCTGGTCCAACCTCATACAGGCTCCTTGAGAAGTCATAAAGGCCTTTTAAAAAGCGGAAGATGTTTTCCGCCCGGCCCCTATGGGCTTGGAAAGTATATTTTTGAATAAACAAAGCTTGATTCTTGTTGATGTAATTATGTTAGCTTTGTCTAATTTAAGTATGGAATGCTTATTTTTCATGGATTGACTGCCTTGTCAAGTTTTTTTTGCAGGGTTGAATTTTCCTGCCGGGAGACAGCCCGTTAACACGGGTATACATCATGCGGTCTGAGATACGAAAGAGACTGACTACATTACTGCCTGTCCCATGTTCCCGAACTTCCACCCCGAAGCCTCTTGCTGGTGCTGCCAAAGCCCAGCATAGATTCCCCCCCGGACCAAAAGCCGGTCGTGGCTGCCCTGCTCGGCCACTTCTCCCCGGTCAATGACCAGGATGTTGTCGGCCCGGGCAATGGTCCTGAGCCGGTGGGCTATGACAATAAGGGTTTTGGACCGGACGAGTTGAGACAGGGCGGACTGGATGAGCCGTTCGTTTTCCGGGTCCAGGGAGGCTGTGGCTT
>JAKSAX010000080.1 GCA_022361395.1 Desulfobacterales bacterium | reverse complement strand
GCCTTGAGATCAAGGTTTCGTCCCGTAAAGTTCCTGTCCCCGATCCCGGCATTTAAATAAAGATGCCGCTCTGTGTCGTATCCGGTGCCGGCTTCAATGAAGTAGGGTTTCTTTTCAGATACCTGAAGGATAAGATCCACCTCCTCTTCTTCGGCTTTCAGTCCCACGGTCCTGAGGCGGGCAGAGTCAAGCGCATTGATGCCCAGTATATTCTGCCGGCTGTTCACCAATGCGGACAGGGAAAAAGGATCCCCTGTGGAGATTTCCATCTCATCGGCCAGGATAGCATCCCGGGTTCTCAAATTTCCGGCGAAAAATATCTGGCCCACCCTGACCGGCCGGCCCTGGTCTATAATATACCGGATTGTCACTCCTGTCCCGTCAGGGGTGAAGGATTCCCCGGCCGTGACCTTTGCATGGGGAAATCCTGCCTCGGATACGGCCTGGTGCAGTGCGCCCGTGTCTGTTTCAACCAGGGCAGGATTAAAAAAACTGCCTGGCTGCAGGGTGAGGGCGGCCAGTGCCGTTTCCTTTGAAACGGCACTCAGTCCTGAAAATAAAACGGTTTCGACCCTTGCCCGGCTGCCTTCGGTGATGACCAGGTCGATCTCGACGTGCCTGGTTTTACCGTCGCCACTATCTGTTTTCCGGATTCTTGTCTCTGTTTTTACCTGTGAAAATCCCTTTGTGCGGTAAAGGGCCCTCACTGCAGCGGCATCTTCATCAAGTACTGATTTTTGAAATATGCCTTTGCTGTCCGGGGTGAGGATGTTTTCCCTGATTGCCGGTTCGGGGACTGTCCGGTTCCCGGTCACCTTCAGATCCGATACCCTGTATTGATACCCCTCTTCAATGATGAAATCGACCCTGCGGCTCAGGGTTCCCGTTGTTTTGCCGTCAGTGATCCGCTCCCGGATCACGGCATCTGGAAATCCTTCCCCTGTATACTTTTTCTTAAGGTTGCGGATGCTTTTTCTCAGGGCGAAATTATTCCGGTTGCCCTCTTTCAGCAGGACCACTTCTTTTTTCAGGGACCGGTCCGAAAGGGCTGAGTTACCCTGGAATGCAATGGTGTAATGCGGGCCTTCGATGATAGTAAAGTTCACATCCACATTCCCGGTTGCCTCATCCGGGATCGCCTCAGCCTCCACCCGGATGTCTGCAAACCCCCTGTTCCGGTACAGGGATGTCAGTGTTTTAATATCATCATTCATATCCTTTTGAACGAGGCGGCGGGCAGTGCCGAACAGCAGTGTGGCGCGCCAGGTCCTGGCGGCCAGTTTCAGCCGTGAGGTGGAGATGCCGGTATTGCCCTGGAACCTGACCTGCCGGATTTTCTGATACGCCCCTTTATCGATATCAATACTAACCGTGTAATGTCCGTCAGCCGGATCCTGTTCAGCCGAGATCCTTACCTTGGGACGGCTGAATCCCTGCCGCTGAAACAGGTTTTTCACGCGTCCTGCCTGGGCGTCCACCTGTTGTTTCCTGTACGCATCCCCTGTATCGATATTCAGCACATTCAGCACCTCCCGCTGGAACAGGGGAAAGGCGTTTCTGATCCGGATATCCTTGATCCGTCCGAAGGGGGTGAGATCAAAAAAGAGCACAACCCCCCGGGCTGTAACTTCCGGATCAGGCACCCGGATAAATTCAAACAGCCGGGAATCTGTCAGGGACTGAATGGCCGTCTCCATATTTTCAAGGGTATACAGGTCGTTTCTTTTAACGGGGATCAGGTTGCGGGCAACGGACTCCCATAATCCGGTGTCCAGGGCTGTTCCGGAAATCCTGATCCGTATTTCGGAAACCGGCAGTGAACCGGTTCCGGCAGCGGCCGGGGAGGCCTGAATGATTCCCAGCCAGAGCACCGGGAGCACCCGGAGAAGGGTAATGATCAAGGGATGTCTGCTCATCTTACCTGAACTCCAGCCTGTATTTGAGTTCTCCGCCAAATCTTCCGCCGGTGTCCTGGAAGCCGCTCATCAAAAGGTGCTCCAGAAGTTTGTAGTAGGTGGTTACCCGCTGAACCGTTTCCCCGTCCCGGATATCAACCCCGTATGACACGCTTAGCTGCCGTGAGAGATCCGCACCCAGGCTCACATGGACACCTGTAGCACCGTCGGCCTCCTCCATGCTGATGTCCACCTCGTCAAGGCCGGTGGCATCCTTCAGTGTTTCCTCCAGGGGGCCTGTCACCACTCCGGCCATCATTCCGGCTGAGGCCAGCTGCCCGCCTCCCTGGGCAGTGCCCATTTCCCGGGTTGTTTTGCCAAAGGCGATGAGGGAGATGATGTCGGCATCAGTCTCGGAGGGTTCCGATGAAAAACCCAGGTCCAGGTTGTCCGGGGTGCCCGAGACACTGAGGGTGATTGTCCAGGACCGGATGGTGGTTTCCCCGGCAAGATCTATTACCGGTTCGATTTGATAGGGGTTGATAAAATCAATGGTTCCTCTTGTGACCTCGAACCGGGCGCGCTGGAAAGAGAGGGTGCCCTCATCAACCCTTGCCCGGCCGGCCAGGACCGGGTTATGGGCGGTTCCCCTGACCGTCAGGTCCGGGCTGACGGCGAGATAGGCCAGGTTGTTGTCCACCAGCAACGGCTCACGCCGCCCCACATTGATATCCAGGGCAACGGTTTTCAGAAATGAAGGCCCGATTCCGGGTTTCCCGGCCCGGACTTTTCGTGTCCGCCTTGCTGTCAGGTCAATGAGATTCAGGTCCACATCCCTGTAATAGCGCCCTTCCAGCAGGGTGATGGTTCCGGTCAAACCGGAGTTTTCAGGGGTGCCGGAGAGCCTGAGCCTGCTGTTCAGGGTCAGTGACAGGTTCTCCGGGATATCCAGGGGGATCTGGTGGGCAGTCATGTCCAGGGAAAATTTATCCGGTATCCCTTTGTTCAGGTCTGTACTGCCGGAAATCCGGAACATCCCCTGGTCCAGGCGGCCTTTCAGCTCTTCTATTTTAACGGTTTCGGGGGTGAAACGGATGAGGCCGGTCATCCGGCTGAGAGGTTGCTCCAGTTCCTCAAGGCTCAGTTCCAGACCGTCAAACTTCAGGGCGCCGTTGATTTCCGGGGCATGGACAGGCCCTTTTGCCGTGAGGGATACCCGGACATCCCCGGTGGCCGACCGGATGCCGTCAACCAGGGGGACGGCAAGGGCAAGGGGAATGATTCCCGAGGCGGCTGCTTCCAGGTTTCCGTTGAGATCTGCCTGCCCGGACAGGGCCAGGCGGCCCCGGCTTAACAGGAGAACAGGGGTGTTTTCAAGATAAACCCGGCCTTGCTTCAGGGTTAGGGCAGTATCCCGGATCTGAATAAGGGGCTGGCTGTCCCTGGATACTGCCAGGCTGGAAATACTGGCCGTTGCGCTGACCCGGGAGAGATCGGCCAGGGGGCCCCTGGAACGGAACCCGGCCTCCATTTCTCCGGAGAGACCCATGCCTCCCCCGGCATTTTTTACGGACAGGCGGCCGTCAAGTTCCGGGGCGTCAAGGGGGCCTGCCGCAGTGATGTCCAGGGCCATACGGACGTTGGCCGGACCAAGTGTTTCCTGAAAATCCGCCAGGTCCAGGTCCGGAGCTGCCAGCCGGATATCCATTATCCGGTTTGCCAGGTCAACCCGGCCCCTGACATTCAGCCTGGAATTTTTCCGGATCACATCAGCCCTGTCAATCTCCAGAATCCCCCTGGAAAATTTGAGGGCCGTCCGGATGTTTCCTATGGGAATATCCTCTTTGGCAATATTCTCTCCGTTAACGGCGGCCTTAACCAGGGGGGCGCCTATGGTTCCCCCTGCCGAGATCCGCCCTGTCAGTGTGCCTTTCAGATTTTCACCGGGAACAAGGGCTGGCAGACCGATCTCTTCCACCAGGACTTCCAGATCCAGGGCTGGGTCTTTTTCCCTTCCTATCCGTCCCTTGGCGCGGAGAACGCCTTCCTGCAGCTCGACCCTTGCCTCATCAATATAAAGGCCGTCCGCATCCAGGTGCATCCCGGCAGAGAGCCGGCCGGCACGGCTCCCTAGGACTGCTAAATCCCCGGCATCAACGGCCAGCCTTAATTCAGGATAAAGAAGGGGGCCTTCTGCCCCGGCAGACAGGGTACCATGCCCTGATGCCTTTATCCCCAGGATATCCGCCGGTACCGACAGGTCGGGTATCTCTACTTTTAAAAATCCCTTTACCCGGGCTGTATCCGGATTAAGCCCCTGCAGGTCCAGATGACCGCTGCCGGAGCCGGAGACCCCGGGCCCGGATATTGCCAGTTCCGTAATATCCAGCCGGTTCCCGGCCAGGCCGGCAATACTGTGAATTTTAATATCAACCGGCTCCTGCATGGGGGGATACCTCACCCCGGCTGCCGTGATGTCGGCTGTTATCCTGGCCCTGCCAATGCCCTGCCCGCTTATCCTGGCAACCGAGGCAAGGGAGCCCTCAAGGTTTTCAACAGGCAATCGGGCCAGGTGGAACTCCTTCTGCCTGATAGTGAGATCATAGTCCAGGTGGTCAGGGGCGGTCATCTCCCCGGTGAATCCTCTGGGAAACAGTTTTTGAAAGTCAACGGCCCCGGCCAGGAAAAGTTTGCCCGGGGCCAGTCCGAGTTCCGAAGGCCTGATGGTCAGGACCCGGTCCTCAAGGCCGGCGGATAAGCGAAGGCCTGACAGGGGATAGCCTTGAACCTGTCCCGGTCCATGGGTGGCGGTCAGTGCGGCTTTTGGATTATTGATGGTCCCTTTAACCGCCAGGGACAGTCTGCCCGTGCCCCGGGCATTTAAGTCAAAGAGCCGGGCTGCAGCCTCTGTGTCCAGATTGGCATCGGCGGTTATATCCAGATGCGGATCTTCGGAAATCTGCCGGATGCTGCCCTTGGCTGCAAGGGCGAGTCCGCTGGTTTCGGCCAGGATATTTAAACCGGAGACCCTGTCCCCCTCAACCCGGCCTTCCGCCTTTAAGGCGGCCAGGTCCAGGTCCGTTTCCCGGCAGGTGATCCGGCTGTTGTTCAGATCTGCCTTTACGGCTGCCGAAAGGGAGGCCAGGTTGAAGTCCGAGATCTTAATATTAAGATCCGGAGCTGTGAGGCTATAATCCGGTATGGTCATTTCCAGTTCAGCATTCCGGATTCTGAGTTCCCGGATTTTCAGGTTTAAGGGAGGTTCCTCTGCTCCGGCCCCGGAATCAGGATCCTGCGGGGGAACAAGTGCATTCACGAGGTTAACACTGCCATTGTCGGATATGTCAATGGCAATGCGGGGTGAGGTTGCCAGGATTGAGACCAGGTAAATTTCCTGTTTTAGAAATCCTGCCCAGTCCAGGTCCGCTTCCAGGGAGGGAAATACGGCAAGGGGGGCCCGGTCCTTTCCCTTCAGGGTCAGGCCCCGGAACCTGATCTGCCCGGACAGGACAGAGATGTCCATATCCTCCCAGTCCACCGTTCCCGGAATGATTTGGTTAATCCGGTTCCCGAGCAATTGATGAAATGCCGGAGACTCAAGATAAACCATACCGGCCATGCTGAGGAGCACCAGTATCCCGGCAATGATACCTGCAGCCGGGAGAATATATTTCAGGCGCTTTGACACAGCAATGCCGGGCCGGCTGTCCGCCTGGACGGGGGTTCCGGTACCCTCTGAACAGGGGATAAACGTATTAAACTTGTCAGCATTTGATTCTATCCCGGGTTAATGCGTCCTGCATTTTGTTTTTTTGACAGATCAGATACATATTATGGCATATCTGGCCGCGGTTTCAAGAATGATTTTACGGGAAATTCAGCACAATTCCACAGGTGCCGGCTGCAGGCCGTTCATTCACCCGGCCTGTCATTTTCCATACAACTCAACTCTATTAAAGGAGGAGGCTCTTATGCTCAACACCGAATCAGTATCAAAACAGATGTTTGATGAATTTTTCAGCATCCAGAAAGATCTGGAGAAACAGATCAATTCTCTGCCGGAAACGGAGGTCCTGGAGAACCCGGAATATCTGGGTATCCTGAAGGAAACCGCCCATGGACAGGCCCTTGAAATTGCCGGGCTGGCAAATGACACCGCCAGGAAAGACCGGGTGAAGCGCGTACTGCGTGGCCACCCTTTTCATCAGGAGATCCTGTTGGGATCGCAGTTTATCAGGGCTGCCTATGAAAAAAAATACGGATATGCCGGTGACAAGGACCTCATGCTTATGATCTGCAGGAATGACTGGGCCGGGGATTCAACTTACGCCAGGCTGAACAACAGGGTTTTTCTCCACTGGCCGGCTGCCGAAGCCGTCCGTCAGAGAGCGGCCTCTTTTTATGAATCCTTCAAGAAACTGCCCCAAGGCAGCCGGGTCCTCAGTGTGGGATGCGGTCCTGCCGTGGAAGTTTTCAGGTTTATCAGGGATTTCCCCGAGAGGCAGGTTCAATTCTATCTGATTGACCATGACGCACACACCATAGAATACCTGAACAGAGCGGACAGAGGAGGCCAGGCCGTTGTTAAACAAGGCAACCTGTTCAAATTCACCCGGGAAAGCCTGGACTGCCTGTGCAACGGGGATAAGGTGGATCTGGCGTATTGTTCCGGTGTGTTCGATTATATTCCTGATGAATTTACAGCATCCATGGCCGCAGTGATCTTCAATCAGGTAAAACCGGGCGGCAGGATGATGATCGGCAATTATCTCTCCATGTCAGAGGAAAACCCCCACCAGCCCCATATGAAACTGATGATGGAGTTGTACTCAGAATGGAACCTCATTTACCGGACCCCGGAACAGATTGCCGGGTTTGCTGACGGGCTGGACATCCCGCACACTTCATTTTCCGTGGACAATGAGTATTTTGGAAACAGGAAAGTCACCGGAGGCGCCATTGGATTTTTAAACGCCTGCAAGGCATAGAAAAAGAACCGGCCCGTCCCTGGGGAAAGGGGCAGACCGGTTCTTCAAACGAACAAGGAGGTAAGGATCGGCTCCAGACGAACCTGGTCTTTTCAGATCAGGTTCGTTTGTGACGATTCCTGATATCAGCTATAGTCTTTCGAAAATAGCCGCAGCACCCATACCACCGCCAATACACATGGAAACGATACCATAGCGGCCGCCCACCTCTTTAAGGTTGGCAAGCATGGTTGCTGTGAGTTTAGCACCGGTGCATCCCAGGGGATGGCCCAGTGCAATGGCTCCACCGTGGATATTGATTCTATCCATATATTTTTCCAGGTCCAGCTCCTTGATGCAGTGCAGGGCCTGGGAGGCAAATGCCTCATTGATCTCATAGATATCAATGTCGTCAATGGTCAGTCCGGCCTGTTTCAGGGCAGCCGGAATGGCATATTTGGGGCCAACGCCCATCTCATCGGATTTGCAGCCAACGGTGGCATAGGTCACCAGGCGTCCGATGGGGGTGAGGCCCAGTTCATCGCACTTCTCCTTGGAGGCGATGATGGTGGCGGCAGCACCGTCAGTGGTCTGGGAGGAGTTTCCTGCGGTTACGGAACCCACTGCGGAAAATACGGTTCTCAGTTTACCCAGGACTTCCGGTGTGGAAGGACGGATACCGTCATCATGCTTTACAATAAAGGATTCTTTTTTGTAGGTGCCGTCTTCCTGTTTTACGTATTTGTAAGCAGGGGTGGGAACGATTTCGGTAAATTTGCCTCCGTCCCTGGCAGCTTCAGCCTTTAACTGGGAATTGGCGGCAAATTCGTCCTGCTCTTCCCTGGTAACGTTGTATCTCTGGGCAACGTTTTCCGCAGTTACACCCATGGAAATGTACATTTCAGGGTTGGTTTTTGAATATTCCGGATGGGGACGGGGTACATTGCCGCCCATGGGAACAAAGGTCATGGATTCGCATCCCGCGCCCATGCAGACCTCTGACCAGCCCATCTGTACCCGTGAGGATGCCAGGGCAATGGCTTCAAGGCCGGAGGCGCAGAAGCGGTTTACAGTGGCACCGGAAACCTTGTCCGGGAAACCGGCCATTTTAGCGGCGATCCGGCCCAGGTTAAGTCCCTGCTCGCCTTCGGGGAAGGCGCAGCCCATCATGACGTCGTCCAGGTCCTCAGGCTTGAGGTTGGGGGTTCTGTCAACAGCTTCCTTCATGATGAAGGAGGCGAGTTCTTCGGGCCGGGTCTGGTTGAACTGACCTCTTTTCTGTTTGCAGCCCGGGGTACGGACGGATTGTACGATATATGCGTCTCTCATTTCTAAAGTCCTCCTTAGTTTCTGAGCGCCTAGTTTCTAAGCGGTTTACCGGTTTTAAGCATGTGGTCGATTCTGGCAACGGTCAACTCTTCTTTACAGAAGTCAACAAATGCTTCCCGTTCCAGCTTCAGGATAACGTCTTCATCAATCTCAGAACCGGTTTTTACATCACCGCCGCTCATGACATATGCGATCCGTGTTGCCAGGAAGGCATCATGTTCACTCATGAACTTGCCGTTGAGCATGTTGTAAAGTTCTGCCTGAACCATGCCCTGTCCTGCATTACCAATTACCTTGATGGGCTGTTTTGCAGGGGGAACATATCCGTCGTCAACCATTTTCAATACCTCTTTTTTGGCTTCGCCGATGAGGTTGTCACGGTTCATGACGATACGGTCTGCAAGGCCGAGATAACCATTTCCCACAGCCTGGGCTGCGGACATGGAGACCGCTGCCATGGCCACTTTCATGAAGGCCGGGATAAAGATCTTGGCAAGGTCGGTGTCTTTGGCCACTTTCCCGGGAAGGGCGTTCATGTATTTCTTCCAGAGGTTGAGGCAGCCGCCGCCTGCGGGAAGCAGGCCGACGCCGATTTCAACCAGGCCCATGTACAGCTCGGAATGGGCAACCATTCTGTCTGCGCCCAGGCAGGTCTCGCAACCACCGCCCAGTACCATGCCGTAGGGAGCGGCAACAACCGGGTAGGGGGCGTATTTGGCCGCCTGGATACCATCCTGGGCTTTTTTCAGGAAGGCTTCGATTTCAGCATATTTCTTATCATGGCAGAGTTTGGAGACAAAGGCGAGGTCTGCGCCTGCGGAGAATGCACCGGGCATGCCGCCGGCTTCGTTACCGATAACCAGGCCTGCACCGTTGGTATCCACAAATTCGCGGGCTTCGCCCATGAAGTCAACGATTTCAGCGTTGATGGCGTTCATCTTGGTATGGAATTCCAGGCAGAATACATCGTCTCCGATGTCAACCAGTGAGGCAGAGGCATTTTCCATGATGGTTTTGTTGTTGCCCTTGGCAGCGGCAATGGAAACCATGGATTTGGAAACCGGAACCGCTTTGTAGTCGCCTGAGGAAAAATCGTAAAAATAGCGGATACCGTTTTCAAGTTTGTAGAAAGAGGCCGCACCCTTATCCAGCATGGCCAGGACATTGGCAGGAACCTCAAGGCCTTCGGCTTTCATTCTTTCAACGGCATCGGCAACCCCGTATGCATCCCAGGCTTCAAAGGGACCCATTTCAAAGTTGTAACCCCATTTCATGGCGTTGTCGATCTCAACCACGGTGTCGGCAATTTCGGGAACGCGGTTGGCTGCATACTGGAAGGCATTTGCCGTGCATCTCCAGGCAAATTTGGCCCCACGGTCGTCGCCTTTGAGAACACAGGCCATTTTTTCGACCAGGCTGTCTTTTTTCTTGGCTTCGTCCAGGCAGGGAAAGGTAGGTCTTTCCAGATCCTCATATTCCAGGGTCTCAATGTTCAGAACTTTTCTCAGCTTTTTCCACTCAGGGGTCAGCTCGATCTTGTAGAAACCGCCCTGGGTCTTGTTGCCCAGCATGTTCTTCTCAACCATAGTTGCGATGAAGGGAGGCAGGTCCATGGAATCCCTCTGCTCGTCGTCTTTGCAGAGTTCATAGGAGTTTTTGGCAACATGGGCCATGGTGTCAAGGCCGACCAGGTCAGTTGTTTTGAAGATGGCTGTTTTGGGACGGCCCAGGGCCGGACCGAACAGGGCATCCACTTCAGGGATGCTCATACCGTCTTCAACCATGAACTTCATGCAGGCGCCGATGCCCTGGATACCGATTCTGTTACCAACAAAGTTGGGAGTATCTTTGGCCCAGACAATACCTTTACCCAGGTTCCTTTCGCCGAATGCGGCGATGAAGTCAAGGATATCCTGTTTGGTTTCCGCACCGGGGATCAGCTCCAGCAGGTGCATGTACCGGACCGGGTTAAAGAAATGGGTACCCATGAAATGTTCTTTGAACTCCTGGGAAAACCCTTCACTGATATCTTTAAGGGGGATACCTGAAGTATTTGTGGAGACGATGGCGCCCTCTTTCCTGATCTTGGCGACCTTTTCAAACAGGTCTCTTTTGATCTTCAGGTTTTCAACAACAACTTCGCAGATCCAGTCGCAGTCAGCCAGTTTCTCAATATCATCATCCAGGTTTCCGATGGCGATACGGCCGGCGTCTTTTTTGTTGAAAAACAGGGATGGTTTGGAAGCAAGGGCGGCATCCATACCGGCTTTAACAATACGATTCCTTGCGGCAGGATCGTTTTTCTCTTCGTCTGTCAAATCAAAAGGAACGATGTCCAGCAGCAGCACGTCAACACCGGCACCGGCAAGAAGGGCAGCAATACCACCTCCCATGATTCCGGACCCGATGACTGCAGCCTTTCTGATCTTTCTTACCATGATTTCCTCCTATAGTTCGGGTATATATTCAATTTTATGAATGATCATTCATTTTGGAGTAACAAAAATCATCAAGGGTTGTCAAGAAAAAATATTTTTGCGGTTCTTTAAATGTAAACAATGTTATTTTAATCAATTTCAAATACTTATATCTTAATGGCGGGTTCGGGAGTGGGTTTTTTGAGTCTTCCGCATTGAAAAACACTTAAAGTGAATTATCATTCATGAATAAATTCGGAAGAATCTTGTAAAAGAAAAAAAGGTTTGATACTGTGATCGTGCTTTTTTAAAGGATATTACTAATTTGAGAGAGAATAATGCGCCGGATACCAGCAAAGATAATCCCTGATTCCCCTCTGAACATTGACTCAGTTACAGGATCCATTGCCGACCTCCAGCAGGCCAGCGGGGATATCCCCTGGCACCTGGAGGGAAAGACCGATCCCTGGGACCTTGTGGAGTCGGTGATGGGGCTGAACATCGGGGGGCGGTATAAGGAGGCAACGGCAGCCCTGGAGTGGATGATAAAAAAGCAGAACAGCGACGGTTCCTGGTTCTCTTCCTATATAGACGGCAGGCCCGAAGACAGGACCCGTGAAACCCATATGGCCTGTTACCTTGCCGTGGGACTCTTTCACCAGTATCTGATCAGGAGGGATAAGGAGGAACTGGCAAGATTCTGGCCCTGTGCCGTAAAAGGGGTTGAATTTGCCCTGAGCCTTCAGACTCCCTCCGGAGAGATTTACTGGGCCAAAAGCCCGGAGGGAAAGGTTGATCCCATGTCCCTTCTGGCAGGGTCCTCTTCCATTTTCATGAGCCTTAAATGCGCCCTGGCCATTGCCCGGATACTGGGTGAGAACAGGCCCCTGTGGGCAGATGCCCTGACCCTGCTGGAAACATCCATCCAGGAGAATATTCATACCTATAACGTGTCCAAGTCCAGGTTTTCCATGTACTGGTTCTATCCCATTCTCAGCGGGGCCCTGCGCGGAAAAAAAGCCGCTGCCCGTATTGACAAGTACTGGGGCAAATATGTCATCGAGGACCAGGGATGCCGCTGCGTCTCTGACGAACCCTGGGTCACCATAGCAGAGACCTGCGAACTGGTGCTGGCCCTTCACGGCATGGGCCGGAAACAGGAGGCCAGGATGGTCTTTTCATGGATCCAGGACCGGGTGTTCGAGGACCATACCTTCTGGTGCGGATATACCTATCCGGATATGGTGATCTGGCCCGAGGAGAAGATTTCCTGGACAAACGCCGTGGTGCTTATGGCTGCCGACGCCCTGTACCGGCTGACACCGGCCGGACCGCTTTTTGACCATGACAGCTGGGACGGCCACCGGTTTAAAGGGCTTTAGCGTGCAATAAATTGATCAGAGACAAGAGACCATACTATATCAAGCAGGCCTGGTACCGTCTTATGGCCTTTTATGTCCGGCATTACCTTGAGCCCCAGCTGGCATCCCTGGGCCCCCATCCCTATATTGTCAAACCCTGGTATATCGAACTCTTCGGCGGTCCGGTCTCCATCGGCAGCCATGTGACCCTGCTTGGCTGTTCCGACAAAAAGACCCGCCTGACGGTCTGGTCGGACAAAAAAGATATTGACGGGATACGTGTAGGTGACCATGTCCTCATCTCCCCCGGTGTCAGGATTTCCGCAGCCAACAGTATCACCATCGGTGATTCTTGCATGCTGGCCAGCCACGCCTATGTGACGGATTCGGACTGGCACGGGATTTACGACCGCTCCCTGCCCCCGGCCACCCGGTCAAAGGTGGTGTTGGAGGACAATGTCTGGGTCGGGGATTCCGCCATTGTCTGCAAAGGGGTCACCATAGGAGAAAACAGCATCATCGGTGCCGGTGCCGTGGTGACATCAGACATCCCCGCCAATGTGATTGCCGCGGGCAACCCGGCCCGGGTGGTACGGGAGCTTGATCCTGAAAGGGAGATGATCACCCGGAAGGACCGGTACGCTGACACGGAAAAGATGAACCGGGTGTTTGAGGCCTCTGAAAAAGATTTTCTTCAGGGAAATACCCTTTGGGGCTGGCTGCGGAGTTTTGTGGCCCCCAAAAAAGAACTGCCCTGACCTGTTAATGTTTTTTGCAGGCAGACCCGGTGAAACTGTTTTTGCGTGACTCCTAATTTGCCTGGGAAATCTTCTTCCTGAGGCTGTCGGAGAAGTATTCCAGGCTCAAGGTTATTTTTTCAATATCAAAGGTCTCTGCCTGGCCCAACAATGCCTGACCCACATCCTGAATGACATTGGATTCAAATTCAGATCCCAGGTCCCGGATCCGCTCGGCAAAAGACCGGATGTCGGAAATTCTCATGGCATCCCGGAGTTCCGGGAAACAGGGGATGATTTCCTGTGCCAGCCTCTCCTGCAGGCCCGTGCTGAGCGTATTTAACTCCAGGTGGTCAAGTGCCAGCAGCGGTTCCGGAATCCGGGTGTTCTTCCCCTCCGGGGGGGAGGCAGGAAGGTGGTTGACCAATACCTGTATCAATTCCGAAATAATAATGGGTTTGGTCAGGCTGCAGGTGAATTCGTTATTGGAAAGATCTTCAGTCAGTGGCTGCTGCATGGAGGCCGTGGTAAGGCAGACCGGAATATCCCGGGTAACAGGATCTGATTTCAGCCGGGCTGTGGCCTCCCTGCCGTTGAGAACAGGCATTTTAACATCCATGAATATCAGGCTGGGAAGGTGGGTTCTTGCCGTTGCTACGGCCTGTTCTCCATTTTCAGCCTCAATCACCTTAAGGTTTGTTTTTTCAAGGATCTCTCTGAGCATAAACCTGAAAGGTTCATGGTCATCTGCCACCAGTACACATTTCCTGGTGAAACGGATTTTATCCAGAGTCATTTCCTCTTCAGGCGGTTCTGGTTTACCGGGCCGGTGATCAGCACAGATTTTTACACCGGACAGATAAAGGGTGAATAAACTGCCCCGGCCCGGAGAGGATTTTACGGTAATGCGTCCGCCCATCAGTGAGGTCAGCTGTTTACAGATAGCAAGGCCCAGACCGGTTCCGCCGAATTTTCTGCTGGTACCGGCAGATGCCTGCTGAAAGGATTCAAACACAATATCCTGTTTGTCTTCCGGGATGCCGATTCCCGTGTCTTTTACGGAAATCTCCAGGTCGGTGTGCGAACCGCATGCAGAGAGATTTACCGTGATCCTGAGTTTAATGCTGCCGTTTTTCGTGAATTTTATTGCATTGTCAATGAGGTTTGTCAGCACCTGTCTCAGGTGCATTTCGTCCAGAAAAAGGCAGCCAGGCAGATCCGGGGGAATATGGGTGGAAAAGTGCAGGCCCTTTTCACGGGCCTTGATATCGAAAAGATGGAAGACCTCCTTGAAAAGAGTGGCCGGAGAGACCGGTGCGTTGCTGATTTCCAGCTTGCCTGCCTCCATTTTTGACAGGTCAAGAATATCGTTGATCAATGCCAGCAGATTTTTGCCTGCAAGGCTGATGGCAGACAGGTAACTCGCCTGCTGCCGGTCTTTTATCATGGTGGTCAGTAATTCACTGAACCCCATGACCGAGTTTAACGGGGTCCTGATCTCATGGCTGACGTTTGCCAGAAAATTACTCTTAGCCAGATTGGCCCTGGCAAGCTCGTCCTCTTTCTGTTTCCGGATCTGGATCTCGTTATTTAAGGTCTTGTTGAGAACGGTGAGCTCCCTGGTCCGTTCCTGAACCCGGTGTTCCAGTCTCTGGTGGGATTGCTTCAGGGCCTGTTCCGTACGTTTTCTTTTGGTAATATTCCTGGAATTGATTACCATACCCGAAATGGCCGGGTGGTTGAGAAGATTTTTACCGATGGACTCCAGGATACACCAATACTCCTGCTTGTGCCTGAACCGATGGGCTGTGGGTTGCGCTTTTATAAGGGATTTGGATCGTTTCTGAAACCGCTTGTACAGCTCCTGCCTGTCATCCGGATGGACAAAGTCAAAGGCATTTTTCCCCAGAAGGTCCCGGGAGTCATACCCCAGTATCCTCCGGGTGGAAGGGCTGACATATATGAAGTTGCCCAGTTTGTCGAGAATCCAGATCAGGTCACTGGCATTCTCGATAAGGGCCCTGAAATGTTCTTCGCTGTACTGCAGGGCCGTCAATGTTTCCTGGAGCCGGAAGGCCATTTGGTTGAACTCTTTGGCCAAATGCCCGAACTCGTCTTTTGCATGCAGGGAGATCCTTGTCTCCAGGTTGCCTTTACCGATATCCTCCGCTCCCCGGACCAGGTCCTTTAAAGGTCGGGTCAGCCGTTTGGTCAGCACCATCAGGGCCAGTGAGATAATCACCGCAGCAATTATCCCAAGGGAAATAAGATAGGGCTTCATCCGGTTGGATACACCGTAGACCTCTTTCATGGGGTCCACAGCCACGATATACCACCCCCACGGGGCAAAATACTGAAACCGGGCCAGGCTGTCTTCCCCGCCGATGTTCAGGATCAGTCTTCCCTGCTGGTTCTTCATTTCCATGAACCACTCTTCCCGGTTGATATCTGTTTCCACAAGATACTTGTTGGGATGAAATACGATTACCCCGTCCCGGTCCACTGCAAAGATATAACCCTGTTTACCCACCTGGATGTTCCGGATCTGGGCAATGGCATCAAACTTGGCTTTAATGATACTGGCGGGTATCTCATGGAGGTCGTATTCGTGGAGAATATTTTCCTGGGCTTTCACCACATCCGCCGCCATCTGCAGCCGGGTGTCCAGCCAGGTTTCTCCCAGGTCCAGCAGGGCGGACCTGGAAAAATAATAGGTGGTTCCCACAGTGACAATCAAAAAGAAAAAAACCAGCGGAAGCGTGGTGAGCAGGATCTTTGTATAGGTGTTCATTTCAGTGGCTACCGGTTCAGGTGTGTTTTTTCCGTGAATTGGGGGTAGAGGGCCATGGTAGACACAAGGCTGTGTCCGTAATCAACCCGTGACGACCTGGCATAGCAGTTCCTGCCGAACATGACCGGAAGGGCTGCCATATCGTTTAAAATCCGGATCTGGGCCTGGACCCAGAGGTTGATCTGGGTGTTGGGGTCCGTTTCCTGCCGTGCCGCCTCAATGAGCCTGTCGATTTTTGAGTAATGGGAAAAATTCGTGTCAGGCCGCCTGCCGCTCAGGACAATGGAGTCCGAGTGGAAAAAACGGGTCAGGTAGGCATCTGCATTGGGGCGCCAGGCATAGTAGATGACAATGGCCTTTGGGGCGTTGCGAATGGCTTTGTGCATGGCGGAATGGGGTACCACCTCAATATTGCACCTGATACCTATTTGGGCCAGCTGGTCTTTCAATGCCTCGTAGGAGCGCCGGTAAACCCGTTTTTCCGAAGAGACCAGGTCCAGGGAAAAGCCGTCCTGATAACCCGCCTCAGACATTAACTGCCTCGCCTTTATCAGGTTTTTGGCATAGGTGAGGTTTAATTGTGCCGCATCCTGCTCAGGGATCCCTCCGGGCAGGAACCGGTCCGGCACCGGTGAAAACACGGGGCCGGATATTCTCGGGGAAATGGTGGCAAGAAAATCCTGCCGTCCCAGGGCATAGGCAATGGCCTTCCGGATGCGGATATCGTCAAGGGGTTTCATCCGGGTGTTCAGGTGAATTGTTCCTACCTCTCCCGCCCCGTGGGTATCAACGGAAACTTCCGGCAGGGTTTCAATGCTTTGAATCCAGCCTTTTCGGCCTGACCCCATGATGACGTCCATCTGCTTCTGCCGCAACGCTTTTTCCCGGGTATCAAGGTCCGGCATAAAATGGATTTCGACTCCGGCCAGTTCCGGCTCTCCCCTGAAATAGGTTTTGTGGGCTGCCAGGGAAATGAAGCGGTCCGGTTCGTGGGATGAAAATTTAAAGGGACCCGTCCCTATGGGATGTTTTTTAAAGGTGTCGTATCCCATGGTCTCAATGGCTTTTTTGCTGACAATAAACCCGCCGCCGTAATTGGTCAGCTTTGGGAAAAAGAGGATCGAGGAAATGGGTTTTTCCGGTAGGATTTCAAGGGTATACTGGTCCAGCTTTTTCAAGGTCAGGCCGGCATAGTCTCCTGAATAGGCACAGAATTTTTTATCCGCGGACTTGTTCAGCGAGAAAATGACATCATCAATGGTCAGTTCGTAAGAGGGCATGCCCGGACCACTGTGAAACATCACCCCTTTCCGCAGGGTAATTGTCCATATCTGTTCCCCGTGTTCCATACGAAATTGAGGCATGTTTGCAGCCAGGTCCGGTTCTATTTTAGGGGCATTCCCGGGCACATACCGCAACAAACCGTTAAAGACCATATCTGCAAAGGCCCGGTCCTGGGAACCGGCTGCAAAATGGGGGTCGAGATGTCCCATGGCTGAAACGTGGAGGCCGAACCTTAATATATTGTCGTGGTTTCCTGCACCGGCCATGGGGGAGTGGGAGATGAAAACAATCAAAACCAGAGTAAACCAGACTCTCATACTTCGACTCGCGGGGATCTCCATATCCACCTGCCTCCATATCGCTCTTGCTGCAACAGGCCGGAAACCCGTAACGGCTTTGGCTTTTCATCTGTTAAAACTTCAGGATTCTGGATCAGTATACACAAATGAGGATAAAAAGCAAAACAATGGGTTTTGCAATTTTAAGAAACAGGCTTATATTGGTAAGACCTTTATCGCCCAGGAGGGGTTACCCCGGGGTAAGGAAAATTCAAAACCGAGATAAAAGGAAACCGCAGGATGGGAGAACAGAATGTCACCCTGGCCATTACAGGAATGAGCTGTGTTAATTGCTCTGCAAATATTCAGAGGACCTTGGCCCCCCTTGGGGGGGTGGTCAGGGCTGAAGTCAATTTTGCCGCTGAAAAAGCCGCGGTCGGGTTTGACCCCTCGCTGATCAGCCTGGGACAGATCGTGGATAAGATAAAAGATCTCGGGTTCAACGTGGTTGTGGCGGAAACCGAGGTCCCGGTTACGGGGATGAGTTGCGCCAATTGCGCGGCCAATATCGAAAGAACCCTGAATGACAGTATTCCCGGCGTGGTTTCCGCCCGGGTAAACTTTGCCTCGGAACGGCTGTCAGTCTCATACATCGCCTCGGAGACCGGGGTTGATATCCTTGCGGAAAAAGTCCGTGACCTGGGATTTAACCTGGTTGTTGCCGAAGAGGGTGCCAATGCGGCGGAGGTCGAGGAGATAGCCCGGGACCGGGAGATCATGGATCAGCAGCGTAAATTTTTTGCCGGTGTTCTCTTTTCCCTGCCCCTGTTTCTTATCAGCATGTCCAGGGATTTCGGCCTCACCGGGCCGTGGAGCCACGCCACCTGGGTCAATTGGTGTTTCTTTGCCCTGGCCACCCCGGTCCAGTTTTACACCGGGATCGACTATTATACCGGTGCCTGGAACAGCCTGAAAAACAAAACCGCAAACATGGATGTGCTGATTGCCCTGGGGTCTTCCGTGGCTTATTTCTACTCCCTTGCCATTCTTGTTATTCCCGGGCTGGGCGGCCATGTCTATTTTGAAACATCCGCAGTGATCATCACCCTGATAAAATTCGGAAAACTCCTTGAAGCCAGGACCAAGGGGAAAACAGGCGGAGCCATTAAAAAACTCATGGGCCTGACCCCGGCCACGGCCACAAAGCTTGTGAACGGTGATGAGGTCGAGGTGTCCATTGAAAGGGTTGTTCCGGGTGACCTGATTCTCATACGGCCCGGAGAACGGATCCCGGTGGACGGCATTATAAAAAAAGGGTGTTCAGCCGTGGATGAATCCATGCTCAGCGGAGAACCCATACCTGTGGATAAGATGCCCGGGGATGGCGTCACCGGCGGCACGGTCAACGGGGAGGGGCTTCTGACATTTGAGGCCACCCGTGTGGGAAAAGATACTGTCCTGGCCCGGATCATCCGTATGGTCCAGGAGGCCCAGGGCAGCAAGGCGCCGATCCAGGCCCTGGCCGACCGTGTGGCTGCCGTGTTTGTTCCCGCGGTCATGGGAGTGGCGCTGGTTACCTTCCTGATCTGGTGGGGCATCACCGGCGAATTTGTTCCGTCCATGATCCGTATGGTGGCCGTGCTGGTTATTGCCTGCCCCTGTGCATTGGGACTGGCCACACCCACGGCGATAATGGCCGGTACCGGCAAAGGGGCTGAAAACGGTATTCTGTTCAAGCGGAGTGAAGCCCTTGAAACCGCTGCAGGGCTGGATATCATTGTCATGGATAAAACCGGTACCATCACCCAGGGCAAACCCTCGGTGGGTGAGGTGGTTCCCCTTGGCAGTTCCAATGCTGAGGCCTTGTTGACCCTGGCCGCCTCCCTTGAAAAAGGTTCCGAACACCCCATCGGCAGGTCCATTGTATCCCATGCAAAG
>JAKSAX010000081.1 GCA_022361395.1 Desulfobacterales bacterium | reverse complement strand
TCCGGGTCATTGCCCGGATGGCCCCGGCATCGTTTTCCTGCTTAACCCATGCCACGGCACGCTTCCCTGTTCCGGCCGGTTCAAACCCGAAGTTAGGCCCGTAATGGGTCATATCTGTCGAGCCGATCACACGCACAGATCTTCCCAAGGCAGCAGCACTTTCCACAGCAATTTTCCCCATACGGTCCGCCAGTTCCGCCGGCGGCACCCCGCAGATGACGATACGGGCTTCGGGAAAGAAATACCGGATAAAGGGGTATTGGAGCTCCAGGGTATTCTCATCGGGAAAGGATTCAGGAGAAAGGAATTGAACGGAATTATCCGGGACGTTCAGTGCACCCGCCATATGCTCTGTCAGCTCCCTGTCCACCCGGATATCACCGAGTGGGGTTTCCACCGCTCCCCCGGACAGGACAAACGCTGGAGAAGCTGGGTGCATATGGGCACCGAACAGGATGATGGTATCAACAAGGCCGCCATCTTTTCCAGGCTGCATGGAGGCAATCACCCGGCAGGCAATACTGCCGGAATATACCCAGCCCGCATGGGGCACGACACCTCCGACAACATGCCCTGCCAGCCTGCCCCCGTCCTGTGCAAGATGGCCCCGGGAGTCTGATGCTAAAAACCCCCGGATTTCTTTTTCACATGCCTTGGCAGATCCCGGATACCAGGAGCCTGCATAGGCTGATGACTTTTTTGATTTCTTTTGCATGGGCCTCTCCTTAAAGGTAAAGGCTGTCCGATTCTACCCCAGTTTTTCCCTTACCCTTGTTTTAAGCCACTCCAGCCAGGGCTCGAACCCTTCTTCGGTTTTGGCTGATATTTCAAACACAGGCATGCCTGGATGAACGGTTTTCATGTTTTCCACTGCCAGCGGAGCATCAAAATCCAGATAGGGAAGCAAATCGATCTTGTTGAGAATGGCTGCGTCCGCCACCTGGAACATAAGGGGGTATTTCAGGGGTTTATCCTCACCTTCGGTGACGCTTAAGACCACGGCCCTGGCATCCTCTCCAATATCAAATTCCGCAGGACAGACCAGGTTTCCGATATTTTCAACAATAAGCAGGTCGAGATCATCACATCCCAGCTCGCGTGCGGAGGCATCAATGAGATGGGCTGCCAGGTGGCAGTCTCCCCCGAACTGGTCCGTATTTATCTGGGTGACTTTAGCGCCGGTGATTTCCAGGCGGTCCGCATCGTTTGTGGTACAGACATCACCGACTATCACTCCCACCCGGACATCCGGCATCAGCCTGGCCAGGGTTTTACACAGGGTCTCTGTCTTTCCCGATCCCGGTGAAGACATCATGTTCAGCACAAAGACTTTTTGGTCTTTGAAAAATGCCCTGTTCTTATCTGCTTCTGTTTCGTTTTTCTCGAGTACCCGCTTTTGAATATTTATTTCCATAAGTCTATCCTGTATCTAATTTTTTCTCAATTATCCAGAAGGCCTAATCTGCAAGCTCCATGGAAGAAATCTCTATCTCACGGCCGGACAGCATCTTCACCTCGGTATCCTCACAATCCGGACACTTGAACATGGGTGTATCCACCTCCCACTCCTTTTTGCAGGCAAGACACCTGATTTTCACCGGGACGTCTTCAATAACAAGTTTTACATTTTCAAGCGGTGTATCCTTGGTAACAATTTCAAGACAGAACGTCAGGCTGTGTTCAACCACAGATGCCAGTTTGCCGATTCTCAGATTCAACACCTCAACCCTTGGATTTTCCATATCCTCGGGAATGGCATCCAGAGCAATCCGGACCAGTTGTTCGGCAATACCCATTTCATGCATAGAATTTCTCTCCGGGACGGGTACACCCCATCCGTGGGTTAGGTTAAATAATTTTCAGGGCCTCTTT
This sequence comes from Desulfobacterales bacterium, assembly GCA_022361395.1. GTDB lineage: Bacteria > Desulfobacterota > Desulfobacteria > Desulfobacterales > Desulfobacteraceae > Desulfobacter. Next base: position 5,507 of record JAKSAX010000081.1, on the reverse strand, counting down.
TCAGAGGACAATCATGCCCGGCTTTCCCTCTCTGCAAAAAACTCTTTTTTAAATTCCGCAAACCGGCTCTCTTTTATTGCATGGCGCATTTTTGCCATGAGGTCAAGGTAATAATGGAGATTGTGGATGGTGTTCAGGCGATAGGACAGGAGTTCTTTAGCCTTGTACAAATGCCTCAAGTAGGCCCTGGAGTAATTTTGACAGGTGTAACAGCCGCAGTTCTCATCAACGGGCCGCTCATCCAGCCTGAACTTTGCATTGGGGATATTGATGGTGCCGGTCCGGGTAAACAGCTGGCCGTTTCGTGCATTTCTGGACGGCATCACACAGTCAAACATATCACAGCCCATGCCCACCAGCGTCACGAGGTTCTCGGGAGTGCCCACCCCCATGATATACCTGGGTTTATTGTCCGGCAGCAGCGGCAGGGTGTGATCCGCCATTTCGTACATGATATCTGTTGGTTCTCCCACAGACAGCCCGCCGATGGCAAAGCCCGGAAAATCTATGGCTGTAATCTGCTCGGCGGAACGGGAACGGAACTCCTTATACATTCCCCCCTGGACTATACCGAAAAGATTATTCTTTGCCCCCCGGGACCGCCAGTACTCATATCCCCGTTTGGCCCAGGCCGTGGTCTTGTTCAAAGCCTCGACAGTCTGTTTTTCAGTGGCAGGATGCCCCATACACCAGTCCAGGGACATCATGATATCAGATCCCAGGGTCATCTGGATTTCAACAGCCTTCTCAGGGGAGAAAAAATGCCTTGAGCCGTCGATATGGGACTGAAAATTAACCCCTTCATCTGTAAATTTTGCAAGTTTAGCCAGGGAAAAGAACTGAAATCCCCCGGAATCCGTCAGCATGGGTTTATCCCAGGAGATAAACTTGTGAAGCCCTCCCATGGGTTCAATAACCTCACATCCGGGCCGCAGGTACAAATGATATGTATTGCCCAAGATAATCTGGGCACCGCATTGATCCAGATCTTCCCTGGACACCCCTTTGACCGACCCCACCGTCCCTACAGGCATAAAAATGGGCGTCTCAATACTGCCGTGGTCCGTAGTTATTTTTCCCAGACGGGAGCGGTCCTGACCCGCTGCCGGATCTTTTCCGTTATCTTTAAACAATTCAAATTTCAGCATTTATGTATTCCCGATAAATTTATTCAATAAACATGGCATCACCGTAACTGAAGAAACGGTAACGCTCGGACACTGCAGTCTTGTATGCATCAAGCATTTTCTCTCTGGAATAAAATGCAGATATGAGCATCAGCAGAGTGGACTTGGGCAGATGAAAATTGGTTATCATGGCATCCACGCATTTAAAGGTGTATCCGGGATAAATAAACAGGTTGCACTGCCCTGAATCCGGACGGATACGCCCCCGGTCATCAGCCAGAAACTCAAGGGTCCTGACCGAAGTTGTGCCTACGGCAATCACCCTGCCGCCCCTCTCTTTTGTCTGGTTGATCCGTTGCGAAACCTCCTCAGATACGGTAAAAAACTCGGAGTGAATCTCATGGTCCCGGATATCGTCCACCCGTACCGGCACAAAGGTACCATAGCCCACATGAAGCGTAATCTGTGCCACTCCGACGCCCTTGTCCCGGATACCATCCATCAGTTTTTCTGTAAAATGCAGCCCTGCCGTAGGCGCAGCCACGGCCCCTTCGTGCCTGGCGTATACCGTTTGATAATCTGTCTTGTCTTTCTGCGCAAGATCTTCATCATCCCCCGTCCTCTTTATATAGGGAGGCAGGGGAATCTGTCCGGAAACCTTCAGCCTGCCGGCAAAAGCCCTTCCTCCGGAAAAAGCCACCTTGGATATCCGGCCCGCGTGGGAGACAACCACGGCTTCGATAGCACCGTCCATATGGAGTATAGCACCTGGTTTAGGCCGTTTCGACGCTCTGATAAGGCAGTCGCACTGAAATGTTCCGGTATCCTGAAGATGTTTCATGCCGGAGGCATAATCAATGATCAGTACCTCTACCCGCCCTCCGGTCTCTTTTTTCCCCATAAGCCGTGCCGGGATAACCCGGGTATTATTTACCACCAGAAGATCTCCCGGCCGAAGGAAACGTTCAAGTTCAAAAAAGCTGTGATGGGAAAGGGTATGGGCCTCACGGTCTATCCTGAGAAGCCGCGAGTTGCTTCGGTCCTTGAGCGGGTTCTGGGCGATCAGTTCCTCGGGCAGGTCATAGTCATAATCTCTTAATTGATACATTAAAAGCCTCCCATGGCCAGATAGACCACCCCAAGCCCGGACAACATCAAAAAAAAGCCAAACCGCCTCAGCGTCGCATTATCCAGCCCCAGAATCACAGCCACCATCTGCCGCATCTTCTGGGGAAAGGCAAAGTAGGGCAGACCTTCCACAATCATGACCATCCCCATGACGCAAAGAAAGAATTTCATCCGAATTATTCCTTGTTATTTCCCACATTTATACCTGTTTTCATAAACCCAACAGCCCCTTCTTTTATAGTTTTAAGCCTGTTTATGCAATAAAAAATTATATTGATTAATAAAAATAACAGGGTTATAAAGAAAGGCTATTGTTAATTTAAGTATGGAAAATCAAAGGAATAGAGAATAATATGGCATTTGAACCCGTCATCGGCCTTGAAGTCCATGCCCAGCTCAAGACCCAAACCAAAATATTCTGCAACTGCTCCACGGAATTCGGCAAATCCCCAAACGCAAATACCTGCCCGGTCTGTACCGGTATGCCCGGTGTTCTGCCTGTATTGAACAAACAGGCCGTAACCTTTGCCATCAAGGCCGCCCTGGCCACCAACTGCAAAATTGCCCGGGAAAGCCGGTTCGACCGGAAAAACTATTTTTACCCGGATCTGCCAAAGGGATATCAGATTTCCCAGTATGCAGCCCCCATTGCAGAACACGGACACCTGGACATAGAAACCCCTGCGGGAGAGAAGGTCATCGGTATCACCAGGATCCACATGGAGGAAGATGCAGGAAAACTGGTTCATGATCCCCATCGCGCCAAAAGCATGGTCGACCTGAACCGTACAGGTGTCCCTTTAATTGAAATTGTCAGTGAGCCTGATATCCGGTCAGCAGAAGAGGCCGGTGCATATCTTAGAAAACTTCATGCTATCCTCAAATATATAGATGTCTGCGACGGCAATATGGAACAGGGAAGTTTCCGGTGTGATGCCAACATTTCCCTGAGGCCCGTTGGCCAGGAAGAATTTGGCATCAGGGCGGAGTTAAAAAACCTCAACTCTTTCAAAAACGTGGAAAAAGCCATCCGCTATGAAATTGAACGCCAGACCTATGTGCTTGAGGAGGGCGGTCAGGTGATCCAGGAAACCCGCCTCTGGGATCCCAACAGGAACCGGACAGCTTCCATGCGCGGCAAAGAAGAAGCCCATGATTACCGGTACTTCCCGGATCCTGATCTTGTTCCCCTGATTGTGGAAAAGGACTGGATTCAGGAGGTTGAAAAGACCATGCCCGAACTGCCGGATGAAAAAAAGGCAAGATTCGTGAAAGACTTCCAACTGTCCGAGTATGATGCCCAGGTACTTACCGCCAGCATTGAACTTGCCACCTACTTTGAGGAGACTGTGAAACCGCTGCAAAACATTAAACAGGCAGCCAACTGGACCATGACCACCCTCATGGGAATGCTCAATGCCAAGGGGCTGGATATCACACAGTCCCCGGTTCCTGCCCAGGCATTTTCAAGTCTCCTGCTCCTCCTTGAAAAAGGCAGCATCAATGCAAATGCCGCCAAAACAGTGTTTGAGGAAATGGCTGCAACCGGCACTCCCCCTGAAGCCATTGTAAAGGAAAAAGGTCTTGAACAGGTATCTGACCAGTCCGAATTGGAAGGCATGGTGGACGAGGTCATCAGCGACAACCCGGATGAAGCAGAAGCCTATAGAAACGGAAAAACCAAACTTTTCAGTTTTTTCATGGGGCAAATCATGAAAAAAACCAGGGGCAAGGCAGATCCGAAAGTGGTAACCCCCCTGCTTAAATCGAAACTATAAAGGATATGTATTTTGAAAAAAAACTATATGTTTAACAGATTTTTCCTTATTTCACTGATAACTGCCATATTCCTGGCTCTCCCCTTGCAGCACACCATGGCCAAACCCAGCCAGACCGTTACGGTTTTGCCCTTTATCGTTAATGCAGACAAGGATATGGACTATGTTAAAAAAGGCATCAGCCGCATGTTCTATTCAAGGTTGTCATGGCCCGATCGCGTAGAGGTTATCTCTCCGGATAAAATTACCGCTTTCCAGGATGAACTGACCGACCTTCCGGAAGACAAGCTTGTCAAGGCGGCTTCGGAAAAGACAGAGAGTCAATACGTGTTGTTGGGAAGCATTACACAGCTGGCCGGCTCCTTCAGCATCGACGCCCGGGTTTATGATATCGAAAACAAGAGGTACATGTCCTTTTTCGAACAATCCAAGGAAAGCGACGACTTGATTGAAAGGGTAGACAGGATTGCCGCCACAATAAATCAGAGAGTATTTGACCGAAGCACCGTCACCTGGGAAAAAATGGAGCAGGAGAAAAAAGCCTATCTGAACGATCTTAAACGGAAAAACCCCGAACACCTCATGAAGATGCCCCCGGGCTGGCAGCCGGAAGAAGAGGTCGGCTGGAAGGTCTGGAAGTATTTATTTTAGATCTTTTACCCCACACAATCGAGTAGGAGGAGGGCTCGGCCCTCCGTCCTCTCACACCACCGTACGTACGGTTCCGTATACGGCGGTTCGTGAATTATTTCTAAACATCAAAAAATTGTATCAAGCAGAGATACGAGCCCAGGCTGGTCAAAAAACTTCTTTGGGAACGCCTGATTCATATGTGATGTGCCAGAATTCCACCATACCCCCCCGGCCATTTGATGCCGACTTCCAGGCACGCATTTCTGATATCCCATACTTCATCATTCGTTTCGCCCGCGTGTATCTGCGTTTCCACTGTCTCCACAAAACACAGCGAAGGTAGCGTCTTATCAATCCGCCAAGGTCTCCAAATCCCCCTTCACCTCGGATAGACGAAAATAGTGAATCCATCCGTTGAGAATTGGTTTAAGTTCCAAAATGAACTTCTTAAAATTCCTGCCTTTACCCCTGCGGAAAGCATCTTTCAGTTTACCTTTGAATCTGGAAACTGATACTGGCGCAACCTTCAGGCGTGGTGGTTTGTGGCTTGTAGCGCTATATCCAAGGAACTTCCTATTCTAGGGACGATCTACCGTATTCTTGTCCCGATTAAGTCTAAGCCGTGGTCTTCCGGTGAGATAAGGCTCTGAAGAGTTCAGAAGCCTGTCACCGGCTCTGCGCGATCCAACATAACTATTGCAGTCATGGGCATGGCGGCAGAAGCTGTGCCCCCGGTGTTCCAGTTCCTTATCCAGATCATCCAATAAAATATTGGAAAGTAATGGAGATAATGGACCGCCTTGGGGGGTACCCTTTACCGGTTGAGTGACCAATCCTCCGG
>JAKSAX010000082.1 GCA_022361395.1 Desulfobacterales bacterium | reverse complement strand
GTCCGGAACGGCATCAAAGACAACCCGGTAATACGGGAGGCGTATATCCGCCACTATGATGTGGAAAACCTGAAAAACTCCCAGCTCACCTCCGGGGACTGGCCCGCCTTTTACCATGCCGTCACCGACCTGACCCCGGCAGCCTATATTAAGGCCTACTGCACCGGTAAAGGAAAGAAAGGATAACAGGATAAAAAGTGACGATTGTACAGATTTGTAAGTGTTGATCTGAAACCCGTGCTTGGGTGAAAACCTGCCCACATGTATGACGCAAAAATATATAAAACCGGAGCGTACTACTATGCATGAGGCCCGATTTTGTATATTTGCAGCAACGCGGCTGATGAGTGAATTTTCGTTCAAGCCTCGGACCCGGCGGCGGTGGGGCGAGGGGCTTCCGTTAAATCTCCAGCAGTCGTCGTGACTGCTTCCGAAGCGGGAATTTCCGGTTCTCTCAGTCCGTGAGGCCCCGGAAATTCCACGCAACTCCACCCCCTCACCCCACCGCCGCCTGGAACTCCGGGTATGCGGACGGCAAAACTGCCCCGGTTGATATGTTGAAAAGGGCTTTACGCTGCCGTTGATTAGTGATAGGTCGTACTCTTATCCCTGCAGGCTTTACTTGCAGCGGATTTGGAGGAGAACCATGGAATTATTACTGATTCCCCTGGTGGCGCTGGCCGCATTTTTTTAAAAGGGGTCACGGGAACGGGGACGACAACGGTGATTGTGGCGCTGGGATCGCTGTTTATCGATCCGAAGCTGACCGTGGTGCTGGCCTCGTTTATCAATATTTTCGGGGGGCTGGCCATGGTGAGGGTTGATCCCCAGCCTTTGCCGCGGCGCTACTGGATGCCCATATCGGTTTTGATGGTGGCGGGATCTGTGGCCGGGGCGGCTGCGTTGGGGGCGGTGCCCAACCGGTATTTTCAGATGATCCTGGGCTTAGCTTTTCTTTTAACGGCACTGTGGTTTCTGTTCCGGGTGCCCAAGCCCCGGGTTTCGGAGGGAATTCCGTCTGCTGCACGGGGAATGGATCTTGGTGTCGGGGCTTTTTCCGGTTTCTGCGGAGGCTTCATCGGGATTAATGCGCCGCCGCTGGTGCTTCACTTCAGCCGGGATCTGGACAAGCGGCTGCTGCGGCGGCTGCTGGTCCTGATCTTTATTCCTGCTGCCATGGCACAGACAGCCACCTTTATGGCCAACGGGCTTTTTGACCGGCAGGTCATGGTATGGGGGCTGCTGATGCTTCCGGCCATGGTAACAGGCATATGGCTGGGCAACCGCACCTTCAATGCAGTGTCTGAAGGTATGTTCCGCCGCATCCTGGGGCTGCTGCTTGTCTTTGTCTCCTTCCGGCTGATTCTAAAGGGGATTTTCCCGCCGGTGTAAATTTTTCCTCACACCGTTATCAGGTTTGGGAAACCTGGTTTTCCCCGGCTTTTTTCAATGCAGTGACGTGGCCGGTCCATATGACAATAAAGAGGACCAGGCCGGCCAGATGGACCCAGATCAACTCCGGCCAGAGCATGGCCGTGCCCGCTGTCATCAGAAGGGCGCGGGTCAGGACGGATATGCCGGAAATCATGAATCCCTGGAGGCCGCATGCCAGGGCAAACAATCCCACCAGGGCAAAGGCGAAGATTTCCATTTTTACCATCAGGCTGCCGCTTAAGATGGCGGTATAGGCAAAGAGCAGGGGAACGATATACAATCCCTTGGCGATTTTCCAGGAGGCCAGTCCCGTGGCCATGGGCGGTGTCTTGGCAATGGCTGCGGCAGTGAAGCCGCACAGGCATACCGGCGGGGTGACATTGCTGTCCTGGCTGAGCCAGAAAATGATCATATGGGCGGATAAAAGGGCATAGGTCAGTGTGGGGCCGGGAAGGACACTCTCCCTGACGCTGGCCTGGAGTTCCATGGGGAGCAGGGCCATCAGTTCTCTTGCCGTGGATTCGGCCATGGGCCGGCCCAGCATCTCCACGGCCTCCGGCTTGACAATCATGAACAATGCTTTGGCCTGGTCCGGAAAACTGCCGTCCACCATGGCCTGGATGATCTGGCCGTCGACGATCAGGTTGTACAATGCCGGTGCGGACAGGGTGCCCAGGACAATATAGGATGCGGTGACGGGCAGGCCCATGCCCAGGATCAGGGAGGCCAGGGCAATGAGGATGAAGGCGATCATCAGGCTGTCCCCGGCCCAGTTGTTGATCATAAGGGAAAAGGTGTTGCCCACGCCGGTGGTGGCGATGACATTCACCACCAGCCCCACTGAGCAGAGGAGGATGGCCGTCATCACCATATTCCGTGCACCCAGTGCCAGCGCCTCGACAATGCCCCTGGGGCCGATTTTGTTGGGTGTAAACCATGAAAACACCACTACGGCCACAATGGAGAGTCCAGCAGCATAGGAGGGTGTGAACCCGGCGATGAGCATCCCGATCAGAAGGGCAATGGGGATTAAAAAGGGCAGGCCTCCCTGTCTCAGCACAGCCAGGGTTTTTGGGGTATCCCCGGCATCCAGGGCTGTTACCCCGCTTCGCCTGGCCTCAAGGATAACGAAAAAGGCCACAGTGGCAAAGTAGAGGATGGCCGGAAGTACGGAAACGGCGATAATGGTGGTATAGGGGATCTGGGTGTAGCTGGCCATGACAAAGGCGCCGGCCCCCATGATGGGAGGCATGATCTGGCCCCCTGTGGAGGCAGCCGCCTCCACGCCGGCGGCAAATCTGGCCGGAAACCCCGCCTTTTTCATCAGGGGAATGGTGATCACCCCGGTGGAGGCTGTATTGGCAATGGCAGACCCTGAGATGGTGCCGGTGAGGCCGGAGGCAAACACCGCCACAAGGCCTGGTCCGCCCGGAAGCCTTCCGGCGGCGGACCGGGCCAGGTCGATAACAAAGTCCCCGGCACCGGATTTCAGGAGAAAGGCACCGAAGAGGATGAACATGAATACAAAGGTGGAGGAGATACTGGCAATATTGCCGAATATCCCGTCATCGCCGTAAATACTCCTGAACAGTATGGTTTCGGGATTCATGCTCTTGAATTCGAAAATCCCATCCAGGAGGCTGCCCCACCAGCCCACGTAGGTCAGCCCCAGGATAATCAGCGCAGGGATGATCATCCCGGTGGTCCGTCTTGTCAGTTCAATGGCGGCAAGGATGAGTACCCCCCCGAACACCCACTCGGAAAGGACCATTCTGACCCCCCTGTCGTAAATCGCATCTTCCATGGCCACCATGTATACAGCGGAGAAGGCGGCCAGAATACCTAACCCAATATCAAGCCAGGCCGTTATTCCGCCGGGCCTGTCCCTGCCGCCCAGAGGGTAGAGCAGGGGGCACATCAAGGCAAAACCGGCAAAATGAACGGCATTCCGCCATAATCCCGGAAGTATCCCGATGGTGTTGAAATAGATATGCACCAGGGCAACACCTGCCCCGATGATCAGCAATGATTTTTCCTGCCAGCCGTTGTCTGCCATGGAAAGCGGTCTCCTGTGCAGTGTTTCGTTCTTTTTGCCGCCTGCTGACCGTTGCAGCAGGCGGCTTTAGTTCCGGGAATATCCGTGGTGGGGGGTATTATTGGGCCACCAGGCGCTCGGGAACGGTCAAACCGGCTTCCTTGTAGTAGCGGAGCGCACCCGGATGCAGGGGCATGGGAAGGCCCTTGATGGATTTTTCCAGCGACATGGCCCTGGTGGCCTTGTGGATGGCCGTCAGGAAAGGCAGGTTCTCATAGATGGTTTTGGTGATCAGGTAGACCGCTTCTTTGTCCACGTCGGCCCGGACAGCCAGGAAGTTGGGCTGGGCGATGGTGTTGATGTCTGCGGCCTGTTTGGGATAAGTGCCTGCAGGGATGACATAGCGGGTCCAGAGGTTCAGGCCGCCGTCAGCCGCTTTCATCTGGGCATCTGTAAAATTTAAAAAGGTGATGCTGTCACCCATGGTGGCAACGGCGCGGGTCACGGCACCTGTGGGAACCCCGGCCGGGGTACTCATGGCTGCCACCTGGCCGTTCTGAAGTGCATCTGCGCTGGGGCCGTATCCCACATGAACCAGTTTGAAGTCTTTGTTGACGTCAAATCCCAGGTTGTTCAGCAGGAAGGTGTTGGACCCGAGGGTGCCGGAGTTTTTCTTGCCAAGGGCCAGGTGTTTGCCCGAAAGCCCCTTGAGGTCTTCGATGGTACCGGTTTTGGCATATTTGGACTGCATGGTGAACTGCTCTACATTTTGCCAGAGCATGGTGATGGACCGCATCTCCTTCTGAGGACCGTCGGCCTTGACCGCGCCGATGCCCTTCCAGGCCCAGTACCCGTAAAGCCCCTGGAGGATACCGAATTGTGCCTCGTTTTCCCGGAGCAGCTTGACGTTTTCACCGGAACCGGCTGAGTTGATGGCAGACATGCCGATCTTGTGCTTGGGCTGGAGTTTAACCTTGATCAGGGTGGACAGGGCAACCCCCACCGGATAAAAGGTTCCGCCGGTGCTGGCTGTGGTCAGCAGGTAGCTGCGGTCTTTCTGGCCGGCTGTACCGGGCATGGCAAAGGCGAATGTCACGATTAGGAGGGTGGCTGCCGCCACCAGGGATTTAAGCGTACTTGATTTCATCAGGTCTCCTCTCAATGTTAATGGGTTTATAAATTATCTGTTTTCCCGGACTGGTACTTGATAATACTTGAGCAAAGGGTGTACCACCGGATGTGATTTTCCAACTGAATGATATTAAAAAATAATGTAACAACGGGCGGCGCTGTATCAGCGGTTTTCCCTACTTGCCTTGCCCCTCTCCGGATCAAGGACTTTCAGCCCTCTTTTTGCGTCCATTCTGAGAATATTCTAAGAGTGTCCCTTTGAGCGTTACTCCTCATTTGGGTTAAATTGATAAAAAATCAGATATATTTGATGTTAGTTTTGTAATAAAGTCAAGCATCTTTGATGCCCGCCAGGGTTTTATTGTGTTTGGACCGTGTATCTGTTATTACCCCGTTTAACAGATAATATCTTTGAGGAAATTTAAAGGTTGGTAAACGAGAATAAACAGCTGATTACTTCGGTAATGCCGGATCAGGCATTGTTTCTTGAATTTGAAGAAACAAAACTCAAGGTTTCCCGGGAACAGGCAAGGCACCAGGAAGACATTTACCATAGCTTTGCGGCCCAGCCGGAATCCTGGCTCTTTCATCTTGGATTCAACGAATTCAGGTTTAAGTTTTCCACATCACTGGACTATTTTATACGTTTTGCACGGTGTTTTGTCCGGGCGCTTTCAAGGATGCCGGAACTGGAAAGCCTCAGGCAGGAGGCCATTGTGGACATTCCCTTTGGAACTATTCAGGATTTCATGTCGGTCCGTCCCATGATGGCAGGGGCCGAATATGTAACCCCGGAGATGCTGGAGGGACTGTGGTCAGTATTTAATAGTGCATTCTCAAATGATATTCGTGGGTTTGAGGGAAGGGTCAGTGACTATTTCCACGGCAGGAATCCGGACCTGCATCCCGCCGGCCGGGTGTTCTTTCATCTGGTGGAAAACAAAAACCAGCCCATACCCTTTGCTTTTATGGCCACATATTCCGCAGGGATGGGAGCCAATGGGAAACCCAAGCACCTGCCATTGAAACATGCCATTGAAACCCATGATGACGACGGGCTGATCAGCCTTCTTTCAACGGTTTACAAGGCCGGTGAAAAAAGCCTGATCATCTCTGATCTCATTGATACCGGAGAATTGTTCCATCCCCTTGCCTGGGATTCCGGGGAAGCCTTTGAATTTTTAAAGGAAATACCTGATTACGAAGCCTGCGGGGTGATCTGCCGTATACCTGACTGGTGGAAACAAAGCGCGGCTTCTCCCGGGGTGAATATTTCCCTCGGGGATAAAAAGCCTTCCGTGGCCGGGCTGGACGCCCTCCTGGATTTCAAGGCCGGTATCTCCGTCGGCGACTTGGAGTTTACCCCCGGGGAGATTGAAATGATTCTTGAGGAAAATCACGGACTGGCCTTTATTAAGAATAAATGGGTGGCTGTGGATCCCGAGAAACTCCGCCAGGCTCTGAAAGCCTGTGACCGGTTCGAAGACATGATCGGATCAGGGCTGACTCTGGGGGAAGCCATGCGGGCCCGGCTGAATCCCCAAAAGTTAATGGGAACCCAAAATGATGATATAGAGCTCTCCGTTTCCAGCGGCAAGTGGCTTGAATCTGTGATCCACAAAATGCAGCAACCTGAAAACGCCGGTGCTGTCCGTCCTGACCGGGGATTCAAAGCGCAATTGCGGCCATACCAGTACAGGGGCTTAAACTGGCTCAACTTTTTGAATACCCATAGGTTTGGCGCCTGTCTGGCCGATGACATGGGGCTTGGAAAAACCATCCAGATCCTGGCCCTGCTCAGTATCTTTTCAAAAGGGAAGAAACAGGGGGCCAGCCTTCTGGTGGTGCCGGCGTCCCTGATTTCAAACTGGGAGGGGGAAATAGAGAAATTCCTGCCCGGCCTTAAAACCTATGCGGCCCACCCGGGATTTATCAATTCAAGAGACGCTTTAAACCGGAAGAAAAAAGATCTTGAACTTACCAAAGCCCGGCTGGACAAACTGGATCTTGTCATTACCAGTTATACCCTGGTTAAAAAATACCACTGGCTGCAGGGCTATACATGGCGCTGCCTGATTCTGGATGAGGCACAGGCCATCAAAAATCCCGGTACCCAGCAGACCCGGGCCGTGAAAAAATTGCCGTCCATTCACAGGATTGCCATGACCGGCACCCCTGTGGAAAACAGGTTGTCGGATCTCTGGTCTTTGTTTGATTTTTTAAATCCCGGACTTTTAGGCAACAAATCCGAATTTTCATCCTTTGCCAAAACACTGAAAGACAATCCGGAGGGCTATGCAAGGCTTCGGCAGTTAATCTCCCCTTATATCCTCCGGCGGTTGAAAACTGACAAGTCAGTCATCTCCGACCTGCCGGACAAAGTGGAGATGAAAGTTTATTCACATCTGAGTCCCAAACAGGTGGTCCTGTATAAAAATGCCGTCAAAGATCTGGAGGACCGGATTAACGATACAGAGGGCATCCAGCGGAAGGGACTGATCCTGTCTTCACTCATGCGGTTCAAACAGCTGTGCAATCATCCGGACCAACTGACCGGTTCCGGGGATTTTAAGGCAAGCCACAGCGGAAAGTTCATGCGGTTAGCGCAGATCTGTGAAACCGTCTATGAAAAAAGGGAAAGGATTCTCGTCTTCACTCAGTTCAAGGAGATGACCCAGCCCTTAAGATCTTTTCTCGAATCTGTTTTTCACCACCCGGGCCTGGTGCTTCACGGCAGTGTCTCTGTGGCAAAAAGAAAAGAGCTGATTGACCAGTTTCAGGATGAAACCTATTGTCCGTTTATGGTATTGTCGTTAAAGGCTGGCGGTGTGGGGCTTAATCTGACCCGGGCCAACCATGTGGTCCATTTTGACCGGTGGTGGAATCCGGCCGTGGAAAATCAGGCAACGGACAGGGTCTTCAGGATCGGTCAGAAAAAAAAGGTCCTGGTTCATAAATTTGTGACCCAGGGGACCATTGAGGAAAAAATAGATCAGATGATCAGTGAAAAGCAGGAACTGGCAGACAATGTTGTCTCCCCGTCAGGTGAAACCCTGGTTACTGAAATGGACGATAAGAGGTTAATGGACCTGTTCCGGCTCTCCCTGCCGGCGTAATGCACAGACAATGATTTTGACCGGAGCTTTTATAATATGCGCTATGGATTTCCCAGATATGTCAGTGTTGCCGAAAAAAAGGCAAAGGCTGAAAGAAAACTCAAAGCCCTGAGAAAGAAAAACCCGGAGATTAAGCCCGTCACCATTGAGGGCAGGGCACTTGCCAAAAACTGGTGGGGGAAATCCTGGAATAAAAACCTGGAGTGCTATGCTGATTATGCCAACCGGATCGGCCGGGGAAGAAGCTATGTCCGGCACGGGGCTGTGCTGGATCTTCACATAAGTCCGGGGCAAATCAATGCCATGGTCATGGGAAGCACGTCCTCTCCGTACAGAGTCTCAATCACCATCAAGCCTGT
>JAKSAX010000084.1 GCA_022361395.1 Desulfobacterales bacterium | reverse complement strand
AGTGGTCGGCGGCATGGTCCGGGCCCCGGTGATCGCAGTGCCCACCAGTATCGGATACGGCACCAGTTTCAACGGAATGACAGCACTCCTGGGCATGCTCAACTCCTGCAGCTCAAACATTGCCGTGGTAAATATAGACAACGGGTTCGGCGCAGGATACATGGCCTCCTCAATCAACCATGTGGCAGGCCCGCAACCTGAGATTTAAGACCGGAAACCGGATCCCCTGGCAATCTGTTTTTGAATCACCCCGAATTCATGGTAATGAACAATTAATCCGGGGTTCTTTACAGGTCTCTATTGTCCGCCACTGGGATGGTCAAGTATGAACAGCCAGGATCCGTCCGGTTGTTTTTGGGCAACCTCTATCCCCTGTCCGAAATGACGCCTCTTTTCTCCGTCTGCGGAGACTGTCACATAAGTGTATTCAGACCGCAGCAATGCGGTATTGTGACCTTCCATTACGTAAACGGTTTTAAGTTCCATTGATTCCGCAACATCCAAAAAACCTTTTAACGATTCACAAATACCGTGCTTTCCCCTTATATCGGAACCATCCGGCCCTTTCATTGCCGCATCTTTTGCATAAAGTGAACATAATTGATCGATATTTTTGTCATTAAAGGCTTGAGTCCAGTATTTATGCACCTCTTCAGGTGTTTGGGGACGAAGTGTATCTCCCATAACAGGAGCGGATATAAATGAAATAATCAACAGGGCGGAAATTATAGTTCTCATGTTGTTTCCTTTTCAGAATTTTTTACAGATGAATCAGGATTATTTAAAAATCACGGCAGGTGAAACAAATCTGTCATGTTGATGGTAATTATTCCCAGACAGTGTTTTCCGCAAACCCGGCAAAGGATTGCGGGGCGGTACCGGTGATGGTTTTCACATCGTCGAAGATCCTCGCCATTACACCTTTCCGCGTCAGGCGGTAAAGGCCGCCGAACATTTGCACAGAGGGCTCCGGCATGCCCTGTTCACGGGCATTGTTCAGCATCTCTTCCTCGGTCAGGGCGTGATACCTCACCTCCTTGCCGGAGCAGTGTGAAATCACCCTGGCAACCTCCGCGTGATCAACAGCTTCAAAGCCGCTGAGATTGAATTCTCTGCTGTAAAGCCTCTGCTCAAAGGCGCAGGCCGCTGATTTACCGATATCTTCCGCACTGACAAAGCTGGTTTTGCTGTCTGCGGCAGAGAGAAAGATGCCTCCTGCCTTTATCATCGGTGCGATAAAGCCGGATGAAAAGTTCTCCATAATGAAATTCGGACGGAAAATCGTATAGTTTATACCCGAGTTCATCAGGTACAGCTCGGTGATGCGCAGTGCGTCCTCTTCCTCTGACTCGACCCCAAAGGATGAGTTCAGAATGATATGTTCGACCCCGGCCTCTTTTGCCATATCGATCAGGGGTATCAGCTGTTCCTGGGCCGTTGGGTCCATTGGCGGCGCAATGAGATAGACGCCTGAAACATGCTCAACCGCGGCCTTGACACTCTCTTTTTCTGCGTAGATCAATTTTACAGTTTCCACCCCTTCCGGGTACTTTATGTTTGCAGGACCGGTGGACCCGGCGCGGACGGCAAAGCCTTTTCTCACAAGCGCTCTCAGGACGGCCCCGCCTATATTACCTGAGCTTCCTGTTACAAGTATTTTTTTGTGGTATGCCACAATTTACCTCCTCTGTCTTTGATCGGTTTATGTCAGGAACTTGACTTTTTGCATGGGGTTTAATTTAATATCAATACATCTATGAGTAAAGTACGCACCTTTTGGTAACTATAACTTTATTTAATCGGAGGATGATGAAATTTAAACCCGACCCATACGGATCAGAATGTCCGTCCCGGACAATTATCGGGATGATAGGGGATAAATGGTCGCTGCTGGTGCTGCCCCTGCTGTCAGAAGGCCCGAAGCGTAACGGGGAGCTTATGAAACGTGTGGAAGGCATTTCCCAGAAGATGCTGACACAGACACTGAAAAATCTTGCCAAAAATAAGCTGGTCCACCGCCATGATTACCAGGAAGTGCCCCCCCGGGTGGATTACCGCCTCACGGATTTAGGGAAATCTCTGGTCAAGATCGTATACCGGCTGGATCAATGGGTTATTGACCACTACTATGATATCAAAGGCGAAGATTGAACAGGGCGTGATAAAACCGGCACCGGAGGATGTTTTTATTCATTCCGGTTTTGAAGCGGGATGAGCGGATTGTGAACACTGCGGCTCCGTGAACCGTTATTCTTTAAAATTGTTGTCTCAGGGAGAGGGCGTCCTTATTTCCCGGATCCAGGCGGAGCACCTGGCGCAGGTACTCATCTGCCTGCAGGACCCTGCGGTTAATATAGTAGATCCTGGCAATCTGGAGCTTGGCATCAACATGGCCCTTTTTGTGGGAATCAATCGTCCGGAAATATGAGAGCGCCTTTTCATAATCCCCTGCATCAAAGCTCAGCATTCCGAGCTTATACATGAGATCATAGTTAGAGGGGTTTTCCTTCAGGGATTGCTCCATCAGGCTTGCGGCAAATTCAACCTCGTGGTTTTCCTGGCAGATGTCTATGATTTTATCCTTAAGGGCGTTGTTCCGTTTTGATTTGGCAATTATCCTGGAGAACAGTTCAATGGCTTCCCCCTTGTACCCGTTAACCAGCATTGTCTCGCCCAGCCGGGTGGCAGTACCGAAATACCGTTTGCTCAGGGAGAGAATTTCAAGATAGATCTTTGCCGCCTTTTTGTACTCTTTTCTTTTAACGTACAGCCGGGCCAGGTTATCCCGGGAGATGGTGTCCTGACGGTTTACTGAGATGGCCTTTTGCAGGCATTTTTCACCTATCCCCGTTTTACCGATTTTAAAATGCAGCAGGCCGAGTTTACGCAATATCCTTGAGGCTGACGGTTTGTGGCGCAGGGCAAGGCGGATCTGTTCTATGGCAGCCTCATAATCCTCGGCCTCTTCCGATTCCCTTGCCTTGAGGATATGCACCGTGGCCTGGTCCGGGTTGTTTGCATTGTGGACAACCATTTTTATTTTTTTATCAAGGGCAGCCAGGGTCAGGGGTTTAAGCAGGTAGGCATCGATCTCATGCTCTGCCACCTCTGATACGATATCCCGCTCATTCTCCGCTGTTACCATGATCACGGGCATATCCCTGAGGACCTTGTCCTGCCTGAGCCGGTTAAGCATCTCACTGCCGTTCATCACCGGCATATTCCAGTCAATGATGGCCAGGTCACAGGGGGTGGTCGCCAGCACCTCAAGGCCGGCCTTTCCGTTTTCGGCAAACCTGAGCATTTTCCCGATATTCAGGTTCCTCAGCATTTTCCGGATGGTCAGGCGCATGCTTTTCATATCATCAACCACAAGAACGGACATGGTTTCCAAGTCAATCATATTCGGGCTTCTCCGGTAAAGGCATTTAACTGATTTTCTATGGTGGCCAGCATCTGGCCTGCGGATTCGAGATTACCCTGGTCAGCCATTTTTTCCAGGCTGAATGCCGTCTCTTTCAGCTGCTCGGCATTTACATTGGCTGCCGAGCCTTTCAGGGCATGGGCACAGGACCTTATGTTGTCTGCATCCTGATCCCGGACCGCCGTCGTCAGATTATTGATAAGATCCGGGGTCTCCTGCATAAAAGAATCCAGGACCACCTGGATCAATTCATCATCATTACCGAATCTTTCATTGCATTTTTCCCGGTCAAATACAGGGGGCAGTTCCCGGGACCGGACAGGGTCAATTGAGACTTCAGGTTCAATTGCTCCGCAAATCCTGTTGTTTCCCTCCCTGGACAAGTGGTTGTGCAGCTTCCTGTTAAGGATGTCCGGTTCAACCGGTTTCGGAATAAAATCATCCATACCGGCCCGGAAGCATTTTTCCCTGTCCTTTTCAAAGGCATTGCCGGTCATGGCAATGATAGGGGTTTTTTCAAGGCCCTGTTCCGTTTCATGCGCACGAATCTGACGGGTGGCCTCATATCCGTCCATCACCGGCATCTGGCAATCCATCAGGATAAGGTCATACTGGTCTGTTTTTACTTTCTCCACTGCCAGCGCACCGTTCCGTGCTTCATCTGTATTGTATCCCTGCTTGTTTATCAGGGCTTTGGCTGTAATTAAATTTGTTTCCATATCCTCAACAACAAGAATCCTGCAACACTGCTTTTTACTCTCTGCAAGTGTAAACCGGGTGATCAGGGGATGGCCGTTGGTCTCATCGTCGGAAGATGAGGCAAAGACTGCCCGGATGCAATCCGGGAGTATCCCCTCTTCCAGGGGCAGGCTCAGATAGGCTGAAAATCCCATCTCTTCAAACTCCCTGGCATCTCCCTTCTGGCCCACGGCAGTAACCAGAATCAACTTGATCTTGGAAAATTCATCATTGGTTTGAATTCTTTTACCGATGGCCCTGGCAAACTGATCTGATTCCTGGACCTCTGTAATAAGGACGTGAAAGGGTTTTCCCTCATCCCTGGCTGATTTAAGCATCTCACAGGCCTCTGTCTGCCCCCTGGCAGTATCATAATTTATGCTGCTGCCGGTCAGGGAGGCGCTTAAATGCCTGCTCGGGGCTTCGGCATCACTCAGCACAAGCACCTTGCTCTTTCTCAGGGGAACGGCTGCCAGGTCTATGACTGTTTCCCCGGGTGCCTGTTTATCCAGGGGCAGTTCAAACCAGAAAGTCGATCCTATCATCTCTATACTTTCGGCACCGATCCTGCCGCCCATTTTTTCAACCATCAGCTTGGCAATGGACAGGCCGAGTCCGGTGCCGCCGTATTCTTTTGTGATAGAGGCATCTGCCTGGACAAATGCAGAAAACAGACCTGCCAGTACCTCATCACTGATGCCGATTCCGGTATCTTCAATGCAAAAATGGAGCCGTGCCTTTTCAGGCCCGTCCTCCTTAAGCTTTATTTCCAGTCCCACAGAGCCGCTTTCCGTAAATTTTATGGCATTGCCCGTAAGATTTAAAATCACCTGCCGGATTCTTCCGATATCGCCTTTAAGCAGCTTGGGTACATCTGCATGAATGGTATAGTTAAAGTCGATTCCTTTTTGCCTGGCCTGGAGCTCAGGCAGGGAGACAATATCCTCTATGGCAATATCAAGATCAAAGGGGCGGATATCAAGTTCCATTTTGCCTGCCTCTATTTTGGACAGGTCCAGAATATCATTT
Organism: Desulfobacterales bacterium; assembly: GCA_022361395.1. GTDB lineage: Bacteria > Desulfobacterota > Desulfobacteria > Desulfobacterales > Desulfobacteraceae > Desulfobacter. The sequence continues at coordinate 19,810 of JAKSAX010000084.1, read as the reverse complement.
ACGATGGACAGCAAGGCTCTGGCACTGCTGTAAACAATATTTGAATGTTTGCGCTGCTCTTCATCCAGGTCCGAATCCAGGAGAACGTGCATCATTCCGATTATCCCGTTCATGGGATTCCGGATTTCATGACTCATGTTGGCCAGAAACCTGTCCTTTACCTCAAGGGCGTTTTTTGCATCTTCAGAGACCTTGTTTAAATTATCTTCAGAGGCTTTCATTGAGGCTTCCATCCGGCGGCGGTCTTCCTGCCGTTTGGTCATACCGAGCCCTAATCCCGCACCAAAGGTCAGAAATACAACCCCGAGAAAAAACAGGCGGTGGGTATTCAGATTCATGGCACCGGGTCCCCAGGCAGGCCCAAGATAGAAAAAAGCCAGAACCGCCGCGACCAGGCCATTTGATACCAGAAATAATTTTCTGTCTGAATTAAAGCCTGCAATCACAGGGGTGAAAAAGAGCAATAAGAGCCCGGGGCTGTAAAATCCGCCGGTCAGACATGCAAACCAGGTGGCATAGCCAAGATATACCAGGGTCAGCACTCTTGCCCAGGTCATGCTCCTCTCCCTTAAATAAAGACTGCTTGCCCATATACCGGCTAGGGCAGCAACACCGGGCAGGATCAGAGGGAGGGCCTTGACGTACAGGGCAAGACCGGTAAGAACGGTGACGGTTCCGGTCATCACAAAGGATAACCGCGTATAAAGTTGTCTGTCAGTCATGGTGATTTTATGGACCGCGGGTTTTAATTTTGTATTAAATTCAAGGAATCGTACTAACCTTCTGCTGTAGTGAAAAGTACTCCTGAAGTATAGCTAAACAGCTGTTTGGTTGTCAAATTAATTTCTTTTTATCACCTGGATTCCCTGCAGGGATCTTCACCGGCCGGTCCTGTGATAAATAAAAGTATTGCCCTTTGAAGTTTTTACTTGACTTAAACAGGATTAATATATAATAAATCTTTTTAAGAAAGACTAAATATTATGAAAAATACATTTATCCACAGCCTACTAGTCCTTATTATCGTGGAGGTGATTATTCTCACCTCCGGGCGAAGGGGCTATTAGTGGCTTAAACTAAAGATAAACCGAAAAAAGCCGTTACCAGCCCCAAGAGGGCCGGTAACGGCTTTTCTGGTTTTTAGGGAGACCAATTTTTTATCATGAGAAGCCATACTGCAACAAAAGGTGTAGCAAGAGCCCCTCACAGAGGGCTTATGAAAGCGTTAGGCTATACGGACCGTGAAATCCGGCAGCCGCTCATCGGCATTGCCAACTCTGCCAATGAACTCATACCGGGACATATGCACCTGGACACGATTGTGAATGCCGTAAAAGCCGGTGTCAGTATGGCAGGCGGGACTCCCATGGAATTTTCCACCATAGGGGTCTGCGACGGAATAGCCATGAACCACAAAGGCATGCACTACTCACTGGCGTCAAGGGAGCTCATTGCAGACAGCATTGAAGTCACGGCCACAGCCCATCCGTTTGACGCCATTGTCATGGTGCCCAACTGTGATAAAATCGTACCCGGCATGCTCATGGCTGCAGCACGGTTAAATATTCCCACCATATTTATAAGCGGCGGTCCCATGCTTGCGGGACGCCACCCCAAGGACAGGTCTAAAAAAATCGACCTGGTTTCCATCTTTGAGGCAGTGGGTGCGGTTCAGAACGGTAAAATGACTGAACAGGAGTTAGGCGCAATTGAGGATGCGGCATGTCCCACCTGCGGCTCCTGTGCCGGCATGTTCACGGCCAATTCCATGAACTGCCTCACAGAAGCCATTGGCATGGCCCTGCCCGGCAACGGTACCATCCCCGCCCCCATGTCCAGCAGGATCCGCCTGGCCAAAGCAGCCGGTATTCAGGTCATGAAACTGCTGAAAAAAGGGATCACTCCGGATAAAATCATGACCCGTGATGCCTTTATGAACTCCCTGGCCGTTGACATGGCCCTGGGGTGTTCAACCAACACCGTGCTTCACCTCAAGGCCATTGCTGCGGAGGCAGGGGTTGAGATTCCGCTGAGCCTTATCAATGAGGTCAGTAAAAAGACCCCCCATCTTTGCTCCTTAAGCCCGGGCGGGGCTGACCACATTGAAGACCTGGATGCTGCAGGCGGTATCCAGGCGGTGATGAAAGTACTTGCTGACAACAAGATGATTGATACCGGTTTGATCACGGCCACAGGACAAACCATCGAGGCGAATCTTGATGATGTAAGGGTAAAGTATCCTGAAGTCATCAGGCCGGTTGAAGATCCTTATCATAAAGAAGGAGGACTTGCGGTGCTGTTTGGCAATCTTGCACCGGAAGGCTGTGTGGTCAAGCAGTCCGCTGTATTGCCTGAAATGATGACCCACCAAGGCCCTGCCAGGGTCTTTGAGTCGGAAGAGGAGGCAACCGCAGCCATTATGGGACGGGATATCAATCCCGGCGATGTGATTGTTATCCGTTATGAAGGTCCTGCCGGCGGACCCGGCATGAGGGAAATGCTCACTCCTACCTCTGCCATTGCAGGCATGGGGTTGGATGATAAATGTGCATTGATCACCGACGGCAGGTTTTCAGGTGGCACAAAAGGGGCCAGTATCGGCCATGTATCCCCTGAAGCCATCCAGGGCGGAATTATTGCCGTGATCCGTGAAAACGACCGGATCCGGATTGACATTCCCAATAAAACCATTGAACTGATGGTTTCCGAAGACGAAATAAAGGACCGGTTCACCCAGTGGGAAAAACCGGAACCAAAAATAAAAACTGGCTATATGTCCCGGTATGCCCGGATGGTTACCTCCGCAGGCAACGGGGCAATATTCAAAAATACCTAACAGGAGAAAACAATGAAACGCACAGGGGCTCAAATCCTCGTTGAAATGATTAAATCCCAGGGAGTTGATACAATTTTCGGCTATCCCGGCGGTGCCACCATTGATATTCATGATGAACTGGACAGACACGATGACCTGCGCCATATTCTGGTCCGCCATGAACAGGGTGCCGTACACATGGCCGATTCCTATGCCAGGGCCCATAAGACCACAGGTGTAGCACTGGTTACCTCCGGTCCGGGTGCGACCAACACGGTTACCGGCATCGCATCCGCCCATTCCGATTCCATTCCCATGGTGGTTTTTACAGGCCAGGTACCCACCGGCCTCATTGGAAACGATGCCTTCCAGGAAGTTGATATTGTCGGCATCACACGACCCTGTACCAAGCACAACTACCTTGTCAAGGATCCGGCCAAACTGGCCGGCACCATCCAGGAGGCCTTTCATATTGCAAGTTCGGGCCGGCCGGGCCCCGTCCTGGTGGATCTTCCAAAGGACGTCATCCAGGCGGAAATCGAATTTGATATGCCTGAACCCACTAAGATGAGATCCTATAAACCCAATTACAAACCCAATAAAAAACAGATGGCCAAAGCCGTATCCATGCTCAAGGCTGCCCGCCGTCCCGTTATCTTTGCAGGCGGCGGCGTGATCTCCTCCAAAGCTTCGGAAGAGATCACCAGGATTGCCAAGCTGGCCAATATTCCGGTGACAGGCTCTCTCATGGGACTGGGGTCATTCCCGGGTTCCGACGACCAGTGGCTGGGCATGCTGGGCATGCACGGCACTTACAGGGCAAATATGAGCATCGGTCATTCCGACCTGATCTTTGCCGCCGGCGTCAGGTTTGACGACCGGGTCACCGGTAATATTGAAAAATTCGCCCCTGATGCAAAAATCATCCAGATCGATATCGATCCCACCTCCATCCATAAGAATATAGAGGTTCACTGTCCCATCGTGGGTGACTGCAAGATGGCACTTGCCGATATCCTGGCACTCATGGAAAAAGAGGATCCCGCAGATTTTCATCAGGACAGGGATGCCTGGATGGCCCGGATAAACGAGTGGAAACAGACCACGCCTTTGAAGTACGAGCAGAAGGATGACGTCATCAAACCCCAGTATGTGGTTGAGAAACTGTATGAGGTGACCGAAGGCAAGGCCATTGTCACCACAGAGGTCGGACAGAACCAGATGTGGACAGCCCAGTATTATCACTTTGACCGGCCCAACCACTTTATCACCTCCGGCGGCCTCGGGGTTATGGGATTCGGCCTGCCCGCCGCCATAGGCGCCAAGGCCGGCCAGCCGGACAAGCTGGTTGTCTGTGTAGCCGGTGACGGTTCCATCCAGATGAACTCCCAGGAGTTGATGACTGCCGTGGCATCCAAACTCGATGTAAAGATCGTTATTCTGAACAACCGCTTCCTCGGCATGGTCAGGCAATGGCAGGAGTTCTTCTATGACAGGTCCTATGCCGACACAAACATGGAAGACGCCCCTGACTTTGTAAAACTGGCAGAGGCATACGGGGCCAGCGGATTTAAATGCGATGATCCCGCAAAAGTAACCGCCACCCTGCAAGAGGGCCTGAACACACCGGGAACCGTTATCATGGAGTTTATTGTTGAACGTGAGGAATCGGTTTACCCCATGGTGCCGGCCGGCGGTGCCATCACAGACATGCTTCTGGTTTAGAAAGGACAGACCAAATGGAAACCAATAGATACTTACTCTCGATACTTGTTGATAATGAACCTGGTGTGCTGTCCAGGATCGCCGGCCTTTTTTCCGGCCGCGGATTTAATATTGACTCCCTGAGCGTGGCCAAAACCATTGACCCGGATGTCTCCATCATTACTATGGTCACCTATTGCGACGCCCATATCATTGAGCAGATCAAAAAGCAGCTTCACAAACTGATCAATGTCATCACGGTTAACGACCTCACGGAAAAGAAATACGTCGAGCGCCAGCTCGCCCTGATCAAAGTCCATGCAAAAACGGAAAAACGGGCGGAGATCATGCGCATCGTTGATATCTTCCGCTCCAAGATTGTTGATGTCGGCCATAACCACTTTGTCATTGAAATCTCCGGTGACAGCGGAAAGATCAAGGCCTTTATGTCATTGATGCAGCCCATGGGAATTGTGGAGATCGCATCCACAGGCGCCATCGCCCTGGGCAGGGAAAACGGGAAGTAATTATGGAAAAGCCAATGGAAAACAAGACTGCTGCAAAGGCAATTCTTTACGATACCACCCTCAGGGACGGCATGCAGGGTGAAAACATATTTTTCTCCCCTGAAGACAAGCTTAAAATTGCCATGCGCCTGGATGAATCCGGTATCCACTATATTGAAGGGGGATGGCCCGGATCCAATCCCGGCGCCCAGGCCTTTTTCGAACTGGCCAGGGAGGTGGAATTCAAACAGGCCAGGATTACGGCTTTCGGCTCCACCCGGCGCCAGGGCAGAACCTGTGAAGAGGATGCCAACCTTAAGGCACTCATTGATTCAGGCGCCCCGGCAGTCACCATTTTCGGCAAGACCTGGGACCTGCATGTTGAATCCATCATGTCCAATACCCTTGAGGAAAACCTGGCCATGATCCGGGAAAGCGTTGCTTTTTTACTGGATCAGGGCCGGGAGGTCATCTATGATGCCGAACATTTTTACGACGGCTATAAGGCCAATAAAGACTACGCCCTTGCCACACTGGAGGCGGCTGTTGAAGGAGGAACCGGCTGTTTGGTGCTTTGCGACACCAACGGCGGTTGCCTCCCCTGTGATATCGATACCATTACCAGGGAAACCATTGCCCATTTCGGGGAGCGTGACGACCTGATTTTCGGCATCCACACCCACAATGACTGTGCCATGGCCGTGGCCAACGCAGTCAACGCGGTCCATGCCGGAGCCACCATGGTCCAGGGAACCATTAACGGTTACGGGGAAAGGTGCGGAAACGCCGATCTTACAGCCATTATCCCCATCCTGTCCCAGAAGATGAACCGGGACTGCATCAGCCCGGAAAACCTGGCCAAGCTTCAGAACCTGTCCAGGTTCGTTTCCGAAACCGCCAATGTGCCGCCGGTGAGCAGCCGCCCCTTTGTGGGTCAGTCCGCCTTTGCACACAAGGGCGGGGTCCATGTCTCAGCCATCATGAAAAACCCCAAGGCCTATGAACACATGGCCCCGGAACTGGTGGGCAACCAGAGGCGGGTACTGGTTTCGGAACAATCGGGCAAAAGCAACATCATTTACAAAGCCAAAGAGCTTGGTGTGGACCTGGGGGATGATGAAGCCAGAAAGGCCATGATCGTCTCCAACATAAAGGAGCTTGAGAACGACGGATTTGAATTTGATGCAGCGGAAGGCTCCCTGAAGCTGATCATGGAAAAGCTCACCGAGCAGTATAAGTCCCGGTTTGACCTTGAATCCTTCAGGGTGGTGGTTGAAAAAGACAAGGAACGCCCCTGTTATTCCCATGCCATGATCAAAATCCGCGTGGGAGACAAAGCAGAGATCACCTCTGCAGAGGGTGACGGTCCTGTCTCTGCGCTGGATAATGCCTTAAGGAAGGCCCTGTCTGCCATGTATCCCAGTGTCAATGACATGCAACTGGTTGACTTTAAGGTTCGTGTGATTGACGGATCAGACGGAACTGATTCAAAAGTACGCGTTCTTATCGAGTCCAGGGACACGGAAAATGTTTTTTCAACGGTCGGGGTTTCCGAGGATATTATCGAGGCCAGCTGGCAGGCATTGGCTGACAGTTTTCAGTATAAGCTTTCCCTGGACACGGATAATGCAGACCAATAACGAGAATGAGTAATTTGGCCTTAACGATCGCGTAAAAATAACGTCACCTGGCCTGTTTATAAAACCCCTTAAGCCACCGGGTATTTTGCAAACAGAATGTGAGCTGATTCTAACGCGGTCCCTTAGGCAAAAATAAATTTAAGGATATAAAAAATGAATGACGACAGACGGATAATTGTGTTTGACACGACCTTGAGGGATGGAGAGCAATCCCCCGGGGCAAGTATGAACCAGGCTGAAAAGCTGAGGATCGCAACCCAGCTTGAAGCGCTGGGAGTGGATGTCATTGAGGCGGGCTTTCCCGCTGCATCAGTGGGGGATTATGAAGCGGTAAAGGCCATATCCGCCGAGTTGAAAAAGACCCAGGTGGCGGCGCTGTGCCGGGCCAGTAAAGAGGATATTCTGCGGGGCTGGGACGCCATTAAGGATGCAGTCAATCCCAGAATTCACACCTTTATCGCCACTTCCGAACTTCACATGAAGTACAAACTTCAAATGGAGCCGGCAGAGGTGCTGAACCAGGCGGTTGAAGCGGTAAAACTGGCAGCCTCATTTACGGACAATGTTGAATTTTCCGCAGAGGACGGCTCAAGATCCGACAAGGATTTTTTGTGCACGGTTTTTGAATCCGTGATTGATGCCGGGGCAACCACCATCAACCTGCCGGATACCGTCGGGTATGCCATCCCGGAAGAGTTTGGCGAACTGGTCAAATATGTAATGGAAAACACCTCCAACATTGACAAGGCCGTGCTGTCTGTCCATTGCCACAACGATCTCGGCCTGGCCACCTCCAATACACTGGCCGCCGTTAAAAACGGCGCCCGCCAGGTGGAAGTCACCATTAACGGCATCGGCGAACGTGCGGGAAACACCTCCATGGAAGAGGTGGTCATGTCATTGAATACCCGTCCGAACTTCTTTCCCCATACCACGGGAATAGACACCACCCGTATCTATCCCACCTCACGGCTGGTATCCATGATCACCGGGATCCTGGTTCAGCCCAACCGTGCAATTGTGGGGGCGAATGCCTTTGCACACGAAGCCGGTATCCACCAGGACGGGGTATTGAAAAACCCCATGACCTACGAGATCATGAAACCTGAAACCGTGGGAATTTCCAAAAACAACCTGGTGCTGGGCAAACACTCCGGACGCCACGCCCTGAACGCCCACATCCAGCAGATGGGTTACAACCTGTCAGACGAGGAGCTGAATACGGTTTTCAAGAAATTCAAAAACCTGGCAGACAAGAAAAAGAGCATCCAGGACGAAGATATCGAAGCCCTGATCAATGAGGGGGTTCTCAGGTCTTCAGAGGTTTTCTGCCTGGAATATATCCATGTCCTGTCAGGCAATACCGTCTTTCCCACAGCCTCTGTCCAGCTCAACATCAACGGCAGGCCGGTCCAGGGGGCCACAGAGGGTTCCGGTCCCATTGATGCGGTATACAACATTATTTCAAAACTCACCGGCACCAAGTCCGAGCTCCTGCGGTTTACCATATCCGCCCTCACAGAGGGAACCGATGCCCAGGGCGAGGTAACGGTCCGGCTTAAGGAAGACGGTATCGTGGCTCTGGGTAAAGGGGCAGATCCCGATATTATCACGGCCTCCGCCCTTGCCTATATCAACGGCCTGAACCGTCTTGAATACATGAAGGCCCATCCGCCCATAGAACATTCCCCGTTGTAAGACAGCATGCCGGGTCCGGATCTTTGATATTTTCAAAACACCTCAGAGGTCCGGGCTCTGACCCCGGGCCGAATAAAAAAGGGCAGGAGATTTCTCCCCTGCCCTTTTGCGCCGGATCAGCAATTTCAACTCAACGACAGCTCAACAAACTTCCCGCCCAACCCGAGGTTCACATTTCATGCTGATCCGGGTTTATCAATCATTAACCTGCAAACGCAGCATCAGGCATCTCCATGATGGCCGGGATATTGCCCTGAAGCGCATCCATTTTGCCCATTGTGGCAGGCAGTACCCAGGTAATGAAATACTCTGCCGTTTTAACCTGGCCCTGGTAGAAAGCCACGTCTTTTTTCTTGGCTTTTTCAATTTTTGGCTGGGCCACAACCGCCCTCCAGAGTTCCATCCATGCCATGCAGACGTCACCGCAGACATCCAGGAAGGGATTGGACATGGCAAACGCGTCAAGTACCTTCTCTGACATGGCGGTCATACCCATGTGCATGGCCACTTCACCCAGTTTGTTGACAGCCTGCTCAACCCGGCCGGCCAGGGGTTCGATTGCTTCGATCTCCTTGGCCGCGGCAATGGTCACATTCATCTCAGTAAGAAGGTCCATGAAGGGCTTGCCTTTTTTCAGCCCGAGTTTCCTGCCCAGGAGATCCATGGACTGGATGCCGTTGGTTCCTTCGTAAATTGAGGTAATCTTGCAGTCCCTGAGCAGCTGCTCCTGGGGATATTCCTGGATGAACCCGTAACCGCCGTAGATCTGAACACCCTGTACGCAGACTTCAAAGGACCGGTCTGTGTTGTAGGCCTTTACAATCGGGGTCAGCAGCTCGATCAGGCCGTCCCATTTTTCTCTTTCCTCATCAGTGGCTGCGATTACTGCCTTATCAAAACAGAGGGCGGTATAGTACAGGAGGCTGCGCATACCGTCTACATTGGCCTTCATGGCCATGAGCTGGCGCTTTACATCAGGGTGGTTGATAATGGAAACCGGTTTGGGCTCCTTGTCAAAAATCTTGGTCAGATCGGTTCCCTGGACCCTGTCTCTTGCGTAATTAACCGCATTGATATAGGAGGCAGAGGCAAAGCCGAACCCCTGCATTCCAACACCGAGGCGGGCTTCATTCATCATGACGAACATGGCTTTCATGCCCTTGTTCTCCTCTCCCAGAAGCTCTCCGATGCAATTGCCTTTGGAGCCGAATGAGAGGGATGCGGTAGCATTGCCGTGGATTCCCATTTTTTCTTCAAGACCGGTGCAGGTTACATCGTTGAACTCACCGATACTGCCGTCTTCGTTTACCCTGTATTTGGGAACCAGGAACAGGGAAATCCCCTTTGTACCGGCAGGTGCCCCTTCTATTCTGGCCAGCACGGGGTGAATGATATTTTCAGTGATATCCTGGTCCCCGCCTGAGATAAAAATCTTATTGCCGGTGATGGTGTAAGTGCCGTCTTCATTTTTGACTGCAGTGGTGGTGAGGTTACCGACATCCGAGCCTGCTTCAGGTTCGGTCAGACACATTGTGCCTGCCCATTTGCCGGTGAAAAGATTTTTCAGATAAGTCTTTTTCTGGGCCTCCGTGCCGAATTCCTCCACCAGCTTGCCTGCCCCATGGGTAAGCCCCGGATACATCAGGAATGCACAATTGGCACCTGTAAACAGCTCGCCTGCAGCTGTTGCCAACACCCTGGGCATGCCCTGGCCGCCGTATTCGGGATCATCACACATGGCCAGCCATTCACCTTCACAGAACAGATCATAGATCCTGTGAAAAGACTCGGGGATTTTAACCGTGCCGTTTTCCAGCACGCAGCCCTGTTCGTCACCTTCCTTATTGGTGGGCAGAATCTCTTTGACCGCCAGGTTCCTGGCCTCTTTTACAACCATGTCCATGGTCTTTTTATTGAAATCTTCGAATAATTCATATTCAGCCAGTTCTGCCGCTGATAGCATTTCATGAAGTACGAATTCCTGGTCCCGCCTGTCTGAAATGGATTGTGCCATTGGGGTTACTCCTTTATCCTCGGTTAATTATATTCGCTTATCTCTTTTGTATACGGTCTATTTAACTATGCCGTTGGTGAACATATCAAAAATCATGGAGAGTCTTTGATCAGCGGCGGTTTCATCATCATCTCTGAACAGGGCCGCCCAGGCCGCGGAATGGACGATATCGGCGTAAAGTTCGGCCATATCACGGCTTGGATAGGGTTTAAACTCTCCGGTTTCAAGTCCCTGTTCAAAGAGGTCCTGGAACAATGCCACCATCCTGTCATGAAAGGTGTTGACCTTTTCATTCAGCTTGGGCATGGCCACGGCGTCTATATTGCTCCGCTCCGAAATATAGATTTTCACCACTTCACGGTTGGCGCCATAAAAGTCAGCCTGGGCCTTGAGACAGGCTTTCAGCTTGTCACAAACCCCCAGGGAGTCGTCCCTGCGGATCTCCCCCAGGATCTGTCCCAGATTCCGGACCCGGTTAATCACCAGGTCATGGTACATCTCTTTTTTGCCCGGGAAATATTTATAGATCGTGCCCAAAGGATACTGTGAGACCTTGGAGATCTGAGCCATTGTGGTGGAGTGAAACCCCCTGGCTGCAAAAATCTCAAGTGCTGCAGCCAGGATTTCCTCCCGTTTTCTCAGGTCATCCCGCTCTTTCCGGGTCAGTTTATTTTCGTCAGTATTCCGGTATGTTGTATCCATTTGTAAACACCTGTTTCAAACTTAGAATAGTCATTCTATAAATAGAAGAAATGTTTTTGTCAACAGTTTTGTGAATTTTCATTGACATAAAATGAACAGCGGACTAAGAAGGATAACAGTGTTTTGTCATGGTCTTTTTATAACCCTTTCAGGAGAAAAATTATGAAAACAACCCTTAGACTGAGTACGCTGACTTTAATCTTTACCCTTATCATGGTTTGCACGGCCTATGCCAAAGCCCCGATTGTCGGAAAGTGGAAAACCATAGATGATGAAACCAATGAAGCCAAATCCATTGTCGAGATTACTGAACGAGGGGGAAAATACTATGGCAAAATAGTTAAACTTTTTCGGAAGGACGGTGAAGATCCAAACCCGGTCTGTGATGAATGTGAAGATGATGATGACCGGAAAAATAAACCCATTATCGGAATGGAAATCATCAGGGATATGGAACTGGACGGCAAGAAGTACGAAGGCGGCACTATCCTGGATCCCAAAGACGGCAAAGTCTATAAGTGCAAATTATGGGTGGAAGAAGACAACCTTAAGGTTCGCGGATACATAGCATTCTTCTTCAAAACCCAGGACTGGCTGCCGGTGGAATAAAAGCTCACACCGGACAGAGGCTGCAAAAACTGTCATAAAACGCAGCCTGGTGACCCATATCCGTCACCCGTTCACAGGTTAGAAAATTAACTGCACCGCTTTTATGCCAGTAGCCCTGGTAAATAAAAGCGGTGTTTTTTATGATGGATCCGTCAATTTTGACAATTGCCCGGATGCTGCCGTTCTCCCCTCTTACCTCTGCCCGGTCACCCTCTCCCAGGCCTGACCGGGCCGCTGTTTCTGCGTTGACATAGACAACGGGAATATCCTTAACATCCGTGAACCCCTGTGAATGCATGGAGTCAGCGGTATGACAGGTTAACAGGCGCAGGGGAAACCGCTCCGGGGGTGTCATCGGGGGGGTAAAGGCAGGCAGAGGGTTCAGCCCGTCCTTTTCCGCTGTTTCGCTGAATAACTCAATCTTGCCCGAGGGGGTTAAAAATTTTTTGTCTGCCCAGGCAGTATCGTGGGAGTGAAACCGCGGGTTGGATTCACCAAGGTCATCCAGGCTGTTTCCTTTGAAATTGCCCTCCCCCTGAAGCGCAGTTATCAGGGGGAGGGCACAAAGTTCTAGGTATTCACCGGAGCAGGAAAAACCAAGGTCAAGCCCCATGGTCCGTGCAAGCTCCAGGTAGAATTCAAATTCCGGCATCAGGGTGTCAGGCGGATCAACCGCCTTTTGGGAGAAATTTAGCCAATGGGAAAACATTGAGGTGACAAAGAGGTCCTCCTGTTCAAAAACAGTGGCTGCAGGCAGAATCAGATCCGCACGGGCAGCCGTGTCTGTCATAACCTGATCAAAGACCACTGTAAACTCGACTGCAGAAAACCCGTTAAGCGCCCGGTTAAGATCCGGGGTCTGGACCAGTGGATTGCCACAGGAAAAAAATCCCATTTTAACAGGGGGATCATCAGCCTCGGCCATGAAGGATCCCAGGCAGGGCGCAGGAAAGGTCCGTTGGTTAACAACACATTCCCGGCTCCGCTTTTCAGGCCCGGACAGATAAGGGGCAAGGGACTTGGATGCGTAGTTCAGCCCTGCGCCGGGAATCCCGATATGTCCTGAGATTGCAGCCAGGGCATTAATGCTGCGTACCGCACTGCCACCGTTCTCATACCGCTGCATTCCGTATCCGATATAGATGGATGCACTTTTGGTTTTTCCGTAGATCCGGGCCAGTTCCCTGATCTGCCCTGCCGGCACCCCTGTGATATCCCGGGCGATTTCCGGCGTCATCTCCTTAATGCTCTGATTAAACCGCCTAAACCCGACTACGTTGTCTTTTATGAATTTCTTATCATGGAGATCTTCTTTAATGATTTCACGGGCCAGGGCAAGGGCCAGTGCCCCGTCAGTACCCGGATTAACCCGGATATGGGAATTAAAATGTTTTGCCGTTGCCGTTTCAAGGGGATCAATAACGATAATCCTGGCGCCTTTTTTCCGGGCCCGGCCCAATAAGGTAAAGAGATGAAGATTGGTCGCCTTGGGATTCCTGCCCCAAATGATAATCAATTCGCTGTCAAGCACCGCCAGGGGGGAGTTTCCCCTGGCCTGGCCGAAATCGTACTTTTGCGCGGCCATGCCCGCACTCCAGCACAGACTGCCCGAAAAACGACTGTCTCCGCCAAAGGTATTGAAAAATATGCTCTGGATCCGGTTTTTCAGCCCCCCATATCCGTCACTGGTATAGTTAAGAACAGCCGTGTTCCCGTATTCCTTTTTCACGGTATCAAGCTTTTCCGCCAGCAACTGAAAAACATCCTGATAGGAAAGCTGGGAAAATCCTGATTTAGTCCGGATCAGCGGGCGGGTCAGGCGATCAGGGTGTTCAAGTCTTCTGACAAGGTTTTTGGCCTTATGACAGATCTGTCCCCTGGTGAGGGGATGATCCGGGTCTCCTTTAAGGCTGATAACCCTGTTCTTTTCAACTTCAACGACAAACCGGCAAAGGTCAAAATAATCCATGGGACAGGAAACGGAAAATTGATCCGGCATGACAGCACTCCCGATAATTATTGACTGCATAAAAAAAGGCCCGGGGCCTTATTAAAAGGAAAACCCCGGGCCTTTTATAGTGTCAACAGCAGATTATTTCAAGACATTACGCAGTCTCAAAACCGAGCAATTGGCATTTTTAACGATTTTCCTGGCGCAGTTCCCGGAAAAAGCCTCATTTATATTCCGCCTGTGGTTATGATAGACCACGATGAGATCGGCATCCCATTTATCCGCCACCTTTAAAATCTCCTCGTAGTGTTTTCCCACAAGCACCTTGTGGGATACCCGGGGGCCGCCGCCTGAACAGTTCTTTTCCACAAATGCGTCCAGTGTCTCTTTAAAGTGGTCCCTTGCCTCTTTTTTAATGTCATCGGTGACAAATGAAGCAACAATGGGCATGGAAAAATCAGGCATTACACTGACGATCCTTATCTCGGCCCCGCTGAGGGAGGCCAGTTCCAGGGCATTCTGAAACACGGCCTTGGATGTCTTTGGATAATCAATATCAACCGGAACAAGTATTTTGTTAAACATAGGATCTCCCCTGTTTTAAACCTTGGTCAAAATATCGGGAATCAAACCTCTCCCAACCGTTCCTTGCGCTTTTTCTGCAGCATAAAAACCAGGCCCATCAATGCCAGGGCCGGTATGAACATGATCTGCTTGGGCAGGCGGTCTGCGGGCATTTTAACCAGAAGTACCTCCTGGTCAAAATCAATACCCATCTTTTCCGCATTGGATCCGAATACCACGTTGTCCACCAGGACCTTGTCATCTTCTGTCCTGACTTCAAACCCGATTTCGTTGAGCCGCTCCGCCCCTGTGGGGGCAGACCCCACCGGGAGCATAAGGGATTTTTTATATTCATCCCCGTTCATTGTCTCCCCTTTGATCTCTAACCTGAGCATCTTTCCGGGTTCCACGCCCTCTACGATCTCAACCAGTTCAGTTCCCGGGCGTTCGTTAAAGGGCGGAAATACCTTATCCCACCAGAACCCCGGACGAAACAGGGTAAAGGCCACCAGCAGCAGGGCAATGGTTTCGTAGAACTTGTTCCTGGTAATCCAGTACCCCTGGGTGGCAGCGGCAAAAATCAGCATGGCGATAACCGCGGCAATGATAACCACAAGCAGGTGATACCAGGAACCTATGCCGATCATCAGCAGTTCCGTGTTAAAGATAAACAGGAAGGGCAGGATGGCCGTACGAATATCATAGGTAAAGCCCTGGATACCGGTGCGGATGGGATCGCCCCCCGATATCCCGGCTGCGGCAAATGCAGCCAGCCCCACCGGCGGGGTATCATCCGCCAGAATCCCGAAGTAAAAGACAAAGAGGTGAACCGCAACCAGAGGAACGATCAGCCCGTTCTGGGCACCCAGCTCAACAATAACCGGGGCCATCAACGTGGATACGACAATATAGTTGGCCGTTGTAGGCAGCCCCATGCCGAGCAGCAGGCTTATGCCTGCGGTGAAGAGCAGGATCAGCATAAGATTACCGCCGGAGATAAACTCGACAAACTCGGTCATGACAAGCCCGATACCGGTCAGGGTAACCGTTCCCACCACAATACCGGCAGCAGCCGTTGCCACGCCGATACCGATCATATTTCTTGCTCCGGAGACCAGACCCTCAATAAGGTTGTCCCATCCCATTTTGAACGAGAATTCAGGGTCGTTGTTCTTCCTGATAAATCCCTTAAGGGGACGCTGGGTCAGTACGATGAACAACAGCAGCACAGTGGCCCAATAGGCGGATAAGGAGGGAGAAAGCCTTTCAACGGTAAGGCACCACATGAGCACGACAATGGGCAGCAGAAAGTAATATCCGGCCTGGGCGGTTTCACCAAGGTCGGGAAGCTCCGTGATTTCATGGGTGGTTTCAAGCTCAGGCACACGGCAGGCCAGCCAGACCAGGCCGATATATGCAACCAGAAGCAGCAGGGTCACAATATATATTGTGGCGCCGCCTGCAACGGTTTTTATCCAGCCAAGGCCGTAATAGGTTGCCCCACCGATAATGATAATGAACAAAAAGGTCATCACAAAGGAGAGCAGTTTCTGGGCGATGGTTTTTGTCACGGGTTTGTCCATCCCCTTAAGCCCGATTTTACAGGCCTCAAGGTGGACGATGTAAACAAGGGCAATGTAGGAGATAATCGCCGGCAGAAAGGCATGCTTAATGACTTCCACGTAGGAGATCCCCACATACTCCACCATCAGGAAGGCCGCAGCCCCCATAACAGGCGGTGTAAGCTGACCGTTGGTTGAGGCGGCAACTTCGACGGCTCCGGCTTTTTCAGCCGGAAACCCGACCTTTTTCATCAGGGGGATGGTAAAGGTGCCGGTGGTCACCACATTGGCAATTGAAGATCCGGAGACAAGCCCTGTCATACCCGAAGAGACAACAGCGGCCTTTGCAGGCCCGCCCCGCATATGCCCCAGTCCTGCAAAGGCAGTCCTGATGAAATAGTTTCCGGCCCCTGCGGATTCAAGCAATGACCCGAACAATACAAACATGAACACCATGCCGGTGGATACCCCCAGGGCAACACCGTAAACCCCCTCGGTGGACAACCAGTAGTGTGACATCCCCTTGCTGAGGGAGGCCCCTTTATGGGCAATGACCTCAGGCATGTGTGGACCGAAAAAGGTATATGCAAGAAACACGGTTGCCACAACCATCAACGGAGGACCGAGCGCGCGCCTGGTAGCCTCAAGCAATAAGACCATACCGATCACCGACACCACAAGATCAAGGGTGGTCGGATTCCCCGGACGGTCAGACAGCTCAGTATAAAATATAAACAGGTAGGCTGCGCAAAAGGCTGCCACCAATGCCAGGAACCAGTCCTGGACCGGTATATAGTTCCTAGGGGACGACTTGAATGTCGGATAGGCCGTATAGGCTAAAAACATGGCAAAGGCCAGGTGGATTGCACGGGCCTCACTATCGTTGAGCACAAAAATATTAAAAATAAACGGCAGGGGTGATGCATACCAGAGCTGGAACAGGGTCCAGATCAAGGGCACAAAAAAAAGGATTTTTTTCGGAATCGTGCCGACTGGGTTTCGTGCGCCTGTATCTGCCTCTGCAATCATTTCCTGCAGGTCATCCTTGCCGGATGCTGCAGTTTCACTTGCTTCGGTCATGGTGACGATTCCTCCATGGGAAAAGGGGTAATGCAATGGGCTAAAGCGTAACTTTCACAAAAAAACGATAAAAGTGCGCGGTCTGAATTAAACAGTTCCGACCGCACACTTTCTATGGTCTGAGCATCAGGCCGGTAATTACATCAGGCCGGCTTCTTTGTAATATTTTACAGCACCGTCATGGAGGGGAGCAGACAGACCGTCTTTGATCATCTCTTCTTTTTTCAGGTTGGCAAATGCAGGATGAAGTTTTTTGAACTGGTCAAAATTTTCAAATACCGCTTTAACAACGTTGTAGATCACGTTTTCAGGAACTTTTGCAGAGGAAACAAAGGTGGCACCGACACCAAAGGTTTTAGTGTCAGCATCTGTTCCGCGGTACATGCCGCCGGGGATAACAGCAGTTCTGTAGTAGTCTTTTTCTGCAACAAGTTTTTCAATGGCAGGTCCGTCTACAGTTACAACAACGGAATCACAGGATGTGGCAGCTTCCTTGATGGAGCCGTTGGGATGACCGACTGTATAAACGATTGCATCTACTTTATTGTCGCAAAGGGCTTTGGACTGCTCTGCGGGTTTAAGCTCGGAGGCAAGTTTAAAATCAGCTTTTGTCCATCCAAGGGTATCCAGAACAACTTCCATGGTGCCGCGCTGTCCGGAACCGGGGTTACCGATGTTTACGCGTTTGCCTTTAAGGTCCATGAAATTTTTAATACCGGAATCGGCACGGGCCACAACGGTGAACGGCTCGGGATGAACGGAGAAAACAGCTCTCAGGTCTTTATTGGGACCCTGTTTTTCGAACTTGCTTGTACCGTTGTATGCATGATACTGCCAGTCAGACTGGGCAACACCCATGTCAAGCTCACCGGCTGCAATGGTATTCAGGTTGTATACGGAACCGCCTGTACTTTCAACTGAGCAGCGGATGCCGTGTTCTTTTCTGCCTTTGTTAACCAGACGGGCAATGGCGCCGCCAGTGGGATAGTAAACACCTGTAACACCACCGGTGCCGATTGTGACAAAGGTCTGGTCAGCGGCCTGGACAGGGGCTGAACCAAGAAAAAGAACCATACCGAAAAGAGCTGCAATACCAATAACCAAAAGTTTTTTCATCTTAACCTCCAAAATAAGTTTAAATAAAGTTAAATGTGACGTGTTAAATTCAGCCGGTTTTTGCAAACCGTCTGAAGCAGTACAGCTGATATGGAAACATGGTCAGCATGCTGTCTTCAGCGGTTAGGCATAAACGACCTTGCGTTTTCCCTCCTTTCTTAAAAATTTTATCTTCTACAAAAAAATGCGATTCCCAAGAACAGGAGCAAAAGTTGTGCCATTGTAGAAATCAAAGCATATCAAGGGGGTAGCCCCTTATGTGTTTTGATGATATCATCAAATTCTCAGGTCTTGTTTTGCTCTTTTGAACAAATCCTCTATAAATTTAGGAGACCGGAATCATTTGATCATTTCATCAATTTTGAGCGTATCATCAACATGCCGGCGTCAGGCTGAGGTGAAAACCAAATGAAATCTATCGTTTTCCAATGGGTTTGTAAACCAATTTCTCTCCCTGGTTTTTATCTTGACAGAACCCCTTTTTTCGAATATTTGCTCAGAATCGGCCCGGTAATTGGCATGGATAAATATCCGGTGAATTGCCTTAATATACGCGAACATACAGGAATGAGCAGTCATGGATCAAAAACTACAGGGATATATTAAAGATAACAGGCAGGAGCTATTTGACCTGCTCAGGGAGCTGGTGCTCATCCAGAGCTATTCAAGAAATAAAAAAGGCGTGGACAGGGTCGGACAGCGTATCGCCCTGGAAATCGGGAAGATGGGGTTTTCCTTAGAGCGCTCAAAACAGGAAAACCTGGGTGACCATCTCATTGCCAGGTCTCCGGGGTATGAGCCGGGGAAAAAACAGATCCTGATTACCGGCCACATGGATACTGTATTTCCTGAAGAGAGCAGCTTTAACTGGTATAAAGAGGATGATCACAAGTGCTTCGGGCCAGGGGTGGCCGATATGAAAGGCGGTCTTGTTGTCGGGATATTTGCACTGAAGGCCCTCATACATACCGGGAAAATCAATACCCTTCCCATTACCTTTATATTTAACAGTGACGAGGAAATAGGCTCCCCGACCTCACGGGCATTGATCCGGGAGGAGGCAGATAAGGCCCGCCTGGCCTATGTACTTGAGGCAGGCGGCCTGGCCGGAGAGATCGTCTCAGGCCGGAAGGGTAATTTTTCTGCCAGGCTTTCCATATCCGGCAAAGCCGGACATGCCGCTTTTGCCGGCCGTGACAAGGCCAGCGCAATCCTGGAACTTGCCCACAAGACCCTTGCCATTGAGGCGCTCAACGCCCCTGAAAAAGGGATTTCAGCCAACGTCGGAACCGTTCAGGGGGGGATCGGCCCCAATACCGTGCCTGATCTTGCAAAGGCAGCCCTGGATTTCAGGTTCCTGAGTGATTCAGACGGCACTGATCTCAAAAACCGGCTATCCGGTATCATTGAAGATCGGACCGTCCCGGGAACCCGGGCTGAAATGGAAATCGTTTCCGGCCGGCCTGCCATGCCCCAGACCCGGACCAACAGGGACCTGTTTGAGAAGATCCGGGCCCTTGCCAACGACCTGGAAACACCTGTTGTTGAGGAACTGCGCCAGGGGGTTTCTGACGCCAACATCATTGCAAGCCGCGGCATTCCGGTTATTGACGGCCTTGGACCGCTCGGGGCGAAGGATCACAGCGAAGATGAGTTCATTGACAGGGCAAGCCTCTGGGAGCGGAGTGTCCTGTTTGCAAATATCCTCGCTGAAATATAACCGGGGAGATAATTATCCATGGGGTTGAAACCGGGTCCTCTGATTCTGCCGCTGCTTTTGCAGCTCTTGGTGATCACCGCCTGCACCGCCCCGCCGGATCAGCTGAACACCCCGAAAAAAGAGTTGCCT
>JAKSAX010000302.1 GCA_022361395.1 Desulfobacterales bacterium | reverse complement strand
GGGCTTGATTATGGGCACGGCCCCGGTGTTCAGTTTTAACTTCGGGGCAGGCAATTTCCCCAAGATCCGTCAACTGGCCGGCCAGGCGCTTACCGCCTCCCTGGGGGCTTCCCTGCTGGTGTTTGCCCTGGGCCAGGCCGGAACAGACCAGATCATCGGGTGGTTCACCCGTGACCCCGAGGTGTTTGCCATTGCCTCACAGGGATTCAGGATTTTTGCCTTTGCCTTTCTGGTCAACGGCATCACCATCTTGGCCTCCGGCTTTTTCACCGCCGTGGGAAACGGCAAGATTTCCGCCCTGATTGCGGGAATGAACAGCTTCGGGTTTACCCTGGGCTTTGCAGCCGTGCTGCCCGGGTTCATGGGGATCAGCGGGGTCTGGATCTCCGTTCCCCTGGCCGAGGCCGCTGCCATGGCCATGTCAATTGCCCTGTTTTTAAAATTCAAGGGGGTCTATCTCTGCCCGGATATGGACCGCCCAGCTTTTAGCCGTTGTTAACACCTTAGCGTCAAGGAGTCTGACCATGAAATCAAAACCATCAACAGCAGTGCTGGCGATTCTGCTCTGCCTGTCCCTGTTTTCCTGCCTGGAAAAAGAACCCCCGCCGCCTGAAGAGAACCAGGCCGGGTTTCCGCCACCGGCCGTGGATATTGTAACCGTGGAAACCCGTTCTTATACGGAAACCGCTCAACTTCCCGGCCGCATCTCTCCGGTGCGGTCCGCCCGGGTCTGTGCCCGGGTCACCGGGATCGTGCTGAGCCGGGAGTTTGAAGAGGGCAGCGAAGTTGAAAAAGGCCAGGTCCTTTTCCGCATTGACCCGGCCCCGTTTCAGGCTGACCTGGCCGGTGCCGAGGCAGAACTTGCCCGGGCCCGGGCAGACCTCTATGACGCCACCACCCAGTTCAACCGGTACGAAAAGCTGGTGAAAACCGGGACGGTCTCCAGGCAGTCTTTTGATTCTGCCGATGCAAACGTAAAAAAAGGACAGGCGGCAATCCAGGCGGCAAAGGCCCGGATTAAGACCGCCCGCCTGAATCTGGGGTATGCCACGGTCAAGGCGCCTATTTCCGGCCGTATCGGCAGGGCCCAGGTTTCTGTCGGGGATCTGGTGGACCAGAGCCGGGCCACGGTAATGGCGGAGATTCGCCAGCTTGATCCCATTTACGCGGATTTTAACCAGCCCGTGTCCGCCTACCTCCGCCTGAAGAGCGGCCTGGCCCGGGCAGGAGGCCTTCCGGAAACAGAAGCCCGGGTTTCCCTGACCCTGGCGGAGATTAACGCCACCCGCCAGGGCCGGCTGCTTTTTGCCGATACCCGGGTGGACGAGGGAACCGGCCAGGTGTCTTTAAGAGCCCTGTTTCCCAACCCGGACGGGTTGCTGCTGCCCGGGATGTTTGTCCGGATACAGACCCCCCTGGCCGAGTATCCCAGGGCGGTGTTTGTGCCCCAGCGGGCCGTGCTCCGGGATGCCGGAGGCCAGGCCCGGGTCATGGTGGTGGACAGCCAAGGCAGGGCCATAGCACGGGAGGTGACCACCGGTGCCATGCTGGACGGTGCCTGGCAGATCACCCGGGGCCTTGAGCCCGGGGAACGGGTGGTTTCCACGGGCGCGGACAAGGTCCGCCCCGGTATGACCCTGGCCATGGCTGAAACAGATCGCCCTGACACTGCAATGAATTAGGAAGGAGTCCCCATGTCGGAATTTTTTATCAACCGCCCCAACCTTGCCTGGGTGGTGGCCATTTTCATCTGCCTGGCAGGGATCCTGGCGCTTCCCTCCCTACCCGTGGAAACATATCCCCAGGTGGCCCCGCCCCAGATTACCATCCAGGCCACCTATCCCGGGGCATCGGCCACGGTGCTCAACGACTCTGTGGTCAGCCTCATAGAAGAGGAGCTGAACGGGGCCAAGGGCCTGCTCTACTATGAGTCCACCTCCAGTTCCAACGGGATCGGTGAGATTACCGTAACCTTCCAGCCCGGCACTGATCCCGCCCTGGCCCAGGTGGATGTCCAGAACCGGATCAAAAAGGCCGAGTCCCGGCTGCCCGAGGCGGTAAAGCAGGAAGGGCTCCAGGTGGAGCAGGCCAATGCCGGATTTCTGGTGATTTACTGCCTCTCTTACAAGGATAAGGATTCAGGCAAGGATCCCCAGGCCCTGGCCGATTTCATGGCCCGGAATATCAACAACGAGATCCGCCGGGTACCCGGGGTGGGCAAGGTGCAGTTCTTTGCCTCGGAGAGTGCCATGCGGGTCTGGGTGAGCCCGGAAAAACTGCTGAAATACGGCCTGTCCATGGCGGATGTGAATACGGCTGTGGCTGCCCAGAACGTCCAGGTGCCGGCCGGCAGTTTCGGCGACCGGCCCGGTCCGGCAGGCCAGGAACTGATGGCCTCCTTTGCCCTTCAGGGAACCCTTGTTACCCCGGAGGAATTCGGCCGCATTGTCCTGCGGGCCGATGAAAACGGTTCCATTGTCCGGCTTTCGGACGTGGCCAGGGTCGAAATCGGGGCACAGTCCTATAACTTTGATTCCCGGATCAACGGAATCTCCGGGTCCTGCGCCGCAGTCCAGCTGGCGCCCGGGGCCAATGCCCTGAACACCGTAAAGGGGATAAAACTGCGCCTGGAAGAACTTTCCGCCACCCTGCCGGCAGACATGGCGATATCGGTTCCCTATGATACGTCCAGGTTTGTCAGCGTGGCCATTGAAAAGGTGCTCCATACATTGGGTGAGGCGGTTCTCCTGGTTTTTATAGTGATCCTGCTCTTTCTCCAGAACTTCCGGTATACCCTGATCCCCACCATTGTCGTGCCGGTCTGCCTGCTGGGCACCCTGGCCCTGATGTGGGCCCTGGGATTTTCCGTGAACATGATGACCATGTTTGCCATGGTGCTGGCCATCGGCATCCTGGTGGACGATGCCATTGTGGTGGTGGAGAACGTGGAGCGGACCATGGCCGAAGAGGGGCTCTCTCCGAAAGAGGCCACCCGGAAGAGCATGAAGCAGATTTCCGGGGCAGTGGTGGGCATTACCCTGGTGCTTTCGGCGGTATTTTTTCCCCTGGCCTTTATGAGCGGGTCCGTGGGCATTATCTACCGGCAGTTTTCCATGGTCATGGCCATCTCCATTATTATTTCCGGCTTCCTGGCCCTGACCATGACCCCGGCCCTGTGCGCCACCATGCTCAAGCCGGTTCCCCAGGGGCAGGGCCATGCGAAAAAAGGGTTTTTCGGCCTGTTCAACCGGGTGTTCGGGAAGATCACCGGCGGATACACCGGGGTGGCTTCCGGTCTGGTGACCCGGGGCTGGCGCGTGATGGGCATCTACGGGGCCCTGGCCGCCTTCCTGGGCTACACCTATCTTGGCCTGCCCCAGTCCTTTGTGCCGGCCGAGGACCAGGGCACCCTCCTGGTCAACGTGCAATTGCCCCCCAATGCCGCCTACGGCCGGACCCTTGAGGTGACCAAGAAGATGGAGGATTACCTTTTGTCCCGGCCGGCAATGGAATCCGTGATCACGGTTATCGGGTTCAGTTTTTCAGGCATGGGCCAGAACGCGGCCCTGGCATTTCCCTCTCTCAAGGATTGGTCCCAACGGGGCAGGGGACAGTCTGCCATGGATGAGGCCCAGGCCGCCAACATCTTTCTTTTCGGAAATAAAGACGGGTCTGCCTTTGCCGTAAACCCGCCGCCCGTGGACGGCCTGGGCAATGCCGGGGGCTTTTCCCTCCGTCTCCAGGACCGGACCGGCCTGGGCCGGGAAAAGCTGGCACAGGCCCTGAACCAGGTACTGGACCAGGCCAACCAGAACCCGGCCATTGCCTATGCCATGGTGGAAGGATTGCCCGATGCCCCCCAGCTCCGGCTGACCATTGACCGCCGCAAGGCCGAAGCCCTGGGGGTGGGGTTCTCCTCCATCAACACCGTGGTCGCCACGGCATTTGGCTCGGCCCTGATCAACGATTATGTCAACCGCGGCCGGGTTCAGAAGGTGGTGGTCCAGGCCGATGCCGGCGCCCGCCTGACCCCGGAGAGTGTGGAACGGGTATATGTGCCTAACAGCCAGGGGGAACAGGTGCCGCTGTCCGCCTTTACAACCGTGTCCTGGGAGATTGGGCCGGTTCAGGTGGTCCGGTACAACGGGTTTCCCTGTTTCAGGATCGCCGGGGATGCCGCACCCGGATTCAGCACGGGCCAGGCCATGGCAGAGATGGAAAAGATCGTGGCCGGACTGCCTCCGGGCATCGGGTATGAGTGGACTGGGCTCTCCTTTCAGGAAAAGTTTGCCGGGGCCCAGGCCCCCAAACTTTTCGGGCTGGCCCTGCTGGTGGTGTTTCTTCTGCTGGTGGCCCTTTACGAATCCTGGTCCATTCCCTTTTCCGTCATGCTTATCGTGCCCATCGGCGCCCTGGGGGCAGCCCTGGCCACCAAGTACATGGGCATGGCCAACGACGTCTACTTTAAGGTGGGTCTGATCACCATAATCGGCCTTTCGGCCAAGAATGCCATCCTCATTGCAGAGTTTGCAAAAGAGTTGTCAGCCCAGGGCCACAGCCTGGTGGAATCGGCAGTGATCAGCGCCAGGACCCGGTTTAGGCCCATCATCATGACCTCCATGGCCTTTATCCTGGGGGTGGTGCCCATGGCCGTGGCCTCCGGGGCCGGCGCTGCCAGCCAGCGGGCCATCGGCACCGGGGTCATCGGCGGGATGCTCGCCGCCACCCTGCTGGGGGTGTTTTTTGCACCGGTATTCTTTGTCTGGGTGCTCTCGCTCTTCCAACGGCGCTCCAGGCGATCTGGAAGCGCGCCTTCCTGATGTGATCCGCCTGTAGGTAAAGGGGACAGCCCCCAAGGGCTGCCCCCTTTGACCGCAGAGGCCTTAAATGGGGTTAGAAGTGGTCCATGGGCCCTTTGATATGGTCCACCCAGATGTCCACATATTCATCGTACTCAGACATTCAAATCAGCTCAATTGTACTCACTGATAACAGCAAAAGAAGTCCACCTTCGATTGATTGAGTTTAAGAAGTATTCAGCCGATAATATTCCCTCAGTAGTTACGATCAATCGAAAAATGAATCAACTGGGATATCGGTTAAAAAAAGTCGCCAAGTGTAAACCAAAAAAAAATTCCTGAAACGGATGACATATTTAACTATGTCCATAATACCAATAGGTTGGTAGATTTAACCCCCGGAATACTCAGACTATCAATGGATACTAAGGCCGTGATAAAAGTTGGACCATTTTCACGTGGAGGTTACAATAGATATGGTCTTAGGGCATGGGATCATGATTTTAAATCAGAAACAACATTAAAACTGTTTGGAATATCCATACCAGCGACTAATGAAACCTTCTTTTATTTTACTGAGAGCAACGCTACTGCCGACTTTATGGTCGATGCCCTTGAACATTTATGGCCGACTATCAAGGAAAAATATAATCCGCATACCCTGGTCCTCAACATGGACAATGGGCCGGAAAACAATAGCCGAAGAAGCCAGTACATGAAACGCATGCTTAATTTTTCACAAGAGCATTTTATAAATGTCAGCTTGGCCTATTATCCACCGTATCAGAGTAAATACAATCCAATTGAACGAGTCTGGGGCCGCATAGAGAATCACTGGAACGGTGAACTTCTCAATAGCATTGAGAAAGTTTTAGGTTTGGCCAGGACAATGACTTGGAAAGGACGTAATCCGGTCGTGAACTTGATTACAAAAAGCGATGAACAAAATAGAAGCAGCAATCCATCGAATATTCGGGATTGAAAAATGGGCTGTTGATATACTTTGCTATAATGAGTGAGGTTTGGGCTGTTTTATTTTGAAATTGTGCCTTATCTATATTGCCTAGGCCATAAAAACACCGGCTCCGCAGTTGCGGAAACCGGCGTTTTTATTTTTCGAACATCTGCAGCTTGTCCGGCTGGGGCGATATCGCAGGGTTTTGACAATGTTTTCATAATTTCTATACCTTGTCTGGCAAAAAGAAAGTTCCTATTCCTTGAAAAGTTACACAAAGTCTGCTACGAGAAATCAAAAGCATTTTTTAAATTCATAGTCCTGGTTTAAGTTTAAGGCATATCCAAAAAAGGTTCAATAACGTTGCCCGGCATGTTGGTTCTATATCTTTCTCTTAAGTCCATGCCGTAATCCATGAATGCCTTATCTGCCTATGACCTATTTACCTTTGACGGCGAGGCTGTAAATTGGTGCCATATTGGATGCACCAGATTTTAAATCTTATGCAATTGGGTTTTGTTCATCCGGAAGAGACATGGCAGGTCTGTCGTTTTTTCGTCCGCGAAAGTGGTTAAAAATATGTAGACGCACTTTCTGTGCCGGGCAATTTGGCGCATTAATTCGGTCTGTTTTTATAAGAGCCTAAAAGAGAGGGGGCAGCCATGGGATTTTGGTCAAAGTTGAGAATTTGGATGTTCGGATTAAACAATAAGGAATTTATCGGCGACAGGGCAAAGGGCAATCGGCGCACGATACTAGAACAAGCGGGTATGGTTCACAGTATCACGCCCATTGATAAGAATAAAATCAAGGTTAAGCTGAACATGAAGGGAGGGGGGGGAACTATCATACTGGAAGCACCGAAAACCGGTGAAATCTCTGCCCAGGAATTGGCGAACCAGATCTGCATCGGAGGGATTGTTTCGCCGGGAGTCTACAATGCAACCATGTTTGCAAAAGGGGCCAAGGTGGATGTCGGATTCAGTGTGGGGCAAAAGATGGAAGCCGGTAAGGTCAGAGTCGGCGGAGGAGCCGACCTTACAGTGGGGGGGGGGATCTGCTCTGAAATGGCATTGGGATCCTATTACCATGGACGCAAAATACTTCGCTATAGAAGCAGTACCCCCATAATGAGGGGGAATCTGTCGTTTCCCCTGGTGACCTATGCAACGCGCGGCTGGCGCAAGACGGTCAGCACAAGTGTGAGTGCTGAAATTGGGTTGACCGCCCATACCGGCCATACCGGCGCCACAGACGGTCCCCTGACGACTGGAGGGTTTTACTCCGCCAAAGCTGCCAGGCATAACTCCGGATTGGAATACCAGTTGTTCCGTGCTGATGTCAAATTACTCAATGCAAAGGCAGGAGGCTCTGCCCGGTTTACCTGGGTAAAACATATTGCCCTTGAACCGGCATTTTACAGCAGGAAAGCGTTTGAGGTGAAAAAGGGTGCTGTTACGAGGGATATCGGGCTTGATTTCAGTAAATTTCTTGGGATGAACGTATCGGGAAAACAGGTGCGGTTTTTAGAGGACGAGGCTTTCATTGCGCCCAAGGGCGTCACTCCCGTACTATTATCCTTGAGAGTGCAGGACAAGGAACTGCAGGCCGAGGCAACTCTGGCATCAGCCCAAATGACCATAGGGTGTCTCGGGTATACCGATTACAGCAAGGGGTCGGCAGGAGGCGACCTGCTGGAATTCGGTGTGAGCCTTGCCCAGGCCAAGAAGAAAAAGGCCTGGAAGATTGTAAAAAGCACCATGCACTTTCCTTTCAGCACGCTTCAAAAAGATTCCTTGAAATTAAATCGCTATTATAAAAGTTACCAATTGGTACAGCAGTTTGAGGCAACGCAATGGAGTTGGGGCCTGTTTCAGTTTGGGGCAAAAGCCGTCCGCCTGGGCCTGGAACCGGGGGTGTTGATCGCCGGGAAGGCATCTAGTGCCGGACAGCAGCAGTATGGCCGCAATGTATTGACCCCGGCGGATGCGTTTTCATATGCAAAAATACAGGACTGTGATCTGCTTGGGTTAAAGGAAATGGTGGACAGCTATCTTGGAAAAATGACCGATAAATTTAGCCGGCAGGCACCGGTAAAGGGAGGGACCTGCCAGAATTATTCCATGGGTTACCATTTCAGTGTGCTCGGGTATAAGGTACCCGAAGGGTTCCGGAAAAAGGAGGGAAATGGGAATATCCATGATGTTGTCCTGGGAAAAGGCATCAGTATTGATGCCGAATCAATGAATCACATCGTTCGATGCATAAAAGGCCTCAGGGCCGGTCACACGGACAAGCAGATCATGCAATTTCTTTTGGAGCCGGTCAGCTATTTGGCTCGCAGTGAACGGCAGGAGGCTGTTGCTAAAATAGAGCAGATGGGTTCGACTAGAACATTAAAAGAATTTAAGAATGCCACCTCCCTTGGCAAATTAAGAAGACGCAGTAAGTCATTGAAAAAAATAGATGATGTGATTGGACACCTGCACGCCGCTGTGGAAAACGTTCACCTGGAGTGCAACAGATTTGCCCAAGGAGAATTTAAGCAAGCCCAATTGGGATCATTGGGGGCGGCCTTGGAACAGGCATATCTCCTTGCGTTTGACTGCATGGCCGCATTCCGGGGATATGCAGATGGAAAAATAAAAAAGCATGAGCTCCAAATGGAAAGGAAAATGAGTGTCCCCGGTGTGTTCGAAAGGCTGTACGAAACGAAAAAAAGTACGCGGCTGAGGAAAAAAGATGCAAAGGAGGCCATGACGTCAACCTATGAATCAGCCTGCCGGGTTTTAGAGTTCATCGGGTCCCCTCAAATCGGAAATATTCTGGGCTGGTATCATCTGGTCCACGCATATGGGCTGGTTCATATGCAGGCTGAACAATTGACTGTGGGAACGGAAACGACCACGGGCTTAACAAAAAAAATGGTGAAAGAATATATTGCTGCGGCAGAGACTCTGGAGGATATTAATGATGATGAAACCCTGAATGCCAGCGGTTTCCTCCTTGAAGTCGGTTACAATGCCGGACGTCCGTCCACACTGGCCCGGCTGGAGGCAAGGGAAATAGAAAATGAGGATGAAACCTTTGAGTTGTTAAAGCCTGACTATGACATCCTGGTCAAGGAAGTCCGTCAAATTCGGTATCTTGCCTTCCGGTGGCGTATATCGGACAAGTATGATTTTAACCGGACCTTGTTTAAAGTCGGTATGGACTTTGGCGTTTTCGGCGGATCATTGAAGCTGATCACCGAGAAAAACTACAGGAGCGAAAGCTGCGTGGACATACACAAGAAAGTCTATCTGAATACAGATACCGAAAATGTTCATACTTGTCCCATGACAGGCTTTGGTCAATAACCGCCGGGCATCTTAACAGATAGGAAATTGCTTTTTGCCAAGCAAGGGACAGAATCGAAAATAAAGGACTATCCAACAGCAATTGCCATCTATGCATACTCAGGTCGAGCCAGTCCCAGGCTTGTCCGAGTGAACGTGAAAATGCACTGGTAAATCCATTGCATTTTAATTGTTGATTATAATTTCTTGCGGGTGGCAACATTTTCCGCAGGTGCGGAAAAAACGACCAAATAAACTCAATGCATCCATTTTAGAAATATTCATTATTCATCCAAAAGACCTCTCCGGCCGTTGATTATGGTGCATGCAGTGCTAGTTCTTTTAATATGGCTTAAAAATTGCAAATGTTTAATAAAATTTACATGCAAGGAGGAGGAATAATGAATATTTCTGATGTACAAAATACTTACCTCTACAACGCACAAAACATCCTGTCAAAGAGTTCATCCAGTTCAGTATATCCTTCCGGGGGGACACGTTTGTCAGACAACAGCAAGGATAAAGTGACCCTTTCTGCCGAGGGAATGAAGGCATCAGAAAATGCCAGCCTAAAGGATTACGAAAAGTTCAGAATGCCATCATGGCTTTCTCAGTACTATCCGAAACAGACGGATTTATCAATAT
>JAKSAX010000085.1 GCA_022361395.1 Desulfobacterales bacterium | reverse complement strand
TATCCCTAGTGGCAACCCGGATGTCCGCAGGTGCGGTAAAGGCCTTTACAATGGGAAGAAGAGACCGGGTGGCCAGCGCCGGCGCCTCGTCGGTAATGGTATAGATAATTGTGGGTGTAGTCATAATGCCATCCGTCTATTGGTGTTTGAACGAAAACTCACCCATCTGCCGCGTTACTGCAAAAGACTAAAATCCTCATGTACATCAGTACACTCCGGTTTCAGTCTCTCTTGCGCCTTGCATATGGGCAAGTTTTCATCCAAACACAGGTTTTCAATCATCGACTTCTTGATCCTGAAATCTAAAAGATTAAGATTACCACAAACATTGGCTTATGCCCATACTTCCCTGAAAAAACAGAGGGATATGGTTTAACCATTTAAACTCTCCGTCTTGTTCAGCCCAAATAAAATGCCGGGCTGGAAAGCCCGGCATCAATTGTTTAGAATGGCACTGTAATTTTAATGCTTAAAGCTTCTCTGTCCCGTATACACCATGGTGGCATCATTTTCATTGCAGGCCTCAATGGACTGGTAGTCGTTCAGGGAACCGCCGGGCTGGATTACCGCCTTAACCCCCTGGCTCAGTCCCACATCAATCCCGTCCCTGAAGGGGAAGAAGGCGTCTGAGATCATTGATGACCCGATGAGGCCGCCTTTTTCCTCGGCAACGTCCGCCTCGATTTCCGCCCGCTTGTCCGGATCGGTCATATCGGCGAAACCGGTCTGATAGCGCTCAAAACAATACCGGTCGCAGAGCTTTCTATAGGCTTTGTCCACTGCAATCTCAGCCACACCCACCCGGTCCTGCTCTCCGGTGCCGATGCCCACCGTGCAATTGTCTTTTACATAGATAACCGAGTTGGAGGTGATGCCGGATTCCACCAGCCAGCCGAACAGCATATCTTCATATTCCTGTTCCGTGGGCCGGCGGTTCACAGTAAAGGTATCGCCTTTGTACTCTGTACTGGCCAGGGTCAGGTCATCCTTTTTCAGGGTTTCGGGGA
Source organism: Desulfobacterales bacterium (assembly GCA_022361395.1). Lineage (GTDB taxonomy): Bacteria > Desulfobacterota > Desulfobacteria > Desulfobacterales > Desulfobacteraceae > Desulfobacter. Next base: position 11,817 of record JAKSAX010000085.1, on the reverse strand, counting down.
CAAAGGACCACTGGGCCACGAGGCCGCCGTCCATCAGGCTCTTGAAGTCCACCACCCGGTCACCGATAAAAGACTGGAGACGGTCAATGGCATTGATGCGGATGACGCGCAGGTTTTTCCTGGCTCCCAGGATATCGATCACCCCATCCTCAAATTCAGGGGCAACCACCACTTCGGCATACTGGCCGGCAATGGCTTCGGCAGTGGCTTTATCCACGGCCTTGTTCAGGGCGATGCACCCGCCGAATGCGGCCACGCGGTCGGCCATGTAAGCCTTGCTGTAAGCCTCTTCAAGGCTGTCTGCCCGGGCTGCCCCGCAGGGGTTGTTATGTTTTACAATAACGGCACAGGGGGTATCGGTAAAATATCTTAAGATATTCAGTGAGTTATCTGCATCGGTCAGGTTGGTCTTGCCCGGGTGTTTACCGGACTGAAGCAGTTCTATATCCGACACCAGGTATTTACCCGGAGTTATGGTCTGTGCATCCCCCAGTGCCAGGTTGCCGTTGACCAGGCGGTAGAGGGCAGCTTCCTGGCCCGGGTTTTCCCCGTAGCGAAGCCCTTTTTCCACCTCGTCAATAACCCAGGAGACTTTATCATAGTACAGGGTCTGGCGCTTGTCCCCGTCCACAAATGAGATTTCCATATTAGGGGTGAAGTGGTCATCCATAATGGTTTTGTACATCTGCTTTAAATCTTTGGCCATGATTTACTCTCCTGTTGAATAGCATGATTGAACCTGGGCCAGGGACCGGGCGCCCAGGTAGTCGGAAATGGTCCGGTCATAGACCGCGGTATGCTCAAATGCCTTTTTGGATAACTCAAACCGGTCTTCCAGGGACAGGGCGCCGTCCTGGGCGCTCACCTTCTCAAGGATATCCCCGTAACTTCCGGGATCCACCACCGAGGCCACCCGGATAAAATTCTTCGCAGAGGCGCGGATCATGGTCGGGCCCCCGATATCAATGTTTCCCCTGGCATTTTCAACGGTCACGCCGTCCCTGGCAATGGTCTGGCTGAAGGGATAGAGGTTGACCACCACCATGTCAATGGCAAGGGCACTGGTCCGTTTCAGGTCATCCTGGTGGGCATCGTTATAGGTTTCGGTGAGCAGCCCCAGGTAAATTTTAAAATCCAGGGTTTTTACCAGTCCGCCCTGGGTCTCGGGCTGGCCCGTATAGTCGGACACCTGCCTGAGACAGGTGCCGGCTTTTTCCCCCAGGATCTCTTTCAGCTTTGCATAGGTACCGCCGGTTGACAGAATCAAAAGATCGGGGTTGGCTTCAATCATTCCCGGAATAAAGGTTTCCAGGCCGGTTTTGTCGGACACACTCACCAGCATGGTGTTGATCTTCACCTTGTCGTCGATTTTTTCTACCACATTTTTTCCCATGGTCCGTCCTTATGTTTATGGGTTTATATCTTATCAAAAGTTTGGGCTGTTACTTAAACTATCCCCGGTCTTCAAGTCAAGCAGGAAGAGGCACCGGTTCAGCCCTGTCCCAGGGCGTTAATCTCATCAAGGACAGGGGCTGCATCAGCTCGGTGTTCAGGGGGGATCATCAGCGCCGGAATTTTCATATTCCGGATGAATATCCCTGTTTTATCAGAATCTTTCAGATTTTCAAGGGACAAAGGAAATGCATGGCTTTTTTGTCCGGGAGTTCCGTAGGGTACGGCATGTTTCAGATAGAGCACAAGCATATCGGTCAGGTTACCGGACATCCCCTGATAATCCATGTGTTCAATGTATTGAAGGAATATATTATTAAGGGTCAGGGCCAGTTCCGGCATCCGGGCATATCCGGCATCGGCGCAGGCTGCCTCCGACATCATATTCCGGCAGCCGAACGGCCGGGCATGGTATACTGTACACCTGCCGTCCTCCAGAAGCGGGCATTTTCCCCAGGCAGGATCGTTCTCCTCATCTTCAAGTGTCCTGCCCTCAATGCAGGCCAGGGCAAACCCGTTAGTGGTGTACCCGGGCTGATAGCGTTTTTCCGGAACACCCGCTTCCAGTCTTTCCCTGAGCCCTGTAATTTCATCTTTGCTCAGCCGGGATAAAAGCCAGGCTGTTTCCAGGCTTGTAACCACCACATTACAGGTACAGCAATCATCGCATTTCTCCTTACAGGCCACAGGAAATGCAGCTGTTGCCCTGTCATATACCCGGTAGAGCCGGCCCAGCTTTTCCATCTCTTTTTGGAAATCCACCCGGGCACCTCCGGTTTTATCCGCCGGTTCATCCACTGGTTTACCCATTGGTTTATCCACTGGCTTGTCTCTCATTTCAAACCTCCTTTTGCCCTTTCCTCTATCCTAAATCAGACAACCGGTCAAACTCCGCCACATCCGGTGAGACCCCGGCCGGGTCAGGCTTTTCTGAATAATCCTATAACTATTCTTGACTTTGAAATTAAATTCAAGAATATATAATAGATAAGATTCTGTTTATCCATAGCTGCTCAGCTTTTCTAAAATAAAGGAACATCTGATGGACAGAATAGAGACCTACCTGATCCATGAAGGGAACAAGCCCGGCCAGGGCCCATAGATGCAGCCCCAAACGATTAACTGAAAACCCGACCCGGGAGGATCATTGCCATGATACCCGTTAAAATGAAAGCCTTTTTGGAAGATGCCCTGCCCAAAAGCGTCTGGCAGAACCGGTTGATCACGGACGGCCCCTGTTGTTTCCTGGAATTCGGCCCGCTGGATGTGGACCGGCTCCAGCGCCTGGGTATCCGCGTGGACCGCCTGGGACCCCGCCTTGTCACCTGCATGTGGGTGGAAGACAGTCCCCTTGAAATCGGCGGGTACCTGGTGGTGGACAACCTGGCAATGGGCCAGCCCGCCATGGGCGGCACCAGGATGCTGCCGGATATCACCCCGGATATCATCCATGATCTTGCCCGGGGCATGACGCTGAAAAATGCGGCCGCCGACCTGCCCTTTGGCGGAGGCAAGTCCGGGATAGTCTGCCCGGAGGGCATGGATGACGACGGCCGCCACGATGTGATCAGGGGCTTCGGCCGGCTGTTGAGGCGGTACAAGGATATCTATATCCCGGGCCCTGACGTGGGCACCAATGATGCGGATATGAAAACCTTTGCCATTGAAAACGGACTCAACAATGTCGTGTCAAAGCCTGCGGATATGGGCGGCAACCGCATTGACGAACTTGGCGGGGCAGCCAACGGGGTTGTGGTGGCCTTTAAGGCAGTGATCGAACACCTGCCTAAACTGCGGCAGCTGCCCCAATTTAAAAATTTGGAGATTCCCTCCCCCAGAGACCTATCCGTGCTTATCCAGGGGTTTGGGGCGGTGGGCGCCCATGTGGCAAGGATATTCCACGAATATGATCCCGGCACCGCCCCGCTTATCAAAGGCGTCAGCGATGTCACAGGCTACCTGCTCAGCCGCCGGGGCCTTCCCTGGCAGCAGCTCTTTGAGATGTGGCAGAAATCCGGCAATGTCACCCAGGCCTACTACCATGACCACATCATGCACGGCAGCGGGGCAGACACGGCTGATACCATTTACTCCAACAGTGCAGACAACCTGCTCACGGAATCCGCCTTCTGTCTGGTGCCGGCCTCTCCGGTGTTCAACTATCTGGATGTAAACGAGAAAACCGGTCCTTCAATGACCACGGACCGCATGGGACAGTGGCGGGTTATTGTGGAAGGGGCAAACACCTATTCGCCAAATCCGGCCAGGAAGTCCGAACGGCGGCGCATGGAGCGCCATGTATACCGGGATAAAGGCATTCTGATTGCCACGGACTACCTGGTCAACTCAGGCGGCGTCATCTATGCGGCCCATGAGCGCATCATCCCCACACCGGAACACCTGTTTATCCCCCAAGACCTGTTGGGGCACCCCAAAGGCATCGGCCGGTGGCTGGATCAAAACCAGGACGATTTCAAGGCTCTGGCTGACCTGAGGCGGAAGGCTGCCGTGGAAAAACTTGAAACCGTGATCCGGAGGAATATGGAGGAACTGGTGGACGGCCTGTGCAAGGATGCTGACAGCCTGCCCTGTGAAATTGCTGAAAAGATCAGTATCCGGCGGATCGCTTCCATGGAGAAATCCCGAACCGCAAGGGATGTCATGGCGGACGCCCCCACCATCGGCCTTGACAAGAGTATTGCCGATGCAGCCGACCTTCTGGTTGCAGCCCATGTTTCCATAGTCACGGTGGTCTCTGAAAAGGGAAAACTCATCGGCATTGTCACCAACTGGGATATCACCCGGGCCATGGCCCTGAAACTGGCCATGGATGCCCCGCTGACCAAGATCATGACAGCCGATGTCGTATATACAGGACCGGATGCCACCATTATCGACTGCATCCGCATGCTGGAAAACAATGAAATCTCAGCCATGCCCATTGTAGAGAACAACCGGGTCATCGGCGTGATTTCCGGTGACATACTGGCCAGACGGACGCTCTTCAGGCTCCTCCAGACCATGAATTGACACCTGGTATTGAATTTTAGGTATGAATACCGTATTTTGCACCCATGGGGTTGATATCCCGTTCTTTTAACAAGGAGACCAATAATGGGTGCTGATGTTTTTTTCATGGACCTTACCGCCACATCCCGCGAAAACCTTCCCGGTAAACTGGAACGGCTGATCACCTCAGCCGGGATCAACACCATACTGGAAGAGAACGACCTGACGGCGGTAAAGGTACACTTCGGGGAACAGGGGAATACCGCCTTTATCCGCCCTGTTTTTATCCGCAAGGTGATCAGGACCATCCGCAAGGCAAAAGCCGCCCCCTTTCTCACCGATGCCAACACCCTGTACGTGGGCACACGGTCTGATGCGGTCTCTCACATTAAAACCGCCGTGGACAACGGATTTTCCTACTCATCCATGGACGGGGCCCCGCTGATCATTGCCGACGGCCTGCTCGGAAAAAGCGAAACCCGGGTCCGGGTTGACCTCAAGCAGTGCAGCGAGGTTTATATCGGTTCCGAAATCATCAATGCCAACGCCCTTGTTTCAGTGGCCCACTTCAAGGGTCATGAACTCTCCGGCTTCGGCGGCACCCTTAAAAATCTGGGCATGGGATGCGCCTCGCGCCGGGGAAAACTGGCCCAGCATTCCAATGTCAGTCCTAAAATCAAACGCAAGACCTGTATCGGGTGCGGCGAGTGTGCCGCCCACTGCCCGGGTGAGGCCATCTACCTCGAAGATAAAAAAGCCTATATCATAAAGAACGACTGCATCGGCTGTGCCGAATGTATCGTGCGGTGCCCCACGGCCTCCATAAAAATCACCTGGAACCAGACCATTCCCGTGTTCCTGGAAAAGATGATGGAGTATACGGCCGGCGTGCTCCAAAACAAAACCGGCAAGGGCTTTTTTATCAATTTTATCACCAACGTTGCGCCCAAGTGCGACTGCCTGCCCTATTCGGAATCCCCGATCTGCAATGATATCGGGGTGGTGGCCTCCCTGGATCCGGTGGCAATCGACCAGGCCAGTGCAGATCTCGTCAACCAGCAGCAGGCCCTTTCCAACACCGTCCTCACCTGTAACCACAAGCCGGGAGAGGATAAATTCAGGGGACTCTATCCCGAGGTGGACTGGGAACACCAGCTGGCATATGCAGAAAGTATCGGGCTCGGCTCCCGGGATTACAACCTGGTAAAAATCGAGACCAAGGCCTATAAAAATCCGGGCCCCCACTCATAAGGATATGGTGATGACGGTGAAACATACACTAACCCCTGCCCATACGTGGGTGGATACCCATGGCGATTATCTCTACACCATGGCGCTCTACCGGGTCAGGGATGAAGAGATTGCCCGGGACCTGGTCCAGGAAACCTTCATGGCCGCCCTCAAGTCCAGGAAGAATTTCAAAGGCCGGTCAACGGAAAAGACATGGATGACCAGCATACTCAAGCATAAAATCCTGGACTGGCTCAGAAAAAAATACAGGGAAAGCGCAATGACGGAACTGCCGGCCGGCCAGGAAAATATGGAGGACTGGTTTGACAGGAAGGGCCATTGGAAGGACGGCCCGACACCATGGGCGGACAACCCGGAAAAGCTGCTGGAACAGAAATCCTTTTTAATTACCGTGCGGCAATGCCTGGAGACCCTCCCCCTGAAACAGGCCAGGGTTCTGTCCCTAAGAACCCTGGACAATGAATCCACCGACGATATCTGTAAGGTTCTTGACATTACGCCGACAAACTGCTGGGTGATACTTCACCGGGCCCGCGCCCTGATGAGAAAATGTATCCAGACCCGCTGGACAGCCGGCAAAGGAGGGCAAAGATGATAAACCATTGGATGTTCAGGTGCAAAGATGTGTCCGCCCTGGTATCACAGTCCATGGACACCTCCCTTCCGTTAGGCAAACGGATGGGCATCCGGTTCCATCTCATGATGTGCCATATGTGCCGGGAGTATAAAAAACAGCTGCACCTGATCTCACGTGCCATGAGGCGGCTGGATCCGCCCCTGGATAACGACATTCCGGACAAGATGATCATCCCCCTGCCCGATCATGTCAAGCAGCAGATTAAAAACCATATGCCGTCATGATCTTATCCTGGTGTCCGCTCCTTTTTATGTACACGCCAGGTACTCGGGAGTATCATTGATATCATGTACTTGGCCAGGGTAAAATTAAACAGGCAGATGACCTATATCCTCAGGGAGTCCATCCGGGGAAAAGAGGGATTTACATTCAGGGATGTCTATAATCTCGGCCCCTCGCCCGGGGCCTGGATCGACTATCCAGGCGGCAATGCCTGGTATCTGAATCCGGACCTGGAAACCGTTATATCAAAAAACGCCCGCCATTTTGACGCCGACCGGCTGGAGGATCTCTTCTGGCCCTTTATCCGTCCGGAAATCCGCAGGGCCACCCAGGCATTCAGAGACCGGTCCGGCAGGCCAAAGTTCAAACGGATGACCAAAAGAGAAAAAGAGGCCATGGCCCGGGCCACCCATCCCTTTGACAGGCGCAGGGCACATTACCTTAAATTCGGCAACATGGACCAGGGCCCCCTGGTTAATATGCCGGCGGTGCTGTTCCGCAGCCTTCAAAACAAATCCCGGGATGAAATAGAGCAGGGATTCATGGCCCAGGAGATGCAGCTGCGGCCCAGGGAACTGAAATCATACGTCTATACCATATTTAATCTCCAGCAGTTTTTTCAAGGATTCATGGCCAAACAGATGCCCCATGCCCTGGATCAGGATAAGGTGGAAACCTATTTTATCAGGGAACTCTGCCAGGTAAATAAAACCTTTTTTGATCTCACCGGCCACCTCCATGAGTATATGATCCGTTATGCAATCATGTTTTTTGATCACACCTACGGAGATACCGTACTGCTGGACGACCTGGAACGGGATTTCAGATTCCGCAGCCGCTTTTTCGGCCGGCCGCCCCAATCCAGGGTATCCCCTTCAAAGGCCAGGCAGGTATTCAACCTCAGCAAGGAAGATCTCAGGACAATGGATAAAAAGGACCTCACCCGGCAATTCAGGAAACTGGCCCGGGAGCATCATCCGGACAAGGGCGGGGACCATGATGAATTCGTAAAAATCAACGATGCGTACCAGGCGCTGCTTAAAAAAATAAAAGACTGACCACCCAAACAAAATTCACGCAATGCTGCACCTCACAGTGGAACAAAGCCGCTCTTAAGCATATGACGACGGTTTGTCCGGACCGGGCCCAGGGCCGGGTTCAGGGGCCAGCGCCATGATAAATATCCCCGCCAGCACCAGCGTCATCCCGACGCCGTGGGCCATGGTGAAGTTCTCCTTGAGAAAAATACAGGACAGGACCACCCCGCTGACCGGCATGAATGCGGAAAAGACACCGGCAGTGGAACCGGAAACCTTAGATACCCCCCTGAACCAGAACAGGTAGGCCAATACCGTAAACACCGCCCCGAAATAGACCACCGCCCCCCAGACACCGGCACTCACGGAAGAAAAATCAAAACCAATTGCCTGGTAAAGAGAAAAGGGCAAAAACATGACAAACCCTGCAAAGCAAAGATAACCGGCCAGGGCAATGTTGGAAACAGAGGGGGAGATCTGTTTCCGCATGAGCAGAAAAAAGGCCTCTCCCACTACAGCCCCGGTCATCATCAGGTTCCCGATGATATGCCCCGGATCAATCCCCACCTGCCCGGCCAGCCCGTTCACACTGATAACGCCTCCCACGGCCAGCATCACCGCCACAGCCCGCCAGAGTCCGGGCCGCTCCCGGATGAGAAAAAAAGCCACAAGCGCCATCATGGCAGGCGAGGTGCTGGTAATAATCCCGGCTTCGATCCCCGAGGTATACCTCAACCCCAGCAGCATCAGCACCGTAAAGACAAATTGCCCGCAAAAGGCCATAATAATCAGGCGTGCCAGATCCTTTTTACCGATCCTGAACAGATTTTTTTCCGTCTTCATCAACAGGGGAAGCATCATCAGCGAGGCAATGGCAAACCGCAGTCCCGATGCCAGGAACACCGGAAACGTCTGGGTAATCACTTTCCCGAACACCACGGAGCTGCCCACAATAATCATGGCTAGGCTCAGATGGATGCAGGCAACAAATTTTGATCCCATACAGAGACTCCTTTATTTGAGTTCAACACGGGATCACAATGTCACAAACACCAGTTGTTCTTCTTGGATAAAATTGCTAAGGGATCGCGTAAGAATTAGTTCACATTCTGTTTGGAAAATACCCAATGTTTTAAGGGTTTTTATAAACAGATTAGGTGAAATTATTTTTGCGCGATCCCTAACTGACAAAACCAGAAAAAGGAGTTAACCATACAGGTCAGAATTCATCCGCCATACCGGAAAATTCCTCAGACCCGTCGTACCGGGCTATCTGCCTGAATTCATCCAGAGAGTCAAGAAAGAGATCAAAAAGATCCGGGTCAAAGTGCCGCCCCCTGGCCTCCTTCATAATGTTAAGTGCTGCCACTTCAGCAATAGCCGGTTTATACACCCGCTTATGCACCAGGGCGTCATACACATCGGCAATTGCCACTATCCGGGCGCTCAGGGGAATTGTCTTCCGGACAAGCCCCCAGGGATAACCGGAGCCATCCCATTTTTCATGGTGGCACAGGGCAATGTCGTATGCCATATTTATCATCGGGGCTTTTGAATCCGCCAGCATTTTTCCGCCGATGACAGAGTGTTTTTTCATGATTTCATATTCATCATCTGATAATTTGCCGGGCTTTAGCAGGACACTGTCCGGAATACCGATCTTTCCAATGTCATGCATGGTCGAAGCAATGCGGATATTGTCAACATCCCCCTGGGCCCAGCCGAGTTTCCTGGCCAGCACCACCGAGTAAAAGCCTATCCGCCTGATATGCGCACCGGTTTCATCATCCCTGAATTCCGCAGCAGAGAGCAGGCGCAGGGCAACTTCCTCTTCCCGGTTTCGTATCTGCGCCGTCCTATTCCGGACCTCCTCTTCCAGAATCTCATTGTTTAACAGGGAATCCCTTCCGAGCTGTAACAGTTTCTGCTGTTTTTTATAGGCCTCTTTTGAATGTTCAATCGTAAGAATCTCAGTATCACCCAGACGGATTGCAGATGCCTCAAGGGAGAATTCAGATCCGCCAGCGTCCGTTTCAATCCACGGCCCGGAAAAAAGGCGCCCTTTTTCATTCTTTTCCCAGAACGCCTTTGCATCAAAGAGGTAGTTTTCAAGAAAAGGGCTCCAGTTTTCAGGAGGGGCATCAAATTCTGCGGCATCCGGGAACAGGGTCTCAAACCAGAGCGGAACGGAACCAACAGGTTTATAGGAGTCATCAGCCAGCCTCTCTAAGACCAGGATATCAAGTAGTTCAAAAAGATCGTGCAGCATTGAATCGTTCATCTGTCCACCTGTGCATATTGAAAATCATCCCGGAGACATCTGTCAGCAGCCAAGCATTCTGGCCCCGAGCGTTAAAAAAGCCTCTTCAACAGCGTGTCCCTGCTTCGCGCTTGTCAGGATAACATCCCAGCCCTTTGAGCGGAAATGCTCGACATCAGACTCTCCTATTACCCATTTATCAATGAGATCATACTTATTAACAACCAGGATAAAGGGGACATCGCCAAGAACCGCCTCAACCTCCTGCTGAAGTTCCGTTGCAGCCTCAATTGTATTTGAACGGGTGCCGTCCGCAACCAGCAGGTATCCGGAAGTGCCGCGCAGGTATGACGCCGTAAGGTCCTGGAATTCGTCCCTGCCGGCAAGGTCCCACAGCATCAGCCTCATGTCCCGGGCCCCCACGGTTATATCTTTTTTATCAATTTTCACACCAACGGTTGTCAGATATTTTTCACTGAAAAGACTGGTTACAAAGCGGGAAACCAGGCTTGTTTTTCCCACGGCAAACGATCCGACCATACATATTTTTTTTTGTATCATTAACACGGTCCCTGGGATAAGATTGTTGAGGAAAAATTCGCGGTGCCATAGCCTCCGGAGGATTTCCACCCCATCTCCATTCGCTGTTGGGAATGGTTGTCATTGAAATATTTTTGGCGGGTTTATGGCTGCATCCTGTTTTGAGTTAAAGATACACCATATTCAAAAACAAAACAAATCATGTTTACCCTTTGATTACAGGCTATTTAAAAGCAGGGAACAGGTCCTTGGCTTCCCTGCCTCCGAACCAGACAAAAAAACCTGGTTTTTTCTTTCATCTGCCCATTGAAAAACCATGAAAACAGCCTAGATTATCCATTTTAACATACCGCGCTGAGAAACAGCGCTGCGAGGATATCATGGCAAAAAAAATTATTATTATCGGTGCAGTGGCCCTGGGCCCCAAAGTGGCCTGCCGTCTCAGAAGACTTGATCCTGAGGCAGACATAACAGTGATTGACAGAGACTCTTTGATTTCATACGGTGGCTGCGGCATCCCCTATTATATCGGGGGTGACATCACCGATATTGAAGAACTGTTTTCCACGACCTCCCACGCCATACGCGATCCTGAATTTTTCAAGACCTGCAAGGGGATCAAAATCATTCCCCGGGTGGAGGCCATGTCCATCAAACGGGCGGAAAAGAAGATTATCGTCCGCCACCTTGACGAAGGAACCGAAGAGAGCCTGGATTATGACAGGCTGGTCATCGCCTCCGGTGCCACCCCTGTGCGCCCCCCCATCCCCGGTGCTGACCTGCCCCGGGTATTCACCGTGTCCAACCTTCACTCTGCAAAGCATATCAAAGAGATGATTGCCAAGGGCGGGGTGGGAAAAGCCGTGGTCATCGGTGCCGGTGCCATCGGTATTGAGATGGCAGAGGCGCTCACCGATCTCTGGGGGGTGGAGACCACCCTGGTGGAAATGGCAGACCAGGTACTGCCCACGGCCCTTGGCCAGAACATTGCCCGGATGGTGGAAAACCAGCTTGAGAAAAGTGAAGTAGAGGTGATGCTGTCCAGACAGGTCACCCGGATCCTGGGTGATTCCGAAACCGGTGTCACAGGGGTGGAAATCAACGGCAAGCCCCTGGACTGCGATCTGGTGGTGCTCTCTGCCGGTGTCCGTCCCAACACCAAATTCGCATCAGACGCAGGCCTGGCCGTGGGCAGGACAGGGGCGCTCATCGTGGACCGGAACCTCAGAACCACAGACCCTGATATTTACGCCGGCGGCGACTGCATTGAGATGCGCAACCTGGTCAGCGGAGACAATATCACCATGCCCCTGGGTTCCCTTGCCAACCGCCAGGGACGGATCATTGCAAACAATATCCACGGCCGGGCATCACAGTTCAAAGGCACGGTCGGCACCTTCTGCATCAAG
>JAKSAX010000213.1 GCA_022361395.1 Desulfobacterales bacterium | reverse complement strand
TCCGGGTCCGGGAGTTCCAAGGAGGGGACTTTTCCTATGTTATCCTATGTCATCGACCGTCTGGACCGTCTGTTTCAGGCTCTCCTGATTTTGTTTATGGTTGAAATCACCCTGGTGATCTCCATTGCAGTGGTGAGCCGGTATTTTATGAATTCTCCGGTGTACTGGGCAGAAGAGGTTACCCGCTATTCTTTTGTATGGGCGACCTTTCTGGGCGCTGCCTGTGCCTACCGGAGAAATGAACTGGTGTCCATGTCTGTTATTGTCAATGCATTGTCACCTGAAAACAGACGCCGGGTGCTGTTGGTTCTTGAGATCGTCATCGGCCTGTTCCTGGCCCTTGCCATGGTGTTCGGCATTGGTATGGCCCGGGTGGTCAGCCCCCAGCTTGCAGTGTCTACTCAGATTTCCATGGCATGGCTGTACAGCGTGGTTCCCCTGAGTTTTTTTTTCATGTTCCTGTGTGCAGTTGAAAAAATCTGCGACAGATTGCGAAAAACCGGCCGGGAAGGGGAGGAACTATGATTTACCTTGTACTGATATTTTTTGTTTTCTGCCTGGCCATGGGTATGCCAATCGTTTTTGCCCTGGGTGTTCCGGGGGTTCTTTATATCCTCCTGTCAGGTGTTCCGGCCAATATGATTCCGGCCAAACTCATTGCCGGGGTGGATGTGTTTGTGCTCCTGGCCATTCCGATGTTCATCGTGGCTGGAAACTTAATGAACGAAGCCGGTATATCCAGGCGCCTGGTAAGGTTCTCAATCGCCCTGGTCGGGGCCATGCCCGGGGGGCTTGCAATGGTGAATGTGGTGGCATCCATGTTTTTTTCAGGGGTCACCGGTGCTGCGTCCGCAGATACCGCAGCCATGGGGTCCATTCTGATTCCGGCCATGAAAAAACAGGGGTATGAGGATGGATTCACAGCAGCGATTACTGCGGTCTCATCCACCATAGGGCCGATCATACCGCCTTCGATTCTTTTTGTGGTTTACGGGTACATTGCCAATGTATCCATTGCCAGGCTGTTTTTGGGTGGGGTAATTCCCGGCATCCTCATTGGTTTTTTCCTCATGGCCACAGTGTTCATTCTTGCCAAAAAGAAAGGATATCCTGCAGGAGACAGGTTTTCCCTGTCCAGGCTGTGGGAGGAATTTAAAGGGGCTTTTTTAGCTTTGCTGCTGCCCCTGATAATTCTATTGGGTATCGGCATGGGGATAATGACACCCACAGAGGTGTCGGGTGTTGCCGTTGTGATGGCATTTGTGGTTGGGAAGTTTGTTTACAAGGAGTTGACCATGAAAGCCCTGCCCCGGATTCTGTTTGACAGTGCCGTGCTCTCCGGGGCCGTTGTGTTTATTGTGGCAACTAACAATATTCTGCTTTATGCAGTTACCCTTGAGCAGATTGCAGACAAGATCGGTGCTTTTTTATTCTCCATTACCACCAGCAAGATTGTTATCCTGTTGATCCTAAATGTAATGCTGCTTATTCTCGGGGCTGTGGTGGATTGCCTGCCTTTGATGATCATGTTCATACCCATTGTAAAACCTCTGTTTGCCTCCCTGGGTATAGACCCGGTACATGCGGGGGTATTTATGGTGCTGAATATGACAATCGGTCTGTCAACACCACCGGTCGGGACAAGTCTTTTTATCGCCGCCAGTATCACAAAAACCGATATCCAGACAGCCGGCCGGGCCATGATGCCTTTTCTTGCAGCCTGTATCCTGGTGTTGCTGCTGGTGACTTATTTTCCGGTGATCACCCTTTGGATACCCGGAATGGTTATGAATTAATCGGAAAACGGAGAAACTTATGTCAGACCAGTGTGAGATTCGCTGCGTGGAGGGGGTCTTAATGTCACTTCTCCACGCGGTACAAACTGCAGATATTGATACTTATCTTGATCTGGTAAATGAGCAGGTGACCTGCTTTGAGCCTGAAACCCGCGGGCATCTGCTTCGGGGTATCGGTCTCCACCGGTTTTTGGTGGAGAAATCTGATCCGACGGAGACCTATCATATAGAACTTATTGATCCTGTGGTTCGGGTTACCGGGGACATGGCCTTTGTGGCATATACCCTTCATTTGACTGAAATCCGGGGTGAAGAAGAAATTATCCAATCCGAAAGTGTGACCCGGATTTTCCAAAGGGAG
>JAKSAX010000581.1 GCA_022361395.1 Desulfobacterales bacterium | reverse complement strand
TTGCTATACCTTGCCAGGCAAAAAGGAAGTTCCTATCCCTATGGTATGTTTATGGGATCGCTGATTTTTAAAATTGCCAGGACTGGCATAAATCCTGAACTCCAAAACTTCTGGGGCTTCGCTTAAGCCGCGGTCTCGATAAGACACAGCGTGGCAGCCTTGATGATGTAAAACCTGTGGGCAAAGGCGTCTTTGAAATGGGGGAACATTTCGGGCAATGCCATTGTGCTCGGTAATAAATCAATGACAGCTGTCTCAGGGTGTGACCCGGGGCGTGAAAGTGTATATGGGGGCAGGTATCTGCTCCGTGGTGACAATGATGTTGTTTTTTTCGCGGTCAATGCAAAGCGCTTCCCTCTGGACCAGTTCTCCGGTATCGGGAAGGGGTAGAAGTTCAGGCGGGGATTCAACCGCTTGATCCCAGGTCTGACCCGGGTGTCTCCGGTACAGGTACCCGTGTTTATAGGTCAGGATCACCAGGGTTCTGCCGTTGGATGAAATATCCATTGACGTGGGCCTGGACCGGTGTTTCCCGTATTTTTCCTTAAGGTCTGCCGGGGTGGGTTGGGGGATGGTGCGGATCCGGGCGACCGGTGTTGCCGTATACAGGGTGTCTTCAGGATCAAAGGACAGTGGCAGTTCATAAAGGACTGGATATTTGTCCCGCTTGCTCAACAGATAAATCCGCTGACGGGTTTCATCAACCGCCAGTGCTTCGCAATCCCTGGGCCCGTCAGCATATTTGAAGTGCATCTGCCATTGTATCGGCAGGGACTGTTCTGTCAAAGAGGGTGCTGCATTGGGCTCGCTCACTGCATAAAGGGTGCAGAAGTCCCGCCGGGCCTTGTTGTCTCCTATGTCCCCGATGATGAGGTATCCCTTTCCGTTATGCCTGAATCCTGACATATCCTCCCAGTCAATGTTGTCTGCTCCTTCCACGGAAAAGGCATTCAGAAACTTTCCTCCGGATGAAATTGCATAAAGTTCGGCCGGGTTGCCACTGTCATTTACCACCCAAAGCACATCCCTGGTTTTCCATGAGGAAAAAATACCGGATATTTCCGAAAGCTGCGGATCAAAAACGGTTCCGGTTTTTACGCCTTTTTGAAAGGAAACCTGTTCGGCTGAATACCCGGGACCCGGAATGAATAAAAGAAAAAAGAACAAAAATAAGCAGTTAAGACTATCCTGTTTCATATATCTGTTTCTCACAAGTTGAAAACCTTGAATGGTGTCATACCCCGTAAACCTGCCCGGCTGTTGTCAAAAACGCTGGAACACCTTTAGGGCTTTTGGTACCCATAATGGCTTCATATCATCAATAACTGTTTTTTGACAGGGGACAGGCGAGTTCTGAAAAATCAACAAAACAGTCATGATATCAAGTCTCCAGGGCATGCAGGCTTTGGCAAAGGCTTGGTATTTTTCTGTTGTGACATTCCTTATCTTCTGAAACGTTATTGTAATGATGCGGCATTAAGCGCAGATCTTTTCAGATTCTATGAAGCTGCTGCGAGGGTCGGTGTTTCCCCCTGTTAAATGTTTTTTGTAATTACAGTGATTGCAATATTGTTGCGGCACGGAAAAACTTATACAGCCCTGTTTTTTAATGACGGCTGTGCTGAAACTAGCCACCGGCCTGTTGAAAATTCGGGTAAAAAAGGGTTGCCCCCTTGCGGTATCTTTAAAATGCAATTATATTGCATTGTATATTCCCGGACGAGAGATTCAAAATTTAACTATAAGGAGAACCCTATCAATGGTTAAAAGACTTCTATTATTAACATTGTTTTCCATAAGTGCAGTTGGGCCAGCCGGTGCTGCTGAAAAAATATCCGTGTTTGTCAGCATTGTACCCCAAAAATACTTTGTGCAACAAATTGGCAAAGACATGGTTGATGTAAAAACCATGGTCAAGCCGGGTGCAAGCCCTCACACCTATGAACCGAAGCCCAGGCAGATGGCGGAACTGTCAAAGGCAAAACTCTATTTTTCCATCGGTATCCAGTTTGAAGAGGTCTGGATGGAAAAAATTTCAGCCGCCAATCCTGGTCTGAAAATAATTCATACGGATCATGGAATCGGAAAAATTGCCATGGCAGAGCATGATCACGATGAAGAAGGGCATCACGACAGCGAACATGAAGAAGGGCACCATGATGGAGAGCATCATGATGCGGAAGAACATCACGATGGGGCTCATGAAGGTGAGCATCATGACGATAAGGCACACGGGGATGAGTATCATCATGAAGATGAAACGCATAAGGATGAAGACGGCCACGACCATACAGGCCTTGACCCTCATATCTGGACAGCACCGGCTCTGGTAAAGATCCAGGCAAAGGCCATATTGAAAGCCCTTCAGGAGGAAGCGCCCCGATATGCAGATGAGCTTCAGGCAAATTACAACTCCTTTGCCGCCCGGATTGATGCACTGGATCAGGAACTGAAGCAGATCCTGGCCGGAAAATCAGGGTTGCAGTTCATGGTGTTTCATCCGTCATGGGGATATTTTGCCAATGCATACGGGCTCAGGCAGGTGCCGGTTGAAATTGAAGGCAAGAATCCCAAACCGGCCCAATTGAAGGCGTTGATCGAGCATGCAAAGGAAGAGGGCATCAAGGTTATCTTTGTCCAACCCCAGTTTTCAACTAAAAGTGCCGAACTCATTGCCGGTGAAATCGGAGGGGAGGTTGCATTTGCCGATCCCCTGGCAGAGGACTGGATGAACAACCTGCGTATGATTGCAGAAAAATTTAAAGCAGCATTGAAATAATAAGGACAGGCCATGTCAATAATTGAGATTAAAAATCTTGATTTCGCCTATACAGGGGAAAAGGTACTGACATCAATTAATTTAACCGTTAAAAAGAATGATTTTTTAGCGGTAATCGGGCCCAACGGCGGGGGGAAGACCACGTTGCTGAAATTGATGCTGGGCCTTCTTACACCGGACAGGGGAACTGTGGCGGTCAACGGAAAAAAACCGGGGAATGCCGCTTCCAGCATCGGATATGTTCCCCAGAACGTGCATATGAACCAGAGTTTTCCCATTTCAGCAATTGATGTGGTGTTGATGGGTACCTTTGATCCCAAAAACAGGTTCAGGCGAAATCAGGCAAAATACAGGAAAGCAGCGCTGGACGCCCTTGACCGGCTTGAAATGGGCGGTTATGCAACTAAAAAAATCGGGACATTGTCCGGCGGTCAACGCCAGCGGGTGTTGATCGCCAGGGCCCTTGTCAGCAAGCCTGAACTCTTACTTCTGGATGAGCCGACCGCCAGCATCGATACCAAAGGCCAGGCTGAATTTTACGAGCTTCTGGCCAGGCTGAACAAGGAAATCACCATTCTGGTGGTCAGCCATGATTTACTGGTCATTTCCCGGTATGTGAATGCGGTTGCCTGTATAAATAAACGGCTGCACTACCATGACCAGGCTGAAATTACCGGAGATATGCTGGAGACCATGTATTCGTGCACAGTAGAGGAAGATTGCCCGGTTGAACTGGTGGCACACGGTTTTCCACACCGGGTGCTGAAACCACATGAGGATCACGACCATGATTGAAGCGTTACAATTTGATTTTATGCAAAACGCCCTGACTGCGGGTCTGCTGGCAAGCATTATCTGCGGCGTCATAGGGACTCTTGTGGTGGTCAACCGCATTGTATTCCTCTCCGGCGGGATCGCCCATGCTGCCTACGGCGGGATCGGACTGGCATTTTATTTTAAGTGGCCCTATTTACCGGGTACCATAGGCTTTTCACTGACTGCAGCCATGCTCATGGCTGCAGTCAGCCACAAGGTTAAGCACAGGGCAGATACCATAGTCGGGGTGATCTGGGCGGTCGGCATGGCATTCGGCATTATCCTGCTCGATCTCACGCCTGGTTACAATGTGGATTTAATGAGTTATCTGTTCGGCAGTATCCTGACTGTTCCGTCATCAGAGCTGGTGGTCATGGCTGTTGTCGGTGTTGTCATTACACTGCTTGTTTTTTTCTATTACCCGGATCTCCTGGCCATGTCATATGATGAGGAGTTTGCAAAGATCCGGGGGGTTCCCGTAAAAGCACTATATTTCGGCCTGATCGGTATGCTCGCAGTGACTATTGTTCTGGTCATCCAGGTGGTGGGGCTCATACTGGTCATCGCCCTTTTAACCATCCCGCCGTTCATTGCTGAAAAATATGCCGGATCACTGGCCCAGATGATGCTGCTCTCCAGTGCGCTGGGATCTGTCTTTACCCTGGTGGGGTTATGGCTGTCTTACCAGTATAATTTAACCTCAGGCGCAACCATTATCATGGTGTCCGGTTCAGCTTTCATCGTATCCCTGCTGATTGATCGTATCTGTTTAAAAGGGAACAACCTAAGAGGGGAGTAAACAAAGGGAAGAACATGTGTCATCAATGCAATTATGAAGAATTATTATCCAGTGCCAAACTCAGTGCTACGAATAACCGGATGCGGGTCCTGGAGGTTGTCGGCAACAACAGTTTTCCGTTGTCTGCCAAGGATATTTTCAAGACCCTCGAACGGAGCAGCAGCATCAACCGTGTGACGGTATACCGTATACTGGATCTTCTCGTGGATCATGGGGTTGTTGACCGGATAAGTACCGGCGGACGGGCTTTTTATTACGGTCTTGCCCCGAACAGCCACCACAAGCCTCATCCCCATTTCTATTGTACGAACTGCGGGCAGATGGATTGTTTAAGTCCTGAAAGCCTTGTCGTTGAGATGGACACCTTGATTAAAACGTTTCCGGGCCGGATTGAAAAGGTGGAGGTCAGGGTAGACGGCATTTGCAAAAACTGTGGAAACAAACAGTGATTGATGTTGCAAAAATAAAGGAAGGAAGGGTTAAGGTAACAATCTTAAGCGGATTCCTGGGTGCGGGTAAAACAACCCTTCTTAATCACATTATCAGGCAGAACCAGGATCGGAGAATTGCGGTTCTGGTTAATGATTTCGGGGAAATTAATATTGACAATGACCTGATTGAGAGCAGGGAAGAGTATAAACTCAATCTTACCGGCGGGTGTATTTGCTGTACTATTCAAAAAGATTTGCTTTCAAGTGTCATCAATCTGATGAAGCAGGAAGAAAAGCCGGAGTATCTTATTGTTGAATGCAGTGGTGCTGCGGACCCTTCACAGGTCCTGAACACATTGTCCTCTCCGTTTCTGAAGTTTCACCTGAATGTGGACGGGTTATTCACAGTAGTTGATGCAGGCCGGTTGATCGATATTGAAAGTAAAGAACACAAGTCCCTGGTAAAGCGCCAGATTGAGGCAGCCAACCTGTTGATATTGAATAAAATTGACTGCATCAATACCGGGACGCTGGAAAAGGTAAAACGCTTTGTGAGAAAGATATCGCCCGGGGCGGTGATGCTGGAGTCAATAAGATGCCGGATTCCGGTTAATCTTATTCTGGGATTTAAAGACCTGCCTGAACTTAAAGCTGCCCCTCCGAATCAATCCCTGGATGTCCATATGCCTGGCGCCCGTCAACATGGCAGCGGACCGGTTAAAATATTACCGGCAGTTCCTGTGAGCGGTTCTTCTGAAGCGGATAAACCCCACGATCAGGTTTTTGAATCCTGGAGTTTTACTTCTGGCAGGCCAATGGGAAAGAAAAAGTTTAAGGAACTGGTGGAACATATTTGCCCGGACATTATCCGGGCAAAGGGGATTGTATACTGGGATGACCCTGATGATCCCCTGGTGCTTTTTAATCTGGTCGGACAATGGATCGATTTGGAGATCTACTTTCAGAAAAAAGACCTTCCGCTTGAAACCCGCCTCGTGTTTATCGGCAATCCGGGGTGGAAAAAACAGAGTAATATTGAACAGCAGCTTATCGAATGCGTGATTGGCAAAAGCAATTAAAATAGAGCGATTACCAGCGGTCTTTTAATGTCATTTGCCGTCATCATCAAACAGATCCTGGGCTTTGTAGGAACTTCTTACATGAGGCCCTGAAGCCACCCGTTTGAAGCCGATTTCCTTTGCTTTACTCCCAAGCGCTTCAAATTGCTCCGGGGTATAATAGGTGAATACAGGCAGGTGGTCCCTTGTGGGTTGCAGGTACTGGCCGATGGTCAGTATATCGCAGCCATGGGCATGAAGATCTGCCATGGCCTGCTCAAGCTCTTCAACCGTTTCTCCAAGACCCACCATGATACCGGATTTGGTGAGCATCTCAGGGTTCAACCGTTTTACATTGGCGATCAGGTCCAGGGATCTTTGGTAGACTGCTTCGGGTCTTACCCTGGAATACTGTGAGGCCACGGTTTCCAGATTATGATTGAGTACATCGGGCGCTGCGTCCACCACAATTTTTAAGGCATCGACATCCCCCTGGAAATCAGGGATCAGCACCTCTACCCGCGGCTTTGATTCCCCATCCGT
Organism: Desulfobacterales bacterium; assembly: GCA_022361395.1. Taxonomy (GTDB): domain Bacteria; phylum Desulfobacterota; class Desulfobacteria; order Desulfobacterales; family Desulfobacteraceae; genus Desulfobacter. The sequence continues at coordinate 1,008 of JAKSAX010000581.1, read as the reverse complement.
GGGCAGGGTGGACTTAATGGCCTTTATGGTATCGGCAAACTGCCGGGCGCCGCCGTCGGGCAAGTCGTCCCTGGTCACCGAGGTGACCACCACATAGCGAAGGCCCAATTCTTTTGAGGCATCTGCAACCCGCTGGGGTTCCAGGGGATCCACAGGCATGGGGGCCTCGGCCGTGACGTTGCAGAACCGGCAGTGCCGGGTGCATTGGGAGCCCAGAATCATGAAGGTGGAGGTATCCTTGGAAAAGCACTCAAACATGTTGGGGCAATTGGCCTCCTGGCAGACCGTGTGAAGTTTGGATTCCGACAGCAGGCGGGTAACCCGCTGGTAATCTCCGCCCAGGGGAAGTTTCTTTTTCAGCCAGGCAGGTTTGCCTTTGGCCGGAGAACCGCTTTTACAATTGGCATTACATTGCATGGTCAGATTCCTTATTTTACGTCACAGTGGAAGATTTCGGAAAAGTACCGGACAAAGCATTGGGAGACCCTGTCCATGAGTTTCCGGTCGTCTGCACCCGGCTCTTTGTCCAGGGACTGCTGGGTTGACCCGTTTTCAAGGGCAATGGAGCTCATGGCCTGGTTGGCAAGGCCGCAGGGGTTAATCCAGGTAAAAGGGGCAAGATCCGGGTTTACGTTCAGGGCAAGGCCGTGGATGGACACCCCTTTTTTAATGGAGATGCCCACACTGCCGATCTTTTTGTTCCCCACCCAGAGGCCGTGGTTTCTTTCATCCCTGTCAGCCTTTACATTAAAGGCCTCACAGGTCCGTTTCATGATCTCTTCAAGGCCCTCGACAAAGCCGGGCACGCTGAGCCGGTTCTTTTCAAGGTTGATCACCGGATACAGCACTGCCTGTCCCGGACCGTGGTAGGTGATGTTGCCGCCCCGGTCTGTCTGGACAATATCAATGCCCTTTGCATCCAGGAAAGATTCGGAGACCACCAGGTTTTCCCTGCCGCCTCTGCGGCCGAGGGTGTACACCGGCGGATGCTGGACAAAGAACAGGCGG
>JAKSAX010000545.1 GCA_022361395.1 Desulfobacterales bacterium | reverse complement strand
CTGGACCAAAGAGCTGACCGCCTATGCCTGAGAAACGGGGGCGTACTATGTCCTCATGATGACCCGCTACGACCCCTCCACCACCGAAGAGGGCATCGTGGCCTTTTACGAGGAAATTGCCAATGTCTCCAAACCGGGCGTCATGATTTACCACTACCCAGATGCCACCGGCGTCACCATGAGCACCGATTCCGTGGCCCACCTGGCCCGGCACCGGAACATCGTGGGCATTAAAAACGTGGCCGACCTCACCTCCACCGTGGCCATGATCAACGCCACCCGCAGGGAGTCATTCTCCGTTCTCTCCGGACTGGACGAAGTCTTCCTGGGCACCATTGCCTGTGGCGGCGAAGGGTTCATGGGGGTAGGCGCTGCCGTGGCCCCGGCCCTGTGCCGCGACCTTTACGATAACTACCGGGCGGGCAACATGGAAAGGGCCCAGGAGTGCCACCACAGGCTCTGCAAGATCATGGAGGTGGTCTTTTCCCTGCCGTTTCCCGGTGCCCTCAAGGCATCCGTGGAGGTTCAGGGATTCCCATGCGGCCATGCGCGACGGCCGTCTGCGGCGATTGACAGAGAAGGAAGACTCTCACTTCAGAACGTTCTGGTTCAGACCGGCGTGATGGACGGGTAGTCCAGAAAGCGAAAAACCTGCCCGCAGCCTTAACGGCTGCGGGCAGGCATATCATTTAAATCAATTTTATATCTGCGGGATGAAGTCAGCAGGCAGCTTCAGGCTCCATTCTAAATTCCAAGAATTTCCTTCAGATAACGTCCGGTGTGGCTCCGTTCATTCTTCGCCACTTTTTCCGGTGATCCTGCAACCACCACATCTCCGCCGCTGCTGCCGCCCTCGGGTCCGATATCAATCACCCAGTCTGCCGTCTTGATCACATCCAGGTTGTGCTCGATGATAATCACGGTATTGCCCGCATCCGTCAGTCTCTGGAGCACGTCCAGCAGGAGGCGGACATCCTGGAAATGGAGCCCTGTTGTGGGTTCGTCCAGGATGTACAGGGTATCCCCTGTATCCCGTTTGGCCAGTTCCCGGGCCAGCTTGATCCGCTGGGCCTCCCCGCCGGACAGGGTGGTGGCGGCCTGGCCCAGTTTTATGTAGGAAAGCCCCACATCAACCAGGGTGTCCAGGATGTGGGAGATTTTCGGATGGTTCTCAAACAGCTCCCTTGCCTGGATCACGGAGAGGTCAAGCACATCGGCAATGGAGTGGTCTTTATACTGGATCTCCAGGGTGGCCTTGTTGAACCGTTTGCCGGCACAGACCTCGCAGGGCACAAAGACATCCGCCAGGAAATGCATCTCCACCTTGATATAGCCGTCACCCTTGCAGGCCTCACACCGGCCGCCCTTTACGTTAAATGAGTAGCGGCCCTTTTTGTATCCCCGGGCCTGGGATTCCGGCAGCAGGGCAAAGAAATCCCGGATATGATCAAAGACCTTGGTATAGGTGGCGGGATTGCTTCGCGGGGTCCGGCCGATGGGTTTCTGGTCGATATTGATGACCTTATTGATATGGGACAGGCCGGTAATGGCCTTGTGTTTTCCCACACTCATCTGGGATCCGTTCAGTGAAACTGCCAGGGCCGGATAGAGGATCTGGTTGATCAGGGTGGATTTGCCGGCACCGGAGACCCCGGTGACAGCGGACAGGAGTCCCACCGGGATCTTGGTTGTCAGGTTTTTCAGATTATTTTCCCTGGCCCCTTTTATGGTAATCCACTTATTGCCCTTGGATTTCGGGGTCCGCCGTTTTTCCGGCACCTGTATGGCTTCTTTCCCGGTCAGGAATTTCCCGGTAATTGATGCCGGGTTATGCCGGATCTCTTCAGGGGTGCCCTGGGCAACGATCTGTCCGCCCAGATGCCCTGCCCCCGGTCCGATGTCAATGATCCAGTCCGACTCTTCCATTGTCTCCTGGTCATGTTCGACAATAAGCAGGGTATTGCCGATGTCCCGCAGATGCTTAAGGGTTGACAAAAGTTTGATGTTATCCCGCTGGTGAAGGCCGATGGACGGTTCATCCAGAATGTAGAGCACGCCGGTAAGCTCGGATCCCACCTGGGAGGCCAGCCTGATCCGCTGGGATTCCCCGCCGGACAGGGTCGGGCCTGACCGGTCCAGGGAGAGATAATCCAAACCGACATTCACCAGGAACCCCAGGCGGTCTGAAATCTCCTTTAGCAGTTCTTCGGCAATGAGGCGCCGGTTCCCCGTGAGGTTCAGGCCCGAGGCAAATCCATAGGCCTCTTTTACCGTCATTTCAGTAACATCAATGATGGAATTGCCGTTGATCATCACGTGAAGCACCTCATCCCTGAGCCGCTTTCCCTCACAGGAAGGGCAGGTGGAGGCGGTCATGAAATTGGCATAGTATTTTTTCTGGTGCTCGGACTGGGTGTTCCTGTACCGCCGCATCAGGGTGTGAATCAGGCCCTCATGGGTGCGGGTAAACTCCCCCTGGATCTTGGCGGAGTTCCAGTTCACTGTCATCTGTTTTGTCCGGGACCCGTAAAGGAGGAGGTCTCTCTGCTTTTTAGGCAGCTTCCCCCAGGGCGTGTCAAAATCAATTCCCCATTGCTCTTCCATGGCCAGGAGCTGGCCCTTGCCCCAGGAGTTGTCATTCTGGAACCTGGGATTTTTGATAAAGTAATTTTTCCAGGGGATAACGGCGCCCTGGCGGATACTCAGGGTTTTATCCGGCACCACCTTATCCGGATCCATGGCAAGCAGGGTACCGATGCCGTTGCAGTCCTGGCACATGCCCAGGGGAGAGTTGAATGAAAATATCTGGGGCGTGAGCTCAGGGTAGGCAATGCCGCAGCAGGACCGGGCCTCACTCATCTTCAGGTCTTCCCGTCCCATCATATGGACGATGAGCTGGCCGCTCCCCAGCTTCAGGGCGGATTCCACGGAGTCCGTGAGCCGTTCTTCGAATTTCCCCCCGCTTTTAACCACGAGACGGTCGATTACCACTTCAATATGGTGCTTCTTGTTCTTGGCCAGGGTCTGGACACTTTCAAGATCCTGGACTACGCCGTCCACCCGCACCCGGGCATAGCCGTCACGCTTCAGTTCTTCCAGGCGGTCCTTGTGTTCCCCCTTCCGGTTCTCCACAATGGGGGCCAGGATCAGGATCTTTGACCCCTGGGGCAGATCCAGAATCTGGGACACCATGGCCTGGGCATGACCCCGGCCGACCTTTTTCCCGCATTTATAGCAGTACTGGGTTCCTACCCGGGCAAACAACACCCTGAGATAGTCATAGATCTCGGTGATGGTACCCACGGTGGACCTTGGGTTTTTTGAGGCTGCCTTCTGCTCTATGGCAATGGTGGGGGAAAGCCCCCGGATGGTATCATACCTGGGTTTTTCCATCTGCCCGATAAACTGCCGGGCATAGGAGGAGAGGGATTCTACATATCTGCGCTGTCCTTCGGCAAATATGGTGTCAAAGGCCAGGCTGGATTTACCGGATCCGGAAACACCGGTGACCACCACCAGCCTTTTTTTCGGGATCTCCACATCAATATTTTTAAGGTTATGTTCCTTGGCCCCTCTGACAATGATGCGGTCCAGCTCCTTGGTCCGGGCATCAGCCGGGACCGGGACCGGATTCAGCGGCACCAGCGGGGCTTCCACGGGATTCTCCTGCTGGGTTTCAGTTTCAAAAGACTCTTTTAAATCGGCAACGGCATTTGGATTATGTTTCATGCTTTTCCTAGGGCAATTTCTGGTTCATTCACAGGTACAACCATAATCACCGGAGATTAAAAGTAAAGATCATGACCCGGTGCTTTGGACTCACATTCCACACCCCTAACCGGTAAAATTAGACTATTATTTTTTCGGACTTTTGCTTGAGAGAGAAATCATTTTCTGAATACAATTTAGACTAGATTTTTCTTGTTTGTTGCATTATG
>JAKSAX010000086.1 GCA_022361395.1 Desulfobacterales bacterium | reverse complement strand
GGCAATGTCCGGGAACTTGAGAATGCAGTGGAGCGCGCCATGATCCTTGACCGTGCAGGCACCCTCTACTTCAAGGAAATTACCGCACCGTCACCGGCGGGCGGTCTTATCCAGGAGCTTCAATCCAGGCAAACCCAGCCCCTGGACCAGGTCATCGCCTCCCATATCCGCCAGGTGCTTGCCCAATGCAAGGGCCGGGTGGAAGGGGAAAAAGGGGCTGCCCGGATACTGGATGTCCATCCCTCCACATTGAGAAAGCGGATGAAGAAGCTTAATATTCCTTTTGGGCGGAAGGCTGGGAGCTGAAATGACTCAGCGGGAACAGCTGGATCAGCTAGATCCGCTGGAACAGTTACAGCAGGGTTGCGGTTCCGGATATTTTTACCGGGCAGCATCTGAGTGTGGCAGCCTGATTCTTGAATAGTCTTGTATCGTTTTAGCAATCACGAATTCGGGGGACTGAATTCGGGGTGAATTCGGGGTGAATTCGGGGGACATCTTACTCAATTGTTTGAATTCAGGATAATTCAGGGGACATCTTACTCAATTGTAGCCAAGTATTATCTTTGAAACACGAGACATAATTCCAACGACAAAATCCTGCGGATAAACCGCAGATTTTGTCGTTATCACGCCGAGCAAAGCTCGGTACATCTTGCAGGGTGAAAGTCCCTGTTGGGAAAAAGTCAGTAATACCTCTTGTAAGGGTTAGCCACTCGTATTGAGCCTTGGGCCTATGGGTTGAATGGTAAAACGCCTTGTGACATATTAGTTGCATCCCGTTGGTGATAGGTTTTTGGTTACGCAAACACTCTATCTGCTTGACTCATCAAGCGCAGCGGGGTTTTTTATTTTTCTTGATAGTGGATCAGGGGTTATTCATCCTTCTGGCGCACTATCTGTTTTAACAGCCGATCAAAGTCGCTTTCAAAGAGCCGATCCTGAACAATGCGGTATTTTTCAAATTCGCTTTCCGCATGAGCCTTTGCCAGCTCTGAGGTCACCTTTCCGGCATCTTGCAGGGTTTCTCTGTCCCAGAGTTTTAGAAAACCACCCAAGCGCCCTTCCCAGTCAGCCATGGTCATGGGGATTTTACGCATGGCGTGCATTTCTGCCATATCCAGATAGGCCGACACAATTCGCTGCATCTGTCCAAGTTCGAATTCCGAGAGGTAATTCTTGGCGATAGAAACATCGTATCTATGAATTTTTCCTTCTGGTGCTCCTTCCCAACTGGTCAGACCCATGTTCTCTTTTTGGTGGTCTGCGCGATCTACAATAACCTCAGCCGCTGTATTGCCATGGATTGCATAATGCATCTTGTTCTGGACAGCGGCGAAGAAACGCTTGGTAGCCGTGGCAGACGGATCATAATCCAATGCGGTAGCATAAATATCAGTAATTTTTTGATAAAACTTGCGCTCGGAGAGCCTGATTTCCCGAACCTTCTCCAGCTGACGTTCGAAAAACTCGTTATCCAATACGCTTCCACCGTGCTTGAGTCGTTCCACATCCATGGTCCACCCCTGAATGGTGTAGTCCTTGACAATCTGGTTGGCCCATTTGCGGAACTGTACGGCACGCTCATTTTCGATTTTAAAGCCCACGGCGATAATGGCCTGTAAACTGTAGTGATCCACCTTTCGTTTCACCTGCCTGTTGCCCTCGGTTTGAACTATTAAGTATTTCTTAATAGTTGCCTCTCGGGTCAGCTCATTATCATAATAAATGCGCTTCAGGTGCTGATTAATGGCAGGAACGGTGACATCATACAGCGTAGCCATCATTTTTTGTGTCAACCAGATATTCTTGTCTTCATAACGCATTTCCACACTGGTTTCCGAGCTGCCAGCGGCCGCCACAAAGGTCAGGTATTCGGCCGCCGAGGAGCGGACAATAGATGTCACTTCTTTCCCGGACTTTTGAATTTTCTTACTTTTATCTTTTTTCATCTCATATCTTCCCCAAATCATAGTGAGTTCGAGTTTTATCTTTTCCTAGCCCGGGATGACCAGGTGGATTTGGGGCCGGAAAAGCATTTGTGTTATTTGATTTGCGTGATTTGCTTGTCGGACCAAGTCAATATACTGAAATCAAGACATAATACCATCAAAAAACACCCCGAAAATTTTCTTAGATTAACATTTTTAACCCCAAAAACAACACTCTAAGAATCAAAACTGATTTCCAACCAGAAAAATGAACCGGATAAACCGGTTATTTTCAACGTTGGAAACGAGCCGCGATCCGGAAGAGCCGGTGTCACTCGTGGAAGGATTCACACCACTGAAAGATCAAATGGTTCAACAAGAGTGCTTTTGGATCTCCTTAAAAGATCTCCCCATGTTTTGGATTACAGGCTCAAAGTATAGAAACCTGGGTTTATAAAGCAGGCAAAGCAAAGGGTTCGCCTGCCTGCTGCTCTCGCTGATCAAGCGGTTCCCGCCGTTCCCGCTTTTCAACCACAATAAAAAACACCTGTTAAGCTTAAATCCCGTGAGTACCCGGGTAAGGCAACCGTTCCGGTGATACCCAGTCGGCCAGGGTACCGGGGTCAGGCTGATAGATCTCCACGGTCAGTGGATAACAGGGGGCTGTGTCACTGGAGTGCTTGTCCCCGCAGTCTCCGCCGGGGCAGGCGGACAGGCCGCACTGGTGGATCATTTTATCCTGAAAAAGGCTAGGGAGATGAAACTGCCGAAGATCCCTTCGGTTTCCCGCCGCGTCATGGACAATCTGATGGCATACCACTGGCCCGGCAATGTCCGGGAACTTGAGAATGCAGTG
>JAKSAX010000438.1 GCA_022361395.1 Desulfobacterales bacterium | reverse complement strand
GCCGTATCCGGGATATCCGGGCGGAAGGCTCCCCGGAAGATCTGCGGCAGACCGTGGCAGAGATTGATAACCGGCTGACAGCCCTTTCAAACCGTGTGGCCGATCTTACCGCAAGAATTGAGGCGGTTGAAACCGCTCCGGAACACCTGCGGGCCAAAGAGGGAGAACCGTCAGATAAGGCACAAAAACATAAATAAATCGTCCATTGAAACAGGTGCTTTTTGTGCCCGGTTTAAGTTTAATTCAAATTTTGGACGATTTTATTTTGATACCGGGCCTTACCTTAATTAACCATAAGGAGAGAAAATGGATACAGAAACCCCTAAAAAAGATTTCAGGTATAAGGTACAGCACATGGGCGATGCCTTTGTTGGGCTGCTTCAGTCGGTGAGCGGCGCTGCCGTGGACAGTGCGGAAGGTCTCATTGACGCGGTGGAGGAGTGGCAGGTAAAGGGCAGGCAAAAGAAAAAGATCATGGAGATCGGTGCCCATGCAGTGCGGATTCGAAATGAAAAGCCCGACCTGTTTGATGATGACGAGATCCAGGTGGTGTTCAGGGATTATGATGAACTCCAGGCAGCTGTGGACCGGTTTGTGGAAAGGCGGGAACTGCGGGCCCGGAGGGCAAAGGACCGGTTTTGCAAATGCGATGCCGGCGAAGAAGCAGCAGAAGCGGCCGGCAGCTGATCCGGCGCAAAAGGGGGAATCATGAAAACCCTTGGGGTATTGTTTGTGGGAATTTTTACAGGGGCATTGGTTTATGAAGTGGTTCAGCGGGCCTATCCGGAAATAGTTGCGGACCTGAGAAAGAAGACCGGCCCTATGGTGGATGATGTGCTTGGCCGGCCGGAGGATAAAGAAAACATTGGTGCTCCCCTTGGCCGGAAAGCCTGATCCGGAGCGGGAAACCCATGAGGAGTTCCTGGCCCGGTACGGGAAGGCGTCACTCATACCCGGTGCGTTGCGAAGGAGAGCTGCTGAACTGGGTGAGTTTGCCAGGAAGAAAACGGGACAGGTGGCCAAGGCCGGACTAACTGTAGCCGGGGTGGCAGGTGTTGCCGGTAAACGATCAGCGGAAAAAATTGCGGCAAAACTGCGGCAAAAGGCAACGGTTGATGAACAGACCCTGATCCGGGCACTTTTCATTTCCCCGGCAAGAATGGCCGTGTTGCGGGCAGATGTGAGCACCCTGGTTCAGGAGGCGTCAGCCCGGTTTCCGGATGAATCCGCCGATACCCATGCCTCCGTGGCCTGTGCCGGCCTTGTCAGCGCTTCAAGGGTCCGCTCCGGTGCCCTTGGGGGACTGACCGCCATTCCCGGGTCCCTTCCCTGGATCGGGAGTACCGGAACCCTGGTCCTGACCGCGTCCTCTGACATGTTTTATCTGCTTCGCACCCAGTTCCTTCTCTGTCACGGGATCGCCATGGCATATGAAGCAGACCTGTCCGGGGAACGGATGCAGGCTGTGGCATTGTCCCTGATGGGGATTCCGGCAGGGGAAGTATCCGGTGACAGGATGAACCGCAGGCTGACAGACCTTATTGACCGGACAGCGGACACCTATATGAAACTGGGGTTGAAAAAGGCATTCACCCTGTTTCTTGAAAAAATAAGCACAAAAGCATCCGGCGGGCTGCTAAGGGTGATCCCGTTTGTCGGGGTGCCCTTTGGGATTCTTTCCAACGTGAATTCCATCTCTGTCTGCGGAGAAAAGGCTGAGGCATATTTTAAATTCCACCGGAACCAAGATCAAAGGGGGAAGAGATGACAAAGAGAGGTGAAACGGACAATATCGTTCTCAAGGGGATTGCGGCAACGCTGAACGGGTGCGGACGCTTCCTGGTCTGGGGGTATGACATGGGTGTGGCAGGACCGGGTATTGCCCGCACCATGATTAAAACAACCTCTGAATCGGCAGCAGGCCTCTGCCGAAAGGCCTCAGACGTGTGGGTATTCAAGGGTAAAAAAGGGGCGGGCAGCCATGCCGCTCCGCCCGAGACCAGAGACGCCCGCTCCCTGGCCAAAGCCCACGAAAAGGAATACAGGCAGGTGCTCCAGGATATCGACGAGGCCATTACGTCGGTTGCAGAGAGCCTTCCGCCTGGCGACTTTGAAGCGGTTGAGCAGGTTCTCCTGGATCTGTTCGATCATGATACGGAGATAAAATCACTGGCAGCCACTTACCTGGGGGAGACTAAGGATGCGGCCCTGGCTCCGGTGTTGGTTGCAGCCCTGGGATTCTGTTTACCCGAATTGACAGATGCCGTCCTCATTGCCCTGGGGCGGATGGACACGGGAATTCTGGAAAACACCCTTGAAGAAATGGCTGAAAGCCCTGAAAAGGATATCCGCCTGGCCGCCGTTGTCCACCTGGATAAATTTTCTTCACCTGATAAATACGCCAAATGCCTGGAAAGGCTTTCAGTTGATCCCGATAAGGCGGTCAGAAACGCTGCTGCTGATGCGCCCCGGGCCCCGGCTTATACCCGGGAGAGACTCAGCAGGATGGTTAAGGCCCGGCTGGTGGATGTGGGCGGCAGTCTGGGGCTTAAGCTGAATATGAAAATGAAAAAGGATGAACTTATCCGGGCAATAATGAATCATGGTAAGTCGGGTTGAGCCCGAGAACCGGAGTTGCTGCCGGTAGGGATAAAGGGGAAAAAATTCAGGCTGCTTGGGCCGGCAGGCAGGCTGCGGAGAGTTTTTCTTTTCGGTTCAGTTTTCTTTTGAGATAGCGGTAATAGAAGGAAGAGGTCCAGCACCGGTAGTCGGTCAGGTCCCTGTCCACTGATTTCAGGCAGATTCCCAGCATACCCGCATCATCGATAAAACCGATTACAGGGGCAATGTCAGGGATGATATCCATGGGATTGACAATGTAAAGAAGGGTGAAGGCGATCAGGGCAACGGAACCCCAGGGAATCCTGTCATACAACCCGTCTTTGTAATCCCTGAACATTGAAATCAGGGCGTGTGCATCCCCTTTGAACCGCTCAAAGGGACCGTGCCTGAGTATGGTGCTGCAGGCATCCCCGGAACAGGTGTAAGCCAGGTCCAGGTCTTCAGGGGATATATTCTTCCCCTCTTCTTTCAGCCAGTAGGGCCTGGCTGTTTCAATTTCCGGTAAGCAAGTGTTCATTGATAGGGAATCCATGCCTGTTTGAGTCTGCATCAGGCGGTTCTGACAGGACGGAGTTTTTTTGCGGGACGGTACTGGAGGCAGTGCCAGAGGGTAAGCCCGGTAAACAGGGCAGAGGTCGCGATATGGGCCTTTTTATGACCGGCGATGCCCGTTCCGATCATGCCGGCCATTGAACCGACCAGCCCGGTTTGGATAATCTTTCTCTTCATTCTTCTTTTTGATTTTCTTTTCATTTGTTGTCCCGTGTACCGTAAAATCTGTATTAATAATTCACTATTTAGTTTTGCATGGCAAACTTTCAATTGATAATCGAATAAGGTTATAGATGTAAAAGTCGGTTGTGTCAAGTGGTTTTCGTAATGCTGCAAAAAGTTTGGTCGAACAAACTGAGCCGGGGTGTCAAAGGATCTCTGTCAGGTTTTCCCTTGACGGGTAAAACCCTTCTGCCGTATGCTTTTAAGGCATCGGAAGTGCGTACGCTTACTCGTTTTGTTAGGATAAACCATGGACATACCCCAGATCATCAGCCCGGACGGATATATTAATGCGATTTTTGACAGGGAGCCCAAGGAAGACAGAATAGGTGCGGAGTTTTTATTCCCCCAGGTTCCGGATTATATCAGCGGAGCCCTTAAGGAGGGGAAACCCTATTTTTTTTCCGGCCGCAGCGGTAACGCACAGATGGGGATTTTAACGGATACCCACCTGCCCGGTGATCCCCCCGGGGTTCCGGAAATTGACGGCTCCAGGATTCTTTTGAAAGGCATGATCAAGAACCTGAATCCCCTGTTGACCAATGCCCCGGACCTGTTTGAGACCGGGGATGAGATCGGGCGGCTGGTGGTCATGGACCCGGAGCTGAGGATCCATGATGTCAGGCATTATCTTCACAAACGGCTGTTTGTGGGTAACCGGATGGGTAAGGGGTATTACGAAGGGTTTGACATCTGCCGGGAAACAGATCCGGAGACCGGAAAAGAGTGCGACTATATCCAGGTTGCCCTGGCACCTTACCAGTATTGTTTTGAACCGGCAGCCATGAACCGGTCCAGCCTTAACGCCATTGTTAAAAAGGGGAGAAGCGCCTTAAACACCATCCGGTCCAGGCAGCAGCTGGAATTGGACAGGATTCTGCTGAACCCGGGCGAGCTTTTTATCGGGGCCATAAAGATATCTTTGGGGGATATTTACGGGATCATTGACAGGGTCGTCACCCCTGAAGAGGACAAGATCATTCATCTCCCCGCCCGGGTACTGGATCCTTTCCGGACATTCAGGGACCGTCAGGTGGAGCTGTTTCACTTTGGCGACACCCCGGTGGGGCTTGACCGCATACGTATACGGATCCGGTTTTTCAGGAGTAAGAATCCGCTGGCGGTTCCCCTGGAAAAGACCAGGGTAAAGGAGGGGTACAGGCTGTGTGACCTGCTCACCCATGCCGAGGTATCCACCCTTTTCAAGGCCATGGATGAAGGGTCCCTGGGCATGATTCTCAATAAGGGTAATTTTGTTCAGGTGCCAAAGGCAATGGATCCCAATGGTGAGGCCCAGCTTGAAATTATCCGGAACAGCCTCCTCCGGAGTACCCAGAGACGGCACAGGCCCGGTCCGCCCGGTTTGGAAGATGAAAAATTTCAGGAGACCCTGCAAAAGCTGTCGGTTCTCGGCGGGGTCAACTCAAGGGTGTTCATCGGCAGGGAATTTCCGGCCCGGGATGTGGTGGATGCCCTGCGCCGCAGCGGTCTTCGCACCTTTTTGATCAATTCGGAAAACCCGGCATTCGGGGACGACTACATCAAACACATGATAAATTTAAGCCATGCAGGCCACTCCCAGTGCGAGTTCATGCGGTATGACCCGGATATTGATAAGCTGTACTCCTTTTACCACGGCTGCTTTATGGAGCCTTCCGACTGGGAGCGGTTTGACAGGGTGAAGTACTGGTTTGCCTTTTACGGTTCCCATACCAATGAGGCGGACAATAAGCTGACCATGGACCTGATCAATCGCCTGGCCATTGCCCTGGGGGACGAGATGGGAATTGTCCATGGCGGCGGCCCGGGTCTGATGAAAGAGGCCAATGACCTGGCCAGACAGCATAATATTGTCAGTGTGGGCATTGCCATTGAACTGGAAGGGGAACATCAGGCCTCCTTGACCACCTGTGACGGACTGATCAAATACGATGAAGGCCTTCGCCTGGCCCGGCAGGATCACCTGCAGAAACTGAGCAACCTGCCCGTCATCAACACCGGCGGGTACGGCAGTGCCGAGGAACTGGCCATCACCATTACCTCAATGAAGATCCATGAGAATCCCCTGGCCCCGATTATTCTCCTGGATCCGGACAACCTCTGGGATAATGCCCGCAAACAGACACAGATGATTGCCGACAAAAAATACGGGCCCGCCTTTACGCCCCGCCTGGTTAAATCCTGTCCGGACGCGGCTGGGGCTGAGCAGGAAGTGGTCCGGTTTTTAGGCAACCCTGATGACTGGTACCTGAAAAACAAAATACCGGGTGAGAGTGTGGAAAAGGCCAGGGTCAAGGCCACCCGCATCCGCCAGTCCTTCCTCTGCCAGGAAACCGTGGAGGTCTTTGCCAGTCCCAATTACCGGCTTAAACAATAAACTCGGTTGTTCTGGAGGCCACAGGGTCCGTATAGGTGATTTCAGCATTGAACTCCTTGACATTGACATAGGCGGTTGCCGTATACAATTTCTGGGTCCACTCCAGGATAAGCTCCTTATCTGAGCATTTTAACAGGGAAAATTCCCCGTTAAAGGCGGGGTAGGAGTTCCGAAATTCCATCAGCCGCATCAGCCGCTGCACAACAGGCTTCTTAATTTCCTCCCGGATTTCGGACAGGGTATAGTTGTGGCGGTTGATATTCCTGCCCAGCCGTGTCTGTTCCACCAGCTCAATATCGTTTTCGCCGGCCAGAAGCCCCACATAGTATACCTGGGGAATACCCGGGGTGAAAAACTGGATGATCCTGGCAGTGATATAAGCATCGTCGTTGCATCCCAGAGCCGAGTAATAGGTGCAGTTGACCTGGTAGATATCCAGGTTCTGGTATTCGGGACCTGAATACATCTCTTTGACATTGGAACCTCTTTCGTAGAGCAGCTTGAGGGTTTTATCTATTTCATCCGGGTTCAGGAGGCCTTCCACATCCACCACACCGATGCCGTCGTGGGTATCCAGGGTGGTGATCTGTTTCCTGGGGCATTTCCTGAGCCAGGACTTGAGCCTGCGGGTGCTGTGGGTATAGAGGCTGTGAAGGACCAGCATGGGCAGGGAAAAATCGTAACACCAATACCCTTTTTCCGCCAGTTTGAGCTGATAGGAGTAATGTTCGTGAATCTCCGGCAGGATCTCGGTGTCAAAGGCAGAGGCATAGTCGTCAAACCATTCCAGGTACTCCCAGATTTTGGGTTCCACAAAAAAGCAGTTGGTTCCCAGCTCCATGGTGGTATAGGCAATGGCATCCAGCCGGAGCATCTTCGGTTTGTTCCGGGCAAGCCTGATGAGGAATTTTCTCATGACCTCCCGGGTTTTCGGGGCATCGTAATCCAGGTCAATCTGTTCATAGTCAAAGGTGCACCAGATTTTCTCCAGGGCACCATTGGGCCGTTCGAGCTGCTGGTAGGGGGGGCGGGGTTTTCTCGTATATACTTTTTTCAGGTCTTCATCAGGTATGAACCCGCCGGGCACCATCTTGTCAAAGGAGAGGAACATGTCTGCGTATTCACTCAGAAATCCCTTTTTCAGATAATCCTGGAAAAATTCCGATTGCCTGGAAATATGGTTGACCATAAAATCAATGACAAGGTCAAAGTCCTGGCCGATTTTTTCCACGTCCTCCCAGGTACCGAATGCGGGATCCACCTCATCGTAGGTTTTAGGGGCAAAGCCCCGGTCGGACGAGGAGGGGTAAAAGGGCAGGATATGAACCCCCCGGACGGCCTTGAAAAAGAACTTTCTTAAGACATAGTGGAGTTCCGGCAGGTTTGTGCCCAGGGAATCCGGATAGGTGATCAACTGGATTTTATTTTTTAATGCCATAATTACCCCTCCGCAGTTTCAAAAAAATTATAGTGGGACAGCCCTTCCAGAATCCCGCCGGCATAAGCAGCCTTGGAAAAATAGACTTTTCTGGCAGATTTCAAATGGGAGAGCTCCGGGCTGTAATTGGCCACCACCACGGCACATGGCTCTCCCTTGATCATCTCTTCGTCATTGCCGGAGTCCCCGCAGACCAGGAAGCTTCGCAGGGGGATTTCCCATTTATAGCTCAGGTAACGGATCGCCTTACCCTTTGAGGCCCGGTAGGGAAGAATATCCAGGTACCGCTCATGGGAGTAGATCAGGGTATATAAAAACCTGTTTTTCGTCAGTACATGGTGAATCCTGGGAACCCGGTCTTTTTCCGGCTCCATGTAATAGGATAGTTTATAGGGGGTCTGGTACTCTTTGGCCTGGGTGGCGATGAAGTCTATCTCTTTCAGGCGCAGGTCCATGAGGTCCGGCTTCCAATGCTTTGAAATATGGGTTTCCCATCCCTTGTCATGATGGAGGTCGCTGCCGTAGCTGATCCGGCTGCCCACACCTGAGATGATGATATCCGGATCCGGGATATTGTTCTCTTTAAGAACAGCCACGGCAGAGTCAAGCCCCCTGCCTGTGGCCACACCGAATCCGGTTACCTCCCTGTGTTCCTGAAGGAGTTCAACAAGGGCTGCCACCTCTTCCGGATCTCCCCCTAAAAGGGTGTTGTCAATGTCTGATATCACCATTCGCTTTAGGTTGGACAACCGGTGGCCGATGCTGTGCCGGGGAACCCTGACCGTGAGAGAAGATGCTTCATAGTCCCGGTTGAGTGTTGTCACCGTGTCCATATAGGTGGCGGTGTGGCTTTCCCAGGTATAGTGCTTCCGGGTGTTGATTATTCCGTTTTTGGAATAGGCATTCCACAGGTCCCTGTCCACAATGATCTTTTTTATGGCCCCGGAAATGGCCTTGTCATCCTTGGGATCCACAAGGATACCCCCGTCGCAATTGGCCATTATATCTTTGGGGCCCCCGTCTCTGGTGGCCACAATGGGCAGGCCGCAGGCAAGGGACTCAAGCAGGGTCAGGCCAAAGGGCTCGGTCAGGGCCGGATTTACAAACACCCCGCTTTTTGATGCGGCAATACGGTAGAGTTCAGGCACCTCATGTTCAAAATCATGCTTTTTGGGAATGGCCATTTTGCCGTAAAGGTTGTACTTGTCCATGAGCAGCAGCATCTGGGTCAGCACGTTACGTTCATTGTCCTCCATCTCCGATATATCCTTGCGGATACCGGCGAAAACCGCCAGGTTGGCCATGGCCTGAAGCTCATTATCTTCACCAAAAGCCCTGACCAGCCCTTCAATGTTTTTCCGCTTGTCAGGGCGGCAGAGCACCAGGATCATGGGTTTTTCAGGAAACTGGAAAAAACGGTTCAGTTCCTTCTTCAGCGAAGACCTGGCAAAGAGGGCCTCTTCCTTTTCCTCAGGGGATCTAAAGGTGTCATGGGTATGGGGATAAAATTTGTCAAGGCCTATTCCCGGCGGAATCACCCGGTAGGAGGACAGGGTCCGGTTCCGGTACAATCCGTATTGCCCCTCGATTTCCTGGGTGGTGGAGGTGATGACAAGATCTGTATATTTCAGGATCGTCTCCTCTGTGCTGATCCGTTTTTCGATCTTCATCTTCCGGTTGATCTCTTTGATATCCATGCCTTCGCCAAGCAGCCTGTCCTTTTTTGACCGGCCCAGGGAGTGGCCGGTGTATAAAAAGGGTACGCCGAAAAACTGGGCCAGTTCCATGGCCACATAACCGGCATCCGGATAGTGACCGTGGACAATATCCGGGACCCGGCTTTCCTTCTGGATGAACTTGATGGTTTTGTCCACGAATTCGTCCAGGTGGGGCCAGAGCAGTTCCTTTCTTATGTATTTTCTTCCCCCGCACTGGATCCTGATGATCCTGAAACGGTCATTGACGGGTTCAACGGACCTGCTGTAATCGGATGAACAGGACTTGTCATTGATAAGGCGTGTAAACAGATCCACACGGCTTATACCGGGATGGTGCGACAGGGCATTGCACAGTTCCAGCACATATTTGATCTGGCCGCCGGTATCTGCATCATGCCCCAGTTCCAGGTCGTGCCCCCGTAACAGGCCGTGAATACTGAACATTTGAATGTAAAGCGGGTTATTTTTCATGGGAAAGCCTTGATAGAAATTCCGTATAAAACGAGGGATCAGGTGGAAGCGCCCCTTTTATACCGCAGATCCGGCCTGCAAACTCCCGGGCAAGGCCCATTGTCTTTTGATCCGATAACCCGGCCATCCGGCCTGCGGCTGACATGGCAGCATATGCATCCCCGGCGCCGACCGTATCTGCGATATCAACCTCACTGTCATCCGGAACCGGGTGTTCCCGTATATGCCGGCGGGTTGCCCAGATGCTGCCCTGTTCGCCGCGGGTCAGAATAACCAGATCCGGTCCGGTTTCCGTGATCAGGCCGGCAGCCCTGGATTTAAGGGGGATTTTAAGATCAGGGGCGACAACATCCAGTTCTTCCTGGCTTAGCTTGAGGATGTCTGCGGCAGCCACAGTCTTATTCACTGATTCAGGGGTGTAGCATTCCGGCCGGAGGTTTAAATCGCAGAATATGCAGGAAGCAGGTCCTGCGGATGCCAGGCAATTGCGGATCAGATCCCGGCCGTTGCGGGTTCTTTGTATGAGGGTTCCGAAATACACCAGTGCGGGAGTTGATGTGCAAAGATCCCTCAGGCTTTGGTCAAATTGTATATGGTCATAGGCTGTCCCTTTGGCAATGCAGAAGGAATGGGAGCCGCCGGAGCCGTCCGGGGCCACGGTGACTGTCCCTGTCGGATGGACAGGGTCTGTCTGGATGTCTTCCGTGTTAAATTCGTGGGTGTTCAGAAAGGCAAGAATTTCGTTTCCAAGATCGTCGTCACCCACCCTGGAAATAAAACGGACATTAAATCCCAGATGCTTCAGGTGGAATGCGAAATTAAAGGGGGCGCCGCCGATCCGTTTATAGGCCGGGAACAGGTCGAACAGAATTTCTCCTAGTACCAGAATCATATGCCGGGTGCCTGTGGTTAAAGCAGGACCAATACGTCTCCGGTTCCTGCGGGATTTTGTTTGAGATGTTAAGGATGCAAATATTGAACGGCTGAATTATACCCTAACCCTTTTGGTGACGTCAAGGAGGTAACTCAAGTGGTTGCTTTTTTCCCGATGCTGTGATCTTATGATTCAACACAGTTTCAATAAAGGCAGACCGGCAGGGTTCTAAATATCCGGTTCCGGCCTGAACCAGATAAAAGACCCGTTGTTCAGCCTGTAACGGGTGCATCCGTAAGGTTCGGGATTGATGTTACAAGACAATTTGAAAATCATAAATGAATTGGAGAATAACGTGGAACAGAAGTTTATCATGACCGCATTTGGCAAGGATCGTCCCGGTATTGTCGCTGATATTTCGGAGATGGTTTTTGAAAATCATTGTAACCTGGAAGATTCCAATATGGGGAGGCTGGCAGATGAGTTCACCCTGATTCTGCTGCTGACGGGGCAGGGCGAAGACCTTGAGGAGAGACTGTCCAAAGACTGCCGTCGGCTGGAAAGGGAAAAGGGGCTTTCCGCCTTTATCCGTCCCCTGGATTACCACCACCTCCGGGGCAAACCCGGAAACAACCTGAAAACCATTTCAGTGGAAGGTATTGACCAGGCAGGTATCGTCTATAAGGTCAGCAGGCTGTTAAGCCGGAAAAACATCAATATCGAAACCCTGACATCCGAGAAAAAATATTCACCCGGCAGCGGAACCGCATTATATGCCATGCAGATAACGGCGGCCGTACCAGAGACCCTTACCCCTGAAGAGCTGGAACAGGGCCTGGATGAGCTGGGCAGCGAACTTCATGTGGATATTTCAGTGACCTGATTCTGAAAGGAGACGTTATGGACCTGAGAAAAATAACCAAAAGTATTATCCTTTTTTTCTTTCTTGTGCTCATTTTGGGCTGCGCTGCAACTGATACGGAGAAAAAAGAGACCAAAATCCGGATCACTGAGGAAAATATTGAGAAAATATGCGGGGTGCAGTGGATCGTAAAGGAGATGACCACGGACGGGGTAACGGCGGAACTGACCAGTGAGCCGCCCTTTGTCCAGTTCGAAACCAGCGGCAAGCTGGCCGGATTTGCCTCGGTCAACCGGTTTTTCGGTTCCTTCAGGATTGATGATACAGGCAGGATCGAACTCTCCCCGACGGGGGCGACCATGATGGCGGGACCTGAGGACCAGATGGCCCAGGAGATGGCATTCCTGAAGACATTCCAGAAAGTGGAGGGGTTTTATCTTGATGGCATTTTTCTCCGGGGGAAGTTTAAAGACAATGAGTGCAGGCTTGTATTTTACCTGCCTGTTCATTAGTGCGCTGCAGCGCTTTTCCAATTGACACATCCCCGGATATCGCATAGAAACAGGGGGCGCATGCATCCTGGTTTTCAGGAGATTGAATTGTGCGTGATATTTGCGATCTGCTATAGGAGAAAAAATGGATATTGCCAAAGAGATGACAGCAGGGCATTGTGTGATCCGGTTGACCGGGCGTCTGGATGCGGTTACCGCTCCGGAACTTGAAGGGTATTTATCCGGGCTAATAGACGAAGGACAAAACCGTATTGCCGTGGAGCTAAGCGCCCTTGACTATGTATCCAGTGCCGGACTGAGGGTGTTTCTGATGGCAGCCAAAAAGCTTAAGATCGCAAGAGGGGAGTTCTGCCTCACAGGGTTAAAAGGTAATATAAAAGAGGTGGTGGAAATATCGGGTTTCCCCTCGATAATGCCCTGTTACAACTCTTTGGAGGATCTTCCCGCAGACTGATTTGCGGTTTGATCCGGTGAGTTCAGGCCTCAACCTGCCGGACAATGATCGGGACGCTCACATTTTTTAACTCATGGGGCCGGGAATCGCCCAGCCGGAACCTGTCGTCAAGAAGGTCTGCCGTGGACTGGGTCACCAGGATGCTTCCCTTGTCGGCAATACCGCAAACCCTGGCTGCTATGTTTGTTACAGGACCGGAGGCTGTATAGGTCCACCGGTCTCCGGCTATACCGCTGAAGCGGGTGGAGCCTACATCCGCAGTTCCCGAATTGATGCCCATGTTTACCGTCACAGGCCTGCCTGACGCTTTCTGGGCCGCATTGATCAGGCCTGTCCGTTTCTGGATCCCTACGGCTGCGGATACCGCATTCAGGGCATGGATCTTTGGATCATCATCCTGGAAAAGAATCATGAGTCCGTCCCCGGCTGTCTCGTTTATATCCCCCTTGTTTTCAACAATGATGTTCAGGAACTCGCTGAAATAGGTTTCAATGAGGTGGTTCATCTTGTCCCTGGACGTGGTTTCGCTCATCTTGGTATATCCGGCAATATCCAGGAACAGCACTGAGATATCTTTTTCATGTTTGTTCAGGTCAGGGTTTTCCGGGTTGCTCTCAATAATATCCTGGACAGACTGGGGGACAAATTTGCTCAGATGCCCCCGGACGCTCTCCAGAAGCTGGACCCGCTGAAGCGTCTCTTCAAGCCGTTTGTTTTTGGCCTTGAGCTGGCTGAGCAGGCCTTCCAGGTTGAACTCCCTGGATTCCACCTGTACGATCATCATGCCGAAGGCCTCTGCCAGTTCAGAAACCATGGGCGGGTACTTGCTCTGGTTTGTCAGTTCCATGAGGCTGTCGGTTTGGTCATAGGAACCCATGGAAACCTTTTTGGCGGCATCCAGTAAAATTTCAAATAGTTTCTCGTTGCTCTCTTCGGTCATGCAGCCCTTCCTGTTTAAGATCCTGAATAATAACAGGTTTATTTTTACTCTGAATTCCCCTCTGAAATCAAGGGGCTTGCCCGATTTTTACGTTTCAGGCAGGTGTTAGGGCTTTATTTCTTGTCTGTGCCCCCGGCGGTATGATAGGAGAGAGGGCATCTTTTTTTGCAATATCTTGGGATAAAAATAAAGGAAAACACCATGAAAATACGTTTTGCGCTGGCCGGAATCCTGACGGTTTTATTCATGACAGCCCGGGCCCTGGCCGGGGATGCCTGTACCCATGTAACCCTGGAGTGGATCTCCTCCCAGGTTCCCCTTTCACCGGATGCAAAAATTGTTTTACAACGGGACCAGGGTGATTTTTGTGAGGTGGTGCTTGCCATTGACGGCAATCTGGCTCCGGTCTATGCAGGCAGGGATTCTCTTGTGGCTGGCCGGTTGTTTAAGCAGGGAATACCCGTTACCCGCCAGACCATTGACAGTCTCTCCGATGTGGCTGAACAGGAAAGGAAAAAAGCCGAAGAAAAAGAGGCGCTGGCTGTTGAAAAACGAAAGGTGTTTTTTAAAACCAGGATCGATGAATTGGCACCCCTGGTATCCATGTCGTTTCAGCCGGGACAGCCAAAGGATTTTCTCTATGTGATTACGGATCCTGATTGTTCGCATTGCAAAGCCCTGAAGCCCGAGCTGGAAGAAGTCGCCTTTGAAGCCGGATTGGCGTTAAAACTGATTATCTACCCTGTACTTGGGACGAAAAGCCGGGACATGGCGTTTCAGGCATTGTGCAACGGCTACAGCTACGAGGCATATAAGGAAATGGCCCTGACCGGTGAGGCGACAGCCTGCGAAAAGGCGGATGATCTTATCGGAAAGACGGAGGCCCTGTTGCGGCCTGCCGGCATTTCATTTGTCCCCCTTGTGGTGGCTTCGGACGGATCCTGGGTGGTTGAAGGTAACGATATCTGCCAGGTCAGAACCCATCTCGGACTTGAACCGGACAAGGATGAACAGGGCAGTGGGAAAGGGTGCGCAGCAGAGCAGGCTGAGTAATCTGAATAACCCGGTGAAAATATTCCGGGAACAATTATTGCCGGATCAGGGCTGTTTTTCTGCCAGCCCCAGGTGAACCGCCTGGCTCCACAGTTCCCGGGCCAGACGGATGGTGGCCTGGTCCACCATTTTACCGTTAATGGCTATGGCGCCTCGCCCGGTGCGGCTCTTTTCCACGGCATCCAGTATTTTTTTCGCCCGTGCAACCTCTTCGGGGGCAGGGGAAAAGATTTGGTTGATGGACTCAATCTGCTCCGGATGGATGGCCCATTTACCGCTGCACCCCAACGCCCTGGCCATGGCCGCGGAATTTTTCAGGCCTTTGGTATCTTTAAAATTGCCGTAAGGGGCATCCAGGGCCGCCAACCCGTTGGCTTTGGCAGCCATGATCATCCTGCTCAGGGGAAAATGCCAGCGGTGGCCCGGGTATACGGTTTCGTCATTTTCCCCGTGGCCTGAAATTGAGGCCAGGCCGGCGCTGACAGAGGCCGTATAATCCGCTACCCCGAAGGACAGGGCGCAAAGCCTCGGGCTTGATCCGGCAATATCGGAAACATTTTCCAGGCCCCGGGCCGTTTCTATGGCAGCCTCAATACCGATGGGCCGTTCATACCCTTTTTCCGTCTCAATACCGAAAAGAAGCCGGTCCAGAAATTGGATGTCCCCCGCAGAGTTTACCTTGGGCAGCACCATCACATCAATACGGTTACCTGCGGCCCCGGCAACCTCAACAGCATCCCTGAATGCAAACGGGGAGTCTGTGCCGTTGATCCGGACAGCCAGCAGTTTTCCCTGCCAGTCCGGGCGGGACAGGGAATCTATGACAACCCTCCTGGCATTGTTTTTTTCTTCCGGGGGAACGGAATCTTCAAGGTCAAGCATGACTGCATCTGCCTTTGATTGTCTTGCCTTTTCATGCATGGATGGTTTATGACCGGGTACGGAAAGGACGGATCTGGTTGGTTTCACGGTAATATCTCCTGGTGAATTTTTGAATTAACTCTATCAGGAAGATGGATTTTTTGTCAATCAGCGGGGGGATGGTCAGCGGGGTATGGCCGGTACAGGGGAGGGGAGGGATTGCCCGGGACAACCGTTGTTTCCGGCAGTCCCGGGCATTTACCGGTTCGACCCGGCTATTCTTCTTCAAAACAGGGGGTAATGCCGCCCACTAAAGGTTCATAATACCGGTATACGGTCTTTGTTCCCAGGAGTTCGTCCACCTTGCGCTGGATACTCAGGCGTTCTTCATTGTGCATCCAGCGGTTCCAGTCTTCCAGGGTATTCCAGGTGCTGATGACCAGGTACTCTCCTTCACAGTCCAGGCAGCTGAACGTCTGTCCGGTGAGAAATCCGGGCTGGGTCGAGGCGCGGGACCTTAGCTGCACAATAAAAGGTGCCAGCTGGGCCGCGGTTTCTTTGTCTTTAACGTTGCGTTTGATAATGATGGAAACTGCCATGTTGCCTCCTTTTTTAAAAGTTAGGCTTAAAATCATCCGCAATTTCAAGTGAATTCAATCCAAATTCATACCGGGCACGAAAACCATCTGATCCACGATGTATTTAATTTTTTGTGCCTTAAACCATGGAAAAAATCAGGGCCAGCAGAAAACCCGGGGATAAAGAGGTGGGGATAATACTCACATCAACTGCCGTTTCATATCTGTTTTATATACCAGGGGATGATCTTAACTCCAGTCTACAGAGGGCCGGATTTGTTGTCAATTCAATTGTCATAAAACCGGTTATCTGGTATAAGTGAAACAGTTGTGTTCCCTGGAAAATCCATTTTGATTTCGCTGTTTCGCCGCTTCTCCTGGTCTGGATCTGTTCAATTGTGCGCATGGAGATTTGATATTTTGCATTTCCCTTGATCTGTTGATCCGCTTTTCCATCATTTTTTATGAAAGGAGGTCAGGATGTCTGTTAAAATCTTAATCCCGTACAATTTTACACCCAACGATCAAAAATCCATTGATTTTGTAGGGCACAGGTATTCAGAACGCCGGGAGGTGGATATTACCCTGTTTCACGCCTATACGCCGGTGCCGGAAATGGATATCCGGGATACGCCCATTATGAAAAAGGTAATCCATAATGCCTCCTTCCTTCTCCTGCAGCAGGATGAGCGGAAAAATGCATTGGAAGAGGTGCGAAGCCAACTCATGAACCACGGTATTGCAGGCCACAATGTCCATTGTATTTTCAGGCCGGTGCGCGTGGATATTGCCACGGATATTATCCAGGTCTGGAAAGAGGGTAAGTTTGATGTGGTGGTGTTGAACCGGAATCCGGGCAGTATTGTCAATTTTTTCAGCAGAAGCATTTCAAAGCGGATCGTCCGGCATATTGAAGGGGGCATCGGTGTCCATATTGTGAACTAATATCGGGAAGGAGGATAACCATGTCACAGGATCATAAATTTGATTTAGTGCATTTGAAATTGATTGTCGATACGGTGTTTGATGCAAACAATCCAACACTCATGGGGACGCAGTTTACCCAGCTCCTGGTGTCGGCTCTGGGGGTAAAGGGGGCCAGCATCTTTGTGGTCAATCCCAGAAGCGACGCCCTGGAGATCCTGGCCACCGAAGGCCTGAGCATAGATTATCTCAACAAGGGGCCTATTTTGACGGACCAGAGCATCAAGCTGGCACCCAATCTTAAACCTATTGTCATTACAGATACCCGGACCAGCAAATTGCTCCAGTATCCGGAAAAGGCAGAACAGGAGGGGATACGGTCCATTGTCTCGTTACCGGTCAATTTAAGGGGAAAGATTATCGGCGCCCTGAGGGTGTACCATAATGAGCCCTGGCAGGTCAGTGACCATGATCTGACCTACCTGAATCTTTTGACACGTTATCTTGGCATGGCCCTCAGGTATTTCAGACTTGCAACCGCGGTGCAGAGTACAAAGGAGACCCTGGAAGACATTCATCCCATTTGGCTGTAGAGGCGATCCGGCGTAAGGCTTCCTGCTAAATCAGGCCCAGGTCAATGGCTTTCAGCACCTGCTTGGCCTCGTCAAACCCGTGATCCTTATCCAGGGCAGCCTGGAAATAGGTTTTGGCCTTTGTGGTGTCCTTGATATCCAGGTAGAGCCTTCCGATATTATAATAGATGTAGGGCTCATCCGGATGGACTTTAAGGGCTTTTTTGTATTGGCGCAGGGCCTGTTCCATGTTCCCTTTTTTCCTGTGAAGAACCCCCAGGGTATTGAATACATTCAGGGAGTTGGAGCCGGATTCAAGAAGTTCGTTGAGCAGGCCTTCTGCAGAACCCAGCTTGTCCGTATCCATGTAAATTTCAGCAGCCGTCTGCATGTATTCCTCTGCCCTTTCAAGATCTCCCATGGCCTTATAGGCCCTTGCCATGGCTTCATAGGCCTTGACATAAAGCCGGTCAAGCTGGGTGGCTTTGGAAAAGGCCTCAATGGCCTCTGTATGAAGGTTCTGGGCGGTTTTAATATATCCGATATTAAAGTAGTACTCGGGGTTCTCTTTCTTGTTTACCAGTTTTTCAAACACATCAAGGGCCTTGGCATACTCTTTTTTCTCAATAAGCTCCAATCCCTGGTCAATGCTTTGCTCGGTCTCTTCAATGACCGGGTCTTTGGTCCGCTCAATGGCCATGGTCAATTTGGTTTGCATCCCCTTCTCCTCATAGGGAATGACAAATAATCCGCTGACCCCGGCCTCTCCCGCCTTCATCACTTTAATTTTTGTAAAGGCGTCGTGGGTCAGAAAAAAAGGGAGGTCTCCCACACTCTCTTCCCGGCGAAGAATTTTTAACAGGGCAAGTCCGGACATCTCTTCCATATCATAGGATGCAATCACACAATCGACTTTTGAGGTTTTTAAAAGCGCCCATGCATTCCCGCCGCCATGGGCCGTTATGGGCTCCTCATATCCCAGTTTTGTCAGGATAACCTTCAGCGTGTTCTCTTCAGCCTTGTTTTCTGTAACAACTAAAATTGATGCGTCGGTCATGGGATATCCTATAATTTGTCCAGTAAAGGACGTTTCCTTTTCGGAGAGCCGGCCCTGCCCACCAGAAACCGGTCAGACAGCCAGAGTTTTATCCGGTATACGGCATCTTTTTCCCTTTGCGGGGCCAGTTGGTAAAAAAGAAGCTTGAGCTGCTCCCCTTCATATTGGTTTATTTTTTCAGCGATGTCTTTATATCTATCATCCATGTTCTTGCCGGTGTCAAGCTCCAATTGATCTTCATACAACTCTCCCCAGGTGTTTACCGCTAAAAATTCCACCCGGGCAAACCCTGAAGACGGGCTTGGGCTGACCAGGAGAATCATGAGTTTAACCCATTGGGGGGCATGTTCAAACCCGTCCTCGGACAGGGGTTTGACAGGTTGGAGGGCAAGATAGAGGGTATCTGCGGTAACAGCCTCGTCACGGCTTTCAAATAGGGTGGATTTCACATCCACCTTCATCGTGGCCCTGTGCCTCAGGTAGAGGCGGTTTTCAATTATCCAGCCGATCAATCCCAAAAAGGTGCGGGACTGGTGAAGCAGAATCTCTTCCGATCCCCCGGGTGCGTAAGCTGTCAACTCCCATCCTTTGGCTTTCTTTTCCCTGAAGAGGAAAAATTCAAAGGAATGCCGGGTCAGATAGGTTGAGCATTCCCGGATTTTATTTTTGGAGGAATTCAGACGTTCCCTGGTTTTATGGATGAGAATTTTCAGGTTTCTCTGATCGGTCTTGTCAAGCCCGGCATAGGAGACAGAAGCATCCTTGCTGACCTGGGCATACATCTGGGAAAGGCGCTTGACAAAGGTGCGCTCCAGCAGGCGTTTTTCCCCTTCAGCCCAGCTGGGATAGGAGAGCAGCTTTTTTATCTGTGCCGGAGTCAGGTTCCAGCTTCTGATATACTTGTCCAATAGCTGTTTTTTGGGAGAGCCCGGCTCCGGAGGACGAACCATCGGGTATTCACAGAGCCGGAAAAAGATGGCGTTTTTAATGAGATTCAGGCTGTCCGGTGCGTGGGTTTCATGGAAATCAATGACACGGTCAAACAATACCTTATAAGGATCTGCCCTGTAATCATCAATCCCCGCCTCTGAGAAACCTGCCTTGATTTCATCGCATAGCAGTCCCGATTGTTCGCGGTTGCCGTATCTGTGGGATATGATCATGGTGGCTTTTATCAACGCCTTTACAGGATCCTGTCTGGACTTGCAGATATGCCACAGGATTCCCCGCAGGATATCCTGTTTTTCAGGGGGTTCGATTTTCCCAAGATCAATAAACTCCCGGCAGAGGGATGACAGGCCCTTTGTCTGGAATATTTTTTTTACCAGTGCCCCGTACCCCCCTTTTTTAATATTTGAGGGAAGAATGGTCCAGATGGGAATCTTTCCGGCGATCATGAGAAACGTCCTGTAGAATTCCTCTTTGAGAAACAGTTTGGGGGCGGTCAGGGTTTCTCTTTTATTGAACCCGGCATAACAGTCCCTGCGTATATCTGCCTGGTCCATAATAAAGAAGGTAACCTCCTGGTCAAAGTCCTCCCTGGAAAATTTAATAATGTGATCCAGTTTTTTTTCAAAGTTGTAATACCTCTGTTCCGTAAACCGGGTCTTGTCGATAATCACCCAATAGTCGAAATCCGACTGGGAGGACTGGGTAAATGTGCCCAGGGAACCAATATGATATAACCCCAGGACACACGGATCGTCCGGTGTTGAGGTCCCGGTCTCCGTATCCGGAACGTTTCCCTGTTTTTTCCCCTCCTTGTAAAATCCCGACTCCTCAAAATCGAATATACCGTGAGCATCCGGGGCATCCGGTACAAACCCGGGCACTTCGGGCAGGTTTACATGGATGAGGAAAGGAATCTGGATAAATAATGAGAGTTTGGGCCCGGACAGGTATCGCAGTGCTTCGCGCATCCGGACCACATTATAGCTGGAAAATGCAGACTTCATCTGAAGTATTCTGCGTTTGAGGGTCTGTTCCTGGTCACTTGTCTGGCTCATGGCCGTCCTGGTTTAAAACGTTTTTTGTTTTAATCAGCCCGGGTTAAGTTGATGCAGTCTCCAGGCGTTTTAAAATCAATTGAAAAACTTAGGCAAACCGTCTAAGATATACCCTGTATTATACGAAGGAACCTTCACTATTTTCAAGGATGTTTTAAAACGGAGTGTGAATGGGAGAACCTGATTCCCCCCATGCCGGTATCGATTTGGATGCCATTAGCGTGAAAGATCTGATTGCCGAAAAAGGGAATCATCCCGAAGGAGAAGTTCGCTCTGATCCTCAGGACTACAGGGTCTTTGTGAACTCAATCATCAAAAAGATGAAGGGTCAGGATGCATTTATATCCTTTTCACACCACATCAGCAACGTGAACCAGATCCTTACAATGAAGTACTCCTCCGCCGCTGATATTGCCCGGGTCATTCTGAAAGACATGGCATTGACGGCCCAGGTTCTCACACTGGTGAATTCCTCCTTTTATCGCCAGTTTTCCAGCAAGGGAATCTCTACTATTTCCGAAGCCATGATTATTCTTGGAACAGATGAAGTGCGTCAGGTGGCGGCCAGTCTCAAAGTCTACGAAATGATGAAGGACCTGGCCAATTCGGACATTCTGAAAGAAAAAACCTTAAAAGGCCTTCAGCGGAGCATCATGGCCAGGCAGATCAACACCGAAAGGGGAAGCCAGGCCTCAGATACCCTCCAGATTTCATCCATGGTTTATGAGCTGGGGGAATACCTGGTGGCCCTGTTCGATCCTGAGACCTATATTCAGGTGGAGATTTCCATGGAGGAAAAGAATATCTCCAAAATTGAGGCGGCAAAGTCAATCATGGGGTTATCCTACGCTGACCTGGGCAGGATTGTCGCCCTGAAGTTGAACCTGCCTGAAGATATTGTCCAGGCCATGAGGCCGGTGACTCAGTTTAAACGCAAAAACGGTGCATCCTTTTCGGAAAAAGATGAACAGCGGTATCTGTGTGCATTTATCAAGGAGCTTTGTGACATTCCCGACGGGGGGGATGACGATCTTGACCAGGCCGCCTATATCACCGATAAATACAGGGACATTTTGAAATTTGATATGAGAAAGGCGGTCTCGCTTATAAAAATGTCCCGGGAGAAAACAGAGCACCATGCAGCACTTCTGGATATTGATCCCCTGGCCGGAAAGCGGGTGAAAAGCGCCACCGGGGTAAAAGATAAGAAGGTACTTGATGAAGGGATGAGCCAGCTTAAGGATGCCCTGAAAAAGGAGTTGAGCATCCATGAGATTTTTACCCGGCTGGTGGAAACCATGGACAATAGTTTTTATTTTAACCAGACCGTCATCAGCATTCCCAAAAAACAGACCAATACCATGGAACCCCGGTTTATAAGGGGGCCGGCCAGTCCAAGGGAGATCTCTTCCGCCCTTTCCTTTAAAATTGAATCCGGGCCGGATCTGTTTAACAACGCCATTGACCGGAAAACGGATATCATTGTCAGGGATATTCATAAAGAGGCGTATAAACGGCAGATCCCCCAGTGGTACATGACGCAGGTGACCAGGCTGACCAAGGCCAGGGGCTTTGCAGTTTTTCCCGTATTTGTGGACGACAAGATTCTGGCCATGATCTATGTGGATTGGGATACCAACGCACCGGATTTAAACCGGAAAACCATTGAATACCTAAGGGGTTTCAGGGAACTGATGATTAAGACCTTTACCCTCCACTCCCGTTAGCAGGTCCCCTCCCGGTCAAAATCTGAAATCACAGGCAACTATTGGGGACAGCTTAATCATATTCTCATATTTTCCATGTAGGCTCCTAAAATTAATTTGATTAACAACAGGGGACAAGGAAATGATTTGGGAGTTGAACATGGCAGACCTGAAAGATGAGGCATGGGCATCACGGCTGGAGAAAATAGATTATGCCTTTCAGCCCATCGTGAATATACATACGGGCAATACTTTCGGGTTCGAAGCATTGCTGCGCTGCCATCAGGAAGCCGGATTCTCTTCCATTGACGAGGTGTTTGACAAGGCGTATTACGACGGGCTGCTCCACCAGGTGGACCTCTCCCTGAGAAGAAAGGCCTTGGAGAAATTTGCCTCCCTTAAGGCCAAAACATCGGCAAAACTCTTTTACAACCTTGACAACCGGTTGTTCAACTCAATGGATTACTCACCCGGAAATACCATGGACATTCTCAGCGGATTTGGGTATTCCCAGGATGATATCTGTTTTGAAATATCTGAAAAGCACCAGTTTCACGATAACAGTGATGTGGCAAAGATTCTGGCTGCCTATCATTCCCAGGGGTTTAAAATCGCTGTGGATGATTGCGGAACCGGTTTTTCAGGCCTTCAGCTTATTTACTATACTGAACCGGATTATATTAAAATAGACCGTTTTTTTATCCAGAATATGGAGAATGATCCTAAAAAGCGGCTGGTGGTTTCAACCATAGTGAATTTTGCCCATTTTATGGGGAGCCTGGTTTTGGCCGAAGGGGTTGAGACCCGGGAGGAGTACGCCCAGTGCAAGGCCATCGGGTGTGACATGATCCAGGGGTATTTTGTCCAGGCACCCACCCGGAATATAGATGAGCTGAAATCCAGGTACAGTGACATCCAGGAGATTTCCAGAATGGACCGGCGGAACGGCCGGTTCAAGGACCGTTCCCTGATTGCCGGCGAGATTAAATATATCACACCGGTGATGTCGGACTGCGACATGATTTCCATTGTGGACCGGTTCAGAAAAGAAGACGAGGCAACGTTTTTTCCCGTGGTAAACCAATATGAAGAGCCTGTGGGGGTTATCCGGGATTCTGCATTTAAAGAGTATATTTTTTCCAAGTTCGGCAGGCAGCTTCTGGAAAATCCCTCATTTGGAAAAGACCTGTCCAGGTTTATCACTAAGATCCCCATTGCCGATATCCATTCCTCGGTTGAAAAACTCATTGAAACATATACCCAGTATAACAACAATGAGGGGCTGATTATGGTGGATGACATGAAATATGTGGGGCTGCTCTCCACCAAGGCCCTGCTCAAACTCATCAACGAGAAGAACCTCACCGTGGCCCGGAACCAGAACCCTTTGAGCAAGCTGCCCGGAAATACCATGATCCACGAGTATTTTTCAGAGAGCCTTGCCGATATGGAGAACAACTATCACCTGGCCTATTTTGATTTTGATAATTTTAAACCCTATAACGATCAATACGGGTTCAGAAACGGGGACCGGCTTATTCTCATGTTTGCCGATCTGCTCAAAAAGGCCGGGATGTCTGAAAACCGTTTTGTGGGCCATGTGGGCGGTGATGATTTTTTCATCTGCATCAAAGGTGGTACCCGTCCGGATGTTGAAGCCCAGATGAGGAAACTGGCCCTGACTTTCAAGAAAAATGCCGAAAGTTTTTATGACAGGGAGTCCATAGAGAACGGGTATATCGTTGCCAAGGACAGGGAGGGAATCCAGCGTAAAATACCTCTGATCACAGTGAGTGTTGCCATTCTTGAGCTCCCTGAGAAGGTGGACAGGATCTGTTCCATTGAAGATGCCGGCAATATTATCGCCATGTTGAAAAAAGAGGCAAAAAATTCAGGTAGCGGGCTTGCCTGTGCCTCAATAATGGAATTTCTCTGCATGGATATCCACCGGACAGAACCTGTGCCCCGTTTCTTCTTTGAAGACAAGCCTGATCAATGCCGTGATTTGAAACTGACCCGGAATCTGATTTCCGATCTATGATCGTCCGCTTTTCCCCCTTTGCGCCACTTATATTTTCCGTTAATTTGCTCCCCTGAACAGGCTTTATCCCCTTTTTTTCCTGGATTCCGCTTCTCTTGGCCTTTTTAATAATCTGTTGACATGGAATTTCTTTTTATATTAAGTGGTTAGTTGCGCCACCTGTCCAAAGCGATATTTTTGTTCCGGAATTCAATGCCGGAACGTCATGCTCATAAGCGTCACCTTGTTAATGCTTAATCAAAAAGGAGAGGTAGTTCTATGGAAATGAGATTTTCAAAGTCCAACGATGCTCTGGGAACAAAAAACCGCGGAAATGCTTGTGAATCAAGTCTTTGTACGCTGTGCAGGGCCGACTGCAAGGGAAAGTGCGAAACCTGGCTGTCCAGTATGGTGGGCAGGAAATTATTATATCCCAGGAGTTTCGGCCTTGTCACAGCGGGAGCCAACAATACCTGCCACCTGGGGGTCTCCTATAATTCACTGAGAATTCAGGGATATGCCTATGGGGCCCAGGGGCTTGCCGGTGATTTAACCAATAGTCCGGATGACTGTATTTTTCCCAACGTTAGCCTTGAAACCTCCTTTGGAAAGAGCCGGAAGACAAAGGTGCGCATGCCGTTGATGACAGGTGCGCTGGGTTCAACCTTTATTGCTGAGAAATACTGGGATTCATTTGCCATCGGCGGTGCACTCATCGGTATCCCCGTTGTTATCGGAGAAAATGTGGTGGGCGTGGACCGCCAGTCACAGATCGGGGGCGGAGACATCAGGCAGGGGAAGATAACGAGCGCCCCGGAGCTTGACCGGCGTATTGAGACCTATCTGAGGTATTACGACGGATATGGTGCCATCATTGTCCAGCTCAATGTGGAGGATACCCGGAACGGCGTGGCCGAGTATGTGGTGGATAAATACGGGGGAAAATGTATAATCGAACTCAAATGGGGGCAGGGGGCCAAGAATATCGGTGGTGAAATCCAGGTCCGGAGCCTAGAGTATGCCATGTTCCTCAAAGAGAGGGGATATGTGGTGGATCCGGATCCGTCACTGCCCGAAGTCCAGCAGGGGTTTGAGCAGGGGGCCATCAAATCCTTTGCCAGGCACAGCCGTCTTGGTGCAACCCACCTGGCCACAGTCTCCCAGGTTCAGGAGGATTTCATGAATTCCGTGGCGTATTTGCGCAGTCTGGGGTTTGACAGGATAACGCTCAAAACAGGCTCCTACGGCATGGAAGAGCTGGCCATGGCCATCAAGTTTTCAACAGATGCCGAACTGGACCTGCTTACCATTGACGGTTCCGGCGGCGGAACCGGCATGAGCCCCTGGAATATGATGCAGAGCTGGGGCGTTCCGTCCATCAACCTCCATGCAAAGGCCCATGAGTATGCCTCTATCCTCTCTGCCAAGGGCAAAGATGTTGTGGATATGTCCTTTGCAGGCGGGTTTGCCCTGGAAGATCATATTTTTAAGGCCCTGGCACTGGGTGCCCCCTATACCAAACTGATCTGCATGGGGCGGGGCATTATGATTCCGGGATTTCTGGGGGCCAATATAGAGGGGGCTGTTCATCCCGAGCGCAGGGCTGAGGTCAACGGCAACTGGAATGAATTACCTAAAAACGTTCTTGAGGTGGGTAAAACGGCAGACGAGATTTTTGCCGGCTACCATGACCTGGCAGATAAAATCGGCAGGGATGAGATAAAGAATGTGCCTTACGGCGCCATTGCCTTCTATACCCTTGCAGATAAACTCGGATGCGGGATGCAGCAGCTGATGGCCGGAGCCAGGAAGTTTTCCCTGGATCAGATCTCCCGCCACGAAATCTTTTCCGCGAACCGGGAAACGGCTGAGGAGACCGGGATCCTCCATGTTTCCGACGTGAACAATGAAAGCGCAAAAAAAATATTGAACTCATAACGTACCTGTAATTCAACACGGGCCCCCGGAATTTTCCCGGGGCCCGTTCATATCAGAAATACCAGGTAGCCCAGGCCGAGATACTGTCGGAGGGTTTGTAATCAAACGAGGCACCGGGGATATCATACCCCCCGTATTCGGTATTGCTGCCTCCCCAGTGCAGGGCGCCTGTTACCGTTAATCGGATATTGTCCGCGTAATCGTAAACCACCCGCGGCAGAAAAAGGCCGGACCCGTCGTTTAAGTTGAGGATGGGGGTGGCATAGGCGTTGACCAGGGGATGGACCTCCAGGTTAAGGTTTGCACTGGCATAGAACCTGCCGAGGGCGAAGAGTTCTCCCCTGGCGATACGCCGGGAAACGGCAAGGTCTGAAAAATGATCTGAATAATCCGCATCAGAAAGGCCGTTGTAGTAGAACTCAATATACCCGTACCAGTTTTTGCCTATCCAGACCCAGGAGTAGTCCATATTGGCGACGGCAGAGGCATAAGCCCGCCGTCCTCGGCTCTCCTCTTTTAAAAACGTACCTGTGAGATCCAGCCGCCAGGCTGTCCCGCCCAGATACCCTGCAGCCCCCATGCCGGCAATCATATCTTCGTAGTGCCGGGTTACCATGAGATCCATTTCAGTTTCCCCTGCAAAAAAGTGGAGCTTTGTACCCAGGGAGTTCTCATCCATGCCCATATCCCCTGTATCCGGATCACGGCGGGCCACGTAGATGATTTCCACATCCGCGGTCTTGACCGGGAACCGGATAAGGGCCAGGTCATCCCCCATTTTATAATCCCGCTCCAGGTCCGTGGGGGCAAAGGGGTTGAACAGGTCCATCGGGTTGAAGGTAAACCCGTTGCCCCAGGTCACGGCCTGCCTTCCAAGCCGTATTTCACCCCATGAAGGGGTAAAGGCAACCATGGCCCTGTCCAGGCGGTGATAGGACATGGTCTCTTTATCTTCATGAATCACACGGGTCAGGTCAAAAAGCCGCCGGTCATCATTTGGTGGTCCGAAAAGGCCGTCCGGGAACAGGTCCGGATAGATTGTCTTGATTTCTTCCCCGTCTTTCCGTGTGCCGCCGCCTCCGGCCAGGGCTTCATAGTGAACCTCGGTATAGGCTGTGTCATTGAAAAATGTTTTATTATTCAGCCGGAACTCCCCGAATCCGTCGGTATTGGGAGAAAGCCCGGCAGCCTCGTGCGCAGTGCCCGACCTGGGAAACACCACCCTGGTATAGACTTTGATATGACCGTCCCATTCCGTCTCCGGGCCGGCAGGTGCGGTGTTCCCGGCGGGAAGAGCGGTATTGCACCATGTCACCCCCCAGATCAGGAGTATAAGAAGCGCACGGCGTACCGGTCTTTTATTTTGTATCTTCATCCGTCACCAGCCCGTCTTTAAGACGGACAATCCGCCGTGCATACTCCATGACCATAAGATCATGGGTGGAAAAGATAAAGGTCACCCCCCGTTTTTCATTCATTCGGACCATCATTTCAAGCAGGCCCCGGCCGGTCCTGGAGTCCAGGTTGGCAGTGGGTTCGTCTGCAAGGACGATGGAGGGGCGGGACACAATGGCACGTGCAACCGCCACACGCTGCTGCTGCCCGCCGGAGAGTTCTGCCGGACGCCGGTCATGCATGTTGACAAGGCCCACCTCATCCAGAATGGTTCTGGCACGTTCCGTTCTCTCCCTTGCCGGCACCCCCTGCATGAGCATGACATATTCCACATTTTCCCTGGCCGACAATACCGGGATGATATTATAGGCCTGGAATACAAAACCGATTTTATTCAGGCGCATGGTGGCAAGTTTTGACTGACTGAGCCCGGTGATCTCTTCATTGTCCAGGATGATTTTTCCCCGGGTGGGCTTGTCCAGGCCGCCGATCAGGTTAAGCAGGGTGGTTTTGCCGGAACCGGAGGGCCCGGCCAGGGCGGCAAATTCTCCCCTTTCAACGGCAACGGACACACCGGCCAGGGCGTGGACATCAAGTTTTCCCTGCCTGTAGGTCTTGGTCACATCAATGACATCAACAATATTCATAGCTTGTTTTTCCTTTAGAAAACTGCGGCCTCAGCGGGCCATGGCTTCCACCGGTGTGATCCGGCCTGCCTTGACTGCCGGGTAAAGACAGACCAGAAGACCGAGCACCATGATAACGGCGTTAATGGCTGCCACATCTTTTAACGTGAGAAAGGGGACGATAATATGACCCATACCGAAAAATTCCGACCCCTGGGCCATGAAGGAGAGATCTATGCCGCCGGCAAAGGCTTGCACTGTGGCAAACCCCAGCAGGTTGCCGGCAAAAAGCCCTATGGCCAGCAGGATAAGGCACTCCAGAAGCACTGAGCGGATGATCCACAGGGGCTTCATGCCAAGGGCTTTGAGCAGGCCGAATTCACGGGTCCTTTCCAGGACAGCCATGAGCATGGTGTTGACCAGTCCGAATGCCATGGCTGTGAACACCACCAGGTACCAGAGCATCATGAATGAGTCAAACATGCCAAGATATCCCTTGAGCAGCGGCAGCAACTGCCCCCAGGGCAGGGCGGTCAGGCCCTCCGGCAGTTTCCGGGACAGGTCCCGGACAGTCCGGTCCAGGCCGGTGAGGGTGGCGCCGGTTTGACCTGCCTCCTCCGGCAGCCTGATACAGGCGCCGGTGACGGCGTTCTTAATGCCCAGCAGCTTTCTGGCCGCTTTCAGGGTGATAAATACGTATTGTTTTTCAGTCCCTTCCATCTCTGCCCGGAAAGTACCCCGGATTTTAAAGGCCCTGGATGCGGTTTCAAGATCAGCTCCCTGGGTCATGAGCACCAGTTTCCGGCCAAGTTTTGTTTCGAAATCATCCATCAAGGCCTGACCCACAAAGATACCGTGATCGTCTCTGTTATTCAGCAGACGCCCCTGGGAGACAAGGTCCCCGTAAAAGGAGAGATCCGGCTCCCTGTCCGGATCAATGCCCACGATGGTGACGCCTTCCGAGTTCCGGGCGTTTGATGCCACGCCGCTCACCCGGATCCTGAACCCCCACTTTGCCCCCGGAGGAAGGGTACTCTCCAATACCGCTTCCAGGACGCCGGGATTCTCAATCCGGTTCTCTATGGCAGGATCATCCCGGTAGGCCCGGGTCTGGACCTGGATATGCCCGGTCAGGGTATTCAGGGCATTGGACAGGGTGGATGCCATCATTCCCCTGGCAAGGCCGCCGAAGATGAGCATGGTCCAGGCCCCGATGATAATGGCCGTCAGGATAATGCCGGTCCGTTTGGGATTCCGCCAAGTATTTCTCCAGGACACTTGAAAATGCATGACGCCTCCTTAAACGGCCTGCATGGCCTCAACCGGTTTAAGCCTGTGAACCTTGACCGCCGGATAGACCGCTGTAAGCATGGTGATGGCAAACACGGCAACGGGACCGGCAACCGCTGTTGCCAGGCTCAGTTTCGGCCGGATAAGACTGGGGATTCCGTATTGGCGCAGCATACCTTCGGCATCTCCCATGGGGATGCCCGTGTTCTGGGCCCAGAGGGTGATCAGGCAGCCTGCGCCGATACCAAGCATGATACCGCACAGTGTAAGGAATCCGGATTCGTATAAAAGCATTTTTGTCAGGCGTCCGGGGTTTGCACCGATGGCCATGAGGGTGCCGAATTCACGGGTCCGTTCAAACACGGCCATGAGAAAGGTGTTCATGATACTGAAGGCCACCATGACCAGTAAAATACCGTAGAAGATGAGCCCGCCGCCCAGGTCCATTTGAATGGACTGGATCAGGCCCGGTGTCAGTTCGTCCCAGGACAGGCTCACAAGGTTGTTTTTACCGTTGTTGGACGGCAGGCCTGTTATGATCTTGTTTTTTACCTCTCCCACGGTCCAGAGGGAGTCACACATGATCACCACCTCATGGACTGCATTCCCCATGGCAAAGGTCTCCTGAAAATAGGCCAGGGGAATCTGGATGGCGGACCTGTCATAGTCATCCATGCCTGAGGAGAAGGTTCCCTTCACCTTCAGCACGCTGGCGGCAATGGAGCCGTCCATGGCCGAGCCCAGGATCACCAGTTCGTCCCCCACATCGACTTTCAGGTTCTTTGCCAGCAGGGTGCCGACAATGGCGGCGTTCGTATCTTCAGGTGCCAGAAAAGACCCTTGGCGGATGGTGTCGGCAATGGTTGATACTTCCCTGGCCGGATCAATGCCTGTGATCAGTCCCCCGTAGGTCCGCTGTTCGGAAGAGAGCAGGGCAAATCCGTTGGTCCGGAAGGTGTATCCGGTCACATGAGCCGTGCGGTCCAGAAGGTCTGCCACCCCAGAGGGATCTGCAACGGTTTTACGTATCTTGTGATCATCGTTGTATCCGTCCGCCATCACCTGGAGATGGCCGGTCCGGGTTTTTACCGCCGCATCAATCATTACCTCGTACATCCCGGTCTGAAGCGACAGCATGAATATCAGGAGGAGGCAGGCAAAGGCAATGGCAAAAATTGTCAGTACCGTCCGTCTGGGATTCCGCCAGATATTGCGCCAGGCCATCAGGGTTTCCATGGGTCACCTCAAGGGGGTTCTCAGGGCGTTAAGTGTAAACAGGTTATCACGCAGACGGATGTCAAAACTCAGGCTCTCGTATTCCAGGAGGGTATAGTCCTGCTCGGATTCGGCATCCATGGCGCGCATGGTCCACTTCAGGGGAAAGGGCCTGCCGCCCATATCCCGGACATCTGCGGTGGTCATGATTTTCACCGCCTCCAGGTCCTCATCGTAAAAGGCCTGCTCCACCAGCACCCCGTCCTCCCTGATTTTAAGCGTCTGCATACCCCAGATTACCGGGGCATCTGGTTTGGGCAGGGATTTAATCTCGTAAATGATAAACCCGTTGCCGGTTTCCCTGCCGATAATTTCATGGGTATAGTCAACCAGGATGGTGTCTGCCTTGGAGAGATCGTTGTTTGAGAAATCAGATCCCATCCAGGACTGGGACATCATGGAGGGCGGGATTTTAACCACCCTGTTGATCTTCGGGTTATACGTCCACATATCCCTGTCCAGTTTGAGGGTGCCGTTGCCCTTGTCTTTTTTCGGGGCTATGATTTTGAAAATGGAGTCTTCACGCCCCTTGGTCCAGGCCTTGATGGTGGATTTCCTTTCCCAGTCCGATCGGTGAACCGTCATATGCACAACCGACACCGAAGTCTTTCCCCGCATATAATCCCAGGCCCTGCCGATAATTTCATAGGCATCAGGCTCCCCTGCAACAGCCAGGGCCGGGGTAACACTCATTATAAAAAACATGAACCAGATTATTCTCTTCATTTTTGTCCTTGTCCTGTTTAGTCTGTGGGTTTC
Organism: Desulfobacterales bacterium; assembly: GCA_022361395.1. GTDB lineage: Bacteria > Desulfobacterota > Desulfobacteria > Desulfobacterales > Desulfobacteraceae > Desulfobacter. The sequence goes on along the minus strand of JAKSAX010000438.1, from coordinate 17,262 downwards.
CTGCGTAATCCGGTGATTATGGTATCGAAAAAATGATCCGAAGCCGAAAGCGCATCAAAATCACGGTCCATCCAGGCCTGGAGCATCATCCCGTCCAGCGCCCCGACAAGGCCTGCTGCGGTTGAAACGCTGTCCACATCCCTGCGAAACACCCCTGATCTTTTTCCCTCTTCCAGAAGGTCAACAATAAGGATCCGGAAGGTGTCGTACATGGATAATAGTGCAGACCGGTACCGGTCCCGCATATCCGGATTCCCTGCAGCGGCCCAGAACTCAAGAAAGACGGAAAAGGTATCGATCTGTTTATGAAAGGCGGTAAAAACAGAGGAGAGAAGATTCTTCATCCTTTGGGCGGGATCTCCGCCAAGGCAGGCCGCATCCACTGTACTGTCTTTTGCAAGCTGTGCCGCGTACCATTCAAACACGGCAAAGAACAGATCCTCCTTGCTGCGGTAATATTCATAAATGGTTCCTTTTCCCACTTCAGCGGCCCGGGCAATATCAATGATTTTTGCCGCAGCATAGCCCTTGCCCCCGAACACTCCCAGGGCAGCCGCCAGAATCGCAGTCTGTTTTTTCTCTTTATTTGCTTCTCTTTTTCTCATTTTTGACCTTTGGGTCAATTTAATTACCCATTTCTGTTGTATTAGTATATCAAAATAAATAATGACCGACCGGTCGGTATTTGTCAAGGGGGAATTATTTTCCGCAACTCACCGGTCCGGCAAGAGATGGTACCGGGCGGCTGAGGTTCAGGGCGGATTGTTGGGATTTACTCAGAAACAGGGGCTGTCAGGTGGATGATAATGCAATCCCTGGGTGTTTTCCGTAACGTCATACTCCCTCCCAACTGTTCCATTCTTTCGGGCAGGAGATGGGCGCCTGACTTGTTTGCCGGCAGTTTCATTATTTCCCCGGCATTCAGACCCGGTCCGTAAGCGTGGATGCGGATAAGCAACCGGGTCTCCTGTTTTGATATTTCCACCTTTGCCTGGGGGGAGTCCGATTGCGCAAGGATGCCGGAGAGTATTGTCTTTGTTGCCCTGTACAGAGTGAGTTTCAGGGCCGTGTCCAGAACAACGGCCTTATCCATAGAATTTATGAAACGGAAATCAGTGCGGTTTGTTTCGTTGATCTCTTCGATCAGAGATTTCATTGCCGGGTCGATATCAACGTTAAAGTCATCTAATACCGGCGGGGCAAGTTCGTACATAACGGTTCTTATATCCCTGACCGCATGTTCGAGGAATACATGTAACTCCATCAGGTCATTCTGGTGCAGGCCGTTTCCCCGGTTAATCAGGCTCCTGATTTTTGACAGGCCCAGTCCGAGGCTCTGGGCAATTGTTCCGTTGAGTTCCGATGCAATTGATTTTCTTTCCGATTCTTCAAAATAAACCAGGTACTCGTTCATCTGCTTCAAGTGCCGGCTGTGCCTGGAAAGATCCTCGGCAAAGTCTTGTTCCGGGGTTTTATATTTTCCAAGACGCCGGGCCATGAGATTCAAGGCAATTGACAACTCCTTGATCTCATTGTTTCCATGGCCGGTGTGTCCGGCGGGCAATACCGGCCGGTGCCGCAATTGTCTTATAATATTTTTGGCTGCTTCGGAAATGGAAACCAGAAATGGCTGGCGGATTATGGATAGTTTGGTAATCAAAGCGATCATTAACCCCGTGAAAGAAAATGGATTGTCTTTGCCCGGCGAATTAAAATATCACTAATATCCCTACCATTGCAGCGCTTTTCACTTCAACCTAGATTTCCCTACATCAATCTTACATGAATCTTACAAATCTTCCTCAGCCTGATCTGGTCTTTGCGTCATACACGTCTTTTTTTATTTTATCCAGGATTTCGGGATAATCGGAGTGATTACCCCTCGCACAGCTTCATCATCTTATCCATTTGTCTCATCATGGGATTTTCTTCGTGAATCGGGATCTGCGAAAGGGTTATGAATTCATCCGTCACCTCAATGACCAGCGGGCTATTGTCCCTGAATAATTCGGATTCTCCTTTGTATTGGGGATCCATTCCCCTGCAAATGCATCCGACCTGACCTCATCTATTGTTTTTTCCCCGTCCCTGTCTTCCAGGATATCCAAATGCCGTCCCATGGGATATACCCCCTGTCTTTTTCCAGCAGGACAGGTGTCGCAGCCTGCAGCGGCAGCGCGAAAAATAACAGCAATATGAGGACTCCGGCCCCGATAATCTTGCCGTACCGATTCCTGCCGGCACCTGGTAATTTCCTTGACCAAATCAAAAATCCAATATAGATTTGTCCTGATATTAAAATCTGCCAGGCCGAATCGGATAAACTCATAAAGAATTCATTATCCCCGGTCTGATCTTAAGGGACTGAAGAGATACGCACAGACATTGATAACACATCAAAGATAAGATCAGGAAGAGTGGTGCAGAAGATAAAAATTCTGTTGGTTGAAGATGACGAGATCCTTATGCGGGGGATTGCAGGAAGCCTCCTGCTGGACGGCTTTGATGTCAGGACCGCTAATACTGCAGCTGATTTTATGGATCTGGTTAAGAGGGACCGGTTTGATGTTGCAGTAATCGACATCGGCCTGCCGGACAGCTCCGGGTTTGAACTTGTCAATTATCTTAAGGAGAATACCGGCCTGGGCATAATTATCCTGACGGGTAGGGAAGATATCAATGACAAGATCAGGGGATATGAGGCCGGCACCGACCTCTACTTTGTCAAACCGATTCACGCCCGCGAACTCTCCGCGGCCATAGTTAACCTGGTTGACCGGATCTGCCGCACCGGCAATACTGGAGGTCACTGGTCTTTTCACCCTTCTCTCAGGCTCCTTGAGAGCCCGGACTGTCAAAAAATTCACCTGACCACTAAGGAGTTTATCTTTATCCAGGCCCTGGCCCGGGCAGAAGGAACGCCGGTTACCCGTGACGTCCTCTGCCGCAAGCTGGAATACTCCGATGATCCGATCCAGGCAAACAGAGCAATTGACGTGCTGGTGGCCCGACTGAGAAAAAAAATAAAAACCCATACCAGCGCATCCTCACCCCTGACCACCATTCACTCTGTAGGATTCATGATCTCCGCACAGGTTAAATGAAGCGGCTGCCTGTTTCAGCTGTGCAGGCATTTCATGCAAATCCGGATGGTTTTCCGGTTTCTCCGGTGTCAAATCAGGCAGGATGTGAATTCCTTGAAAATCCGGGGGGCGAACTTTCCGGCCATCACCTCTCCTTTTATCAGGTTCAGTGTGTCAAAGGGCTTTTTAGCCTTTCGAAAGGCTTTTTCCCGGTAGGTCAGGGCCTCAAAGCAGTCAATAAATCCGATGAGCTGGCTTTCATGGCATGAGATACCGGTCCCGTTGGGATACCCGCTTTTATCCAGGCGCTCGTGATGCTCCAGGGCAACATTGGCAACAGCGATATTAAAATCTGTTTTTAAAAGGATTAAATCGTGCCCTGTCTCAGGATGGGCCCGGTATTTTTTGAACTGTTTATCGCTCAGGCGTCTCTTGGTTTCAAGGATGCGTTTATCCAGGGTTGAGGCCCCGACATCATGGAGCAGGGCGCAAAGGGCGAGGGTGGTTGTCTCTTTTTCAGATATCCCCATGCTGAAGCAATACTGAAGGGTCAGGGCTGTTACATTCACCGTGTGTTCCACTACAATGTCGGATACGGATGAGATCTTTGACAGAAACGCCATTATGGTATGATCCCGGTCCACGTTTTTGAGCAGGATGTCAATGGTTTCCGGAAGGGCCAGCATGGCTGTTGCCTGCCCCGGGGTAAGGGCCTCCCGGACAATATTTCCCAGTGCGGTTTTAATCTGAACCAGCCCGCCTTCAGCCACCTGCCTGGCAAATTCCAGGTTCAGGCCCCGGGTCAGCTCTTCCAATGCCTGTTTTTTATCCTGTTTGTTGATGAACAGCTGGGGGTAACGGTTCTGGAGTTTTCTGTCCATACCTAAACTCTCCCCTGATTTTTTATACAGGATAAATTCGCCGTCCTTTGACTGGTGATAAAAGGGAACGGTTTTTAAAAACTGGACCTGGGATGGTCTGACTCTAAAATACTCCGACACCGGCTGACCCCTGATTTTATTATAGCGGAAACTTAAGGATATAAGAGGATCTCTATCATTTTTGCGGGTTTTGCTTCAACTTACATTTCCCTACAATTTCCTACGCCAACCATACAGGTCCGCAGCTGCGGCAAATTGGAAAGAGATGGTCTGAGGTCACAGTTTTTTTTGAAACTTGACGGGAATCAGGGCTGTCCTTATCCTAAGGAATACGTAATTCACAGTTTGATATTCAAATTTCATAGAGGAGTTTCATATGGCTGTTGACTGGGCATATATCAGAAAGGGCTGAGTATCCTGCAAAAAGGCTCAAAAGGTTTTTGAGGAACAGCAGATAGAGGTTGGCCAGATAGCTGATGCCAGGAAGGAAAAGATCGATAACGACCAGGCCTGGAAAATGATAAGGGAGTTTAAAACCGTTCTCATCGGAAAGGGGAAAAAGATTCTGGAATTTTCTCCTGACGAGGAGAACCGTGAAGAGATTTTAAAGGCAGCCATGGGCCGGTCGGGAAATCTTCGGGCGCCGTCGGTTAAACTGGGCGGCAAATTACTGATCGGTTACAATGACGAGATGTATAAGAATTTATAGGGCATGAAAAAAGCCGGGTTGCCGTGAGCAACCCGGCTTTTTTAGCGGGTATTCAACGGGATTGATTAATCCCTCGTCTTATTAAGCGCCCTTCCCAAGGCCCTTATATAAGCCCGGTCTCTATCCAAAGGTCTTCTGGATGGCGGTTTCAACCGCACCGACAATGGTGTCCACCTGGTCCTTGGTGATGATCAGGCTGGGGGCAAAGTTCATGATGTTGTTCAGCCCGTGGAAACTGGAGTTGGTCCGGCCCACGATAACGTTCTGTGCCAGAACATTGCCCATGAGCTGTGCCATCTGGTTTTCGGTGATGGGTTCCTTGGTCTCCCTGTCATTGACGAACTCGATGCCTGCAAACAGGCCCTGGCCGCGGACTTCGCCGACCACATCATACTTGGTCAGGGTCTCAAGCTTCTCAATGAGGTAAGCACCCACTTCCACAGTGTTGTCCAGCAGGTTTTCATCTTCAATGATCCGGGTGCTTTCAAGGGCCGCTGTCATGGCCGAAGTGCATCCGCCGTAAGTGGAGATGTCCCTGAAGTAGTTGAGGCGGTCATCCGGATCTGCGGGGTCGCAGAGGAAGACATCGTACACCTTCTGCTTTACAACAGTGGCGGACAGGGCTTCGTAGGAAGATGCCAGGCCTTTTGCCATGGTGATGATCTCAGGATCCACGTCATAGTGCTCATGGCCCCAGAACTTGCCGGTTCTGCCGAAGCCGCAGACTACCTCGTCCATGATCATCCAGATGTCGTACTTTTTACAGATTTCCTGGAGGATGGGATAGTATTCGGGCACGGGTTTGAGGATACCGCCGCCGGCAGTGATGGGCTCCACGATCATGCCGCCGATGGTCTCCGGACCTTCCTTGAGGATGATGTCCTCGACTTTTCTGGCGCACTCGATGTCGCAGGACCCGTAGGTTTTTTCATAGGGGCAGCGGTAGCAGGCGCAGTGGGGGAACTCGACAAACCCGTCAAGAAAGGGACCAAAGTCTTCTTTTCTCTGGGCCTGGCCTGTGGCGCTCATGGCGCCGAATGTGGTGCCGTGGTAGTCCCGGTCCCGGTACATGATTTTGTATTTGCCCTTGCGTTCCGGGCTGATCCTGGAGGCCTGGCGGACGATCTTGAAGGCCTTTTCATTGGCTTCGGAACCGGAGTTGGAAAAGTATACCTTGTCGTGGTTGGGCAGCTTTTCCAGCAGTTTTTTGGCAAATTTAATGGCTGGGACGTTACCGAAAACACCGGCAAAATATGGCATTTTCTTAAGCTGGTCACAGACCGCTTCAGCAATAGAGTCCCGTCCGTATCCTACCATGACGCTCCACACCCCCCCCGAGGTGGCATCCAGGTATTCACGGCCGCGAATATCTTTAACCATTAAACCTTTGCCTTCTACAATGATCATCTGCTCGGATGATTCAAATACTTTATGGGGCTTGAGGTGATGCCAGAGCGCATCTTTATCTGCAGTCACCATCTCCTCTGTATCATAGTCCAGCCAGTCGAATTTATCTTCCATGGGTGATCCCCCCTACAAAAATACGTGCTTAAATTTTTAAGTTGATGCCCGGCCGTTTTAAACGGCCGGGCTTTTTACTGCAGTCACTATAGCGGCAGGTTATGCACCCTGCTGGGGTTTCATATCAGCCTTGTCAATACCGGCTACAGCAACCGGTTTTTTCATGGCGTCACGGCGGAACGGTTCGCCAAGCTCCATGTTGGTCATGACTTCGATGAAAGTGGTTTTGCCCTCTTCCATCTGGGCTTTGATGGCGGTTGCCAGGGCAGACTCAAGGTCTTCCATGGACCATGCTTCAACACCTTCGACGCCGCAGGCCTTGGCAATACCGGCGTAGCTGACGTTGCGGTCAAGCTCTGTTCCCACGAAGTTGTCGTCGAACCAGAGGGTGGTGTTTCTCTTTTCCGCGCCCCAGTGGTAGTTGCGGAAGATGATCATGGTGATGGCGGGCCAGTCGTCACGGCCGCAGGCAGTCATCTCGTTCATGGAGATACCGAAGGCGCCGTCACCGGCAAAGCCTACAACCGGTACCTCGGGCTGTGCGATTTTTGCACCCAGGATAGCGGGGAAACCGTATCCGCAGGGGCCGAACATGCCCGGAGCAAGGTATTTGCGGCCTTCTTCAAAAGTGGGATAGGCATTACCGATGGCGCAGGAGTTACCGATATCGGATGAGATAATGGCTTCCTTGGGAAGGGCGGCCTTGATGGCGCGCCATGCCATGCGGGAGGTAATTTTTTCGGGATCAGCTTCCTGGGCTCTCTGGTTCCAGGTTGTGCCGGGATCGTCCTCTTCGTGGTCCATGGTGACGATCTCTTTGTCCCAGGCAGCCTTGTATTCCTGGATAGCTGTTTTGCGGGCTTCCCTGTCTGCATCACCTGCTGTTTCGGACAATTTGGCAAGGATGCCGTTGGCAACTTTTTTGGCATCACCCACGATACCTACGGAAACGGGCTTTGTCAGGCCGATGCGGTCCGGGTTGATGTCAACCTGGATGATGGACGCATCTTTGGGCCAGTAATCAATGCCGTAGCCGGGCAGGGTGGAGAAGGGGTTGAGACGGGTTCCCAGTGCCAGGACAACGTCGGCTTTGGAGATCAGTTCCATACCGGCTTTGGAGCCGTTGTAGCCCAGTGGGCCTGCGTACAGGGGATGGCTGCCGGGGAAGGCATCGTTGTGCTGGTAGCCGCAGCATACCGGTGCATCAAGGCGTTCCGCCAGGGCGATGGAATCTTCGATAGCGCCGCCGATGACCACGCCGCCGCCGTTGAGAATAACGGGGAATTTTGCATTGGAGAGCAGTTCGGCAGCTTTGGCAACCGCATCTTCACCGCCTGCAGGCAGTTCAAACTCTACGATGGCGGGCAGTTCGATATCGACTACCTGGGTCCAGAAGTCACGGGGAATGTTGATCTGGGCAGGGGCTGAGGCGCGTTTGGCCTGGAGGATAACCCTGTTGAGGACTTCAGCCACGCGGGAGGGATGAAGCACCTCTTCCTGGTAGGCTACCATATCTTCGAAAATAGCCATCTGGGGCACTTCCTGGAATCCGCCCTGACCCATGGTCATGTTGGCGGCCTGGGGGGTGACCAGCAGCAGGGGGGTATGGTTCCAATAGGCGGTTTTAACAGGGGTCACAAAGTTGGTGATCCCGGGGCCGTTCTGGGCAACCATCATGGACATTTTACCGGATGCACGGGTAAAACCGTCCGCCATCATACCGGCGTTGCCTTCATGGCCGCAGTCCCAGAAGGTGATCCCTGCTTTGGGAAACAGGTCGGATACCGGCATCATGGCTGAGCCGATAATACCGAAAGAATGCTCGATGCCGTGCATCTGAAGTACTTTTACAAAGGCCTCTTCTGTGGTCATTTTCATGGGTGATTCCTCCATATTAAATTGGTTGGCCCCTGAGTCTCTTCAGGTGAGTCCAGGGGGAATTATCATATCAGATATCTGATGTCTGATATATCAGATATCAGAAACTTGTCAAGAAAAATTTGACAGGACGGGAAACAAAAATTGAAAAACTTAAATTACCAGTTCAGGGTGGAAAGGATAAGTTCCTGTTCATCCAGGATTTCATCCAGGATGTCCGGGGTGGTCATGGGGTTCATGATAACGGTTCGCAACACCACCACATTATTTTCATCCAAAGGGTGCAGTTTTAACCGGGTCCTGGATACAAAGCTTTTTCCGGCTTCCCTCTGGATGCGCTGGATGTTTATATTGATTTCGTCCAGGGCGGCGTTCAGGGTGATTTGCTCTTCAGGACCGGCTGCGGCAAGCTGGTGGCGTATCTGCTCCGGTACCACCCGGTAGGTAAGAATATTCAGAACAGGGTGGGAGACCAGTTCAAACAAGGGGCGCTGCCTTATTTTATCTGCAAAGGCTTTGGCGGTTTCAATCCCGTGTTCAATCATGAGGCCGTATCCCCGGGCCCCCATGATTTTCAGGGCGGCATCCAGGATGAGTGAACTGGATTCCCTGGATCCTTCAAGGGTTTTAATACCCAGGTCCACAGAGCCTTTCCGGTTTACATACCTGGCATGGTAGGCAATGGCATCCAGAGCCTTTGGATCTTTGAAGTAGACCATGCCTGCGGTCATGGGCATGTAAAACTGCTTATGGCAGTCAATGGTAACCGAGTCCGCCCGTTCGATTCCCTTCAGAAGGCCACGGTAACGTTCGGACAGGAGCACGGGGCCGCCCCAGGCCGCATCCACGTGGAAGTGGATATTTTGCTGTTCACAGATATCCGCCAGCTGGGGCAGGGGATCGATGATCCCGGTTTCCGTGGCACCGGCGATCCCTATAAGGGCGGCGATTTTGGTTCGGCCGTCCTTTTTAAGCGTCTGGATCAGGTGTTGCAGTTTTGCAAGGTCTATGGATCTGTTTTCGTCCACATCCACGGCAATGACGTTCCGGTTGCCTATCCCGAGGATGCCGCCGGCCTTTCTCAGGGAAAAATGCCCCCGTTTGGACACAAGGATCACCACCCGGTCCAGGTCATGGGCGCGCATGGCCTCAAAAAAACCGTTTTCCTCAATGCCTGAGAACCCCTCTTTTGGGGGGAATAATTTGTTTCTTGCCACCCAGAGGGCTGTTATATTGGCTGTGGTTCCCCCTGTGGTAAAGGAGCCCAGGGCGGTTCTGGTGTTCTGGACATGTTTTGCGTAAAAGGCCTGGCTTTTTCCGTAAACCATGCAGTGCATCTTGGCCAGGACTTGCTTTTCCAGAACGGAGAGCACCTTTGATGTCTCAAGCTTGATGACATTCTGGTTCAGGGCCGCGGAAATCGCCTTGAGATGGACCATGAAAAAGGGAATGGCTGAGGTCATGTGCCCTATAAAGTAGGGTGACGCCACATTTACCGCCCTGGGGGCGATATCCGTGATGATATCCTCAATCACCTCGGCCAGCTTTTTCCGGGGTTCCGCGTTGATTTTGACTTCCGTATAGTTCTTTGACAGCTCAGCCAGGCTGATCTCTTCGGTAACCCCCACGTGTTTGTTCAGAAAATCGTGGAGGCCGAAAAGGATCTGTTCCATGTATTTGATCAGGGTCTGTTTGCTGCTTTCGTCCTCGGGCCGGATAAAGACCCGGTGCAGGGTCTGCCAGTCTGCAAATAGCTCCTGGTCTCTGTCCTTCAGTGAATTTTTTTTCTGATCTTTGGCTGCCATCAATCTGTACTGTCCTTTGCCGTTAAAAAACAACGCATGTCTTCCCCTGTTTCTCTGCCCCGCTTCAGGCCTGTTGCCGTGTCCCAAAACCCGGCAGGCAACGGCAGGCAATAAGAAAGCCCTTGAAAACAGGTCAAAATTATGGCAGGTCTACCTTAAATAAAGGAGAAAATCAAATGGAACTTCACGTCAATGATATTTTAACCCGGGTCACCCGGTATAACCTGATCCGAAACGGCAGAATGATCTATATCGATGTGCATAAGAAAATCCAGGGAAAACTGGCCGGCGACTTTATTGCCGTACCCAACCTGGTAAACATCGTTGCAAAACCCGACCACCAGGGGGCCGGCAATTCTGAAGAGACCGCACTTGCGGACTGCCTGAAAAAGATTAAGGGGCTCAACCTGGAAGACCTGTTTCCGGCTGCGGTTCCCCCCACCGGGGGCGCGCCGGCAAAAGAGGGGAAAACAGAGGCGCCGGATTCGCCGGACCAGGGTTGATAAAATCCCGTTAAAAGACAGCAGACCGGCCTTGAAGGCAAAAAAGGCCTGGTGCGGGAAATCCCCGCCCAGGCCTTTTTATGTTCACCCTTGGCAGTCGCGCCGGATTAACCCTGGGATTCACCCATTTCAATCCCCAGCTCAAGAGCTTTTTTGTTCATATCCATGAAGTCCTTGGGAATGGTTGTCTCAAGAACCTTGAGGATGGATTCCGGCTTGACCAGTTCGGACAGGCCGATGAGGGTACCCAGCATGCAGATGTTGAATACAATGGGTTTCCCTATCTTTTCCATCACCGTATCGTACATGGGCAGTGACACGTGGTGGGCAGCCACCTTCTTTTCCATGGTCACATACCTGGAGTCCATGAGCAGCAGTCCGCCGGGACGAAGGATCGGGGAAAATTTGTTATAGCTCTCCTGGGTCAGGCTGACCAGGATATTGGGCTGGATAACCTTGGGAAAGAGAATATCGCTTTCCGCTATCAGGATATCGGTCCTTGTGGCCCCGCCCCTGGCAGCTGCACCGTAACTCTGGGACTGGGTTGCGCTTTTGCCTTCAAAGATTACCGCAGCCTTGGCAAGGATAATGGCTGCAGTGATCACGCCCTGGCCGCCGGAACCTGAAAATACCAGTCTTGAACGTTCCATTATGCTTTTCCTTTCATTGCTGTCTCGATAACCCCGTCATAGGCTTCGCAGTATTCGGGCCTGCTTGTATCTTCGACAAAGATACCCCGCTGGATGAGATCGGGATTCTTTTCCAGCTTTTTAGACCCGATTTTCACGGTATTGGTGCGATAACCTTCCATCATCTGTGCGGCATCCCCCTCCTTGTTCTTCCGTCCGTAATAGGTGGGACACTGGGAAAGGATCTCAACCACGGAAAACCCCTTGTGCATGATGGCCTTTTTTATGTAATCCTTGGCTTCCCTTGCATGGAATACCGTGGATCTGGCCACAAAAGAGGCGCCGGCGCTTTTGGCCAGCTCTGCAATGTCAAAGTTGTTGTCAATGGTGGAGTAGGGTGCTGTTGTGGCCTTTTTACCTGTGCCGGACAGCGGTGAAAACTGGCCGCCGGTCATGCCGTAAATCCGGTTGTTCATGACAATGGCCGTGATGTCTATGTTACGCCTGGCCGCATGGATAAAATGATTGCCGCCGATGGCAAGGGCATCTCCGTCACCCATGGGTACAATGGCCTTGAGATGGGGTCTGGACAATTTGACGCCGGTGGCAAAGGTCAAGGCCCGGCCGTGGATGGCATGCAGGGAGTGAAAGTCCACATAACCGGATATCCTGGAAGAACAGCCGATGCCGGAGGTCATGACGATTTCGTTTTTATCCAGGCCCAGTTCGTGGACCGCCCTGAGCAGTGAGCCCAGGACAATACCGTGGCCGCATCCCGGACACCAGATATGGGGAAAGTATCTGCCCCTTACATAATCTTTAAAATCAAAAGGTGTGTTGGTACTCATGTTAGACCCCCCTTCCCTGGATCATTCTCAAGACAGTTTTGATGTCAGTGGGTGAGATGAGCTGACCGTCGATCCGGTTTGCCAGGAAGACGTTGTCAGGGTTGTCCACTGCATTTTTAACCTGGGTAACCACCTGCCCCATATTCATTTCAACCACCAGGACAGCCTTGGCATTGGCACATTTTTCCCGGACGATCTCGGTGGGAAACGGCCAGATGGTCTGGAGCTCCAGGACTCCGATTTTCACGCCCCTTTTACGGCGGTTTCTGGCAATATGTTTGGCAGAGCGTGCAGATGAGCCGTAGGAGATCAGAACGTAATCCGCATCATCCATCCAGTACTCTTCGTACATGCAGATGCTTTCCCAGTTGTTTTCAATCTTGTCCACCAGGTGGCGGAGCAGTTCGCTGACCACCTTGGGGTTGTTGTTGGGAAATCCCCACATATCATGGAAAAGACCGGTTACATTGTAGCGGTGTTCCCCGCCGAAATCTGACATGGGCAGGCGTCCGTCTTCCCTGGGCAGGTAGGGGTGGTAATCCACACCGCCGGGTACGGAGGTTCTTAAACGGTCCACCACCGGCAGCTCTCCGGGTTCGGGGATAACGAGTTTTTCACGCATGTGACCGATGACCTCGTCAAGGAGGAGGATGACCGGGGTCCGGTAGGTTTCGGCCAGGTTAAAGGCTTCAACCGTCATTTTAAAAACATCCTGGTGGTTGGAGGCTGTGAGTGCGATGATGGCGTGGTCGCCGTGGGTTCCCCAGCGGGCCTGGTTTACATCTCCCTGGCTCACATGGGTGGGGTTTCCGGTTGAGGGGCCGCCCCTCTGTACATTGGCGATGACACAGGGGATCTCCGCCATACAGGCATATCCAAGGGCCTCCTGCTTCAGGGAAAAACCCGGTCCTGAAGTTGCCGTCATCACCTTGTTGCCTGTAAGGGATGCACCGATGATGGCACCCATGGATGCGATCTCGTCTTCCATCTGGATGAACTTGCCACCCACCTCCGGCAGTCTGCCTGCCAGGTGCTCCGCGATTTCAGTGGACGGGGTAATGGGGTAGCCAGCGAAAAAATTGATGCCTGCATACAGGGCACCTTCAACACAGGCTTCATTTCCCTGAATAAACCTGATATTCGATGAGTTAGTCATTTTCCCCTTCCTGATTTTCTATGATTTGAATTGCCAGATCAGGGCACCGGAGTTCGCACAGCATACATGCGATGCAGTCTTCCGGGCGAACCGCTTCCACTTTTCCCCGCTTGTCTAGTTCAAGTACTTGCGTGGGACAGAAATGAACGCAGATGCCGCACCCTTTACACCATTCCTTGTCAATTACATGTGTGACTGATTTGCCTTTTCCCATAATATCCTCTTAAATAGATAAACCTACCCAAAAAACAAGGCATTTCATTAAGTGATTTAATACCGGTTGTCAAGGATTACTCGCAATAAAAATGAATGAAGTTCATTATTTTTTATTCCATCGAAAAAAGCAAGAAAAAAAAAGGGTTATACAAGTATTCGCTGGTTTTTTATCTACGTTTTTGTGGTGTTATAAATGGTCTTACCTTTTTGTAGTTTTGGTTGTGGGGTCTGAAAAATAAACAGGCTTTTCAGGATCGCGTAAGTTAAAATCGGTGAATTTTTACTTTGGATTTCCTGCCGGGATTTACCGGGACGGTTACAGGTGGTATAAACACCCCATGAATGAGAAAAAAAACGAGATTGTCAGCGTGATTATCCCCACGTTTAACCGGGCCCATGTACTTGGGAATGCACTGGATTCGGTTATGGCCCAGACCTATTCCCCCATTGAGATCATTGTGGTTGACGACGGATCAACCGACCGGACCCCGGACCTGCTGGCCGGATACGGTGGTAAAATTAAGGTCCTGACCCAGGAAAATAAAGGGGTCTCTGCTGCCAGGAACCTCGGTATCAGGCACAGCAAAGGCGATTTTATCGCTTTGCTGGATTCCGACGATACCTGGACCCCGGATAAAATTTCCAGGCAGGTCGCTTTTTTTCAGGATAATTCCGAAGCACTTATCTGCCAGACCGAGGAGATCTGGATCCGTAACGGCAGGCGGGTCAACCCCAGGGTCAAACACAGGAAACCGTCAGGCATGATATTTATCCCCTCGCTTAAGCTCTGTCTTGTCAGCCCCTCTGCAGTGATGATGCGCAGGGGGCTGTTTGATTTAAGGGGATTTTTTAATGAGGCGTTCGTTGTTTGTGAAGACTACGATCTCTGGCTTCGGATTTCAAGGGATATTCCGGTTTATCTGATCGATGCCCCCTGTACTGTCAAACACGGGGGGCACGGGGACCAGTTGTCCGCAGGCCACTCCCAGGATAAGTACCGGATCGCCTCTATTCTGAATCTTCTCAAGGAGAAGGTCCTGTCAAAGCCCCAGGAGGCGGCGGCAATAAAGGTGCTTTGCAAAAAATGCCGGGTTTACGGTAACGGGTGTATTAAAAGGGGGCGCCGGGAAGAGGGCGAGTACTACCTCTCCCTGGGCGCTGGATTTGAAGGGCAGAAAAATGCACTGTCATAGATCGGAGATTTCCATCTCATAAAAGTGAAGCCCGTCTTCAACCAAGTCCTTTTCTGCGATCCTGCACCTTGTCCTGGGCTCCAGCAGGGTTAATGCGGCATTGGGACCTCTGATCTCCGTATCCTGGGTAATACTCTCTTTTATAATTATGCTTGGGTCTGCTTTGGTCTTTTTGGCAAACTCCCTGATCCCCTTTTTCTTAAGAACCAGGGTTTTATTGGCCTCTTCGATTTCGTTAACCCTCTCTTTCAACCGTTCTATTTTCCTGGCGTACCGGTCCTGGGTCTCAAAGATCTGGTTCAGATCGTTCTCTGCCTGTTCCGCCTCCCCTGCGCAGGTCTTTAAATCGTTTACAGCCTGTGATATGCCGATTTCATCCTGGGCTTTTTTACATTTATCCAGTTCTTTTTTCGCTTCCCTGATCCGGTTTTGTGCCGCTTCCTGGGCCTGGGCCTTTTCTGTGATCTGGCCGTAAAGATCCTGATCTTCCGCTTCAACGGATTTAATCTCTTCCCGGATCTCCCCCAATTCAGTAACAGAGGCGTCCAGCTCTTTCTCTATCCCGGAGGTCTGGGACTCAAGGTGGTCATCCACCCCTATTCTCAGCAGGGCGGGTTTTGAGGTGTCCGTTCCTATTTTTCCTGCCTCTATTCCTGATTTTGCAGTGATCTTTGAGGCAAGGATGACCCCTGCGGGATTTTCGCACCTGCCGCTGAGGAGAATTTCGGAATCTATGATTTCCTTCTGGATCACCAGGTCTCCAAATGCGGTAACCTGGGAGTTGTTGATAAATTTTGCAAAAACACTTCCCCTGGATGTTATCTTTGCGTCTGTGATCCCGTCCGAGATATAAAGATCTCCGGCAATATCGATGACAGCGCCCTCTATCTCTTTGGCGGTCAGATTGATCCCCTTCACATGGAAACCCTCTTTTACCGTTCCCGTAACAAGGATATTCCCGTTGAAATCAACATTGCCCGTTTCAAAGTCAATATCTCCGTTGACCGGCAGTTCCGGGTTGACACTGACCTCACCGAGGGGATCAAGATGGGGCTGCCCCTCAAGGTCTGAAAGGATATTCAACCCGTCTTCGGACAACCGGGTACCGCTTCCTGCAAGGAACACCGGGTCCAGGGGGGGATCAATATCAATGGGGAGTCCGGAAACGCTCATTCCCTGTTTTCCTTCACGGGCCGGGGTTTTGGTGGCCAGAAGGTCGCCCTTGCTCACAAAAGGGATGTCACCCCTGTCCCTGAAATCAATCCGTCCGTCTTCCAGTATTTTTCCGGGATTGGAGTAGTCTGTTTCAAAAAAGTAATCGACCTTCCCGTCTGCCCCGTGGTCCGGTTTTTCACCTATGGCCACTGTAAATCTGTCACTCTCGGGTGTGGCTCCGGCAATCCATGCTTCAATATCTTTATCGTCAACTATACCGAAATTGATATCCTTCTGGCGTAACAGGTCCAGAAGGCTGGACAGGGTGAGAATTTCCCTGGCCGCAAGCGGGGCCTTTTGCATGATGAATGC
Source organism: Desulfobacterales bacterium (assembly GCA_022361395.1). Lineage (GTDB taxonomy): Bacteria > Desulfobacterota > Desulfobacteria > Desulfobacterales > Desulfobacteraceae > Desulfobacter. The sequence continues at coordinate 1,313 of JAKSAX010000438.1, read as the reverse complement.
CCGGGTAAGATCTTCTGAGATAGTTACCTGGATAAAGTTTTCCAGAAGGGTTTCCTGGACAGGGTCCTCATCTCCGGATTCCGGCTGCTTCGCGGCTGCATCTTCAGGAGAGGAAAATGCGGTTGCCAAAATCGTTTTAATCAACGCTTCATCGTCAGGTGTCCGGTCAGAAGTTGTCTCCCTGCCTGATTCAGACAGGTCTTGAAATTCAGTCAGGATTTGGCGGAGGTCTATACGGTGTTTTTCCAGGTTAGACTTGGCAGCCACACTGTTAAACAGGGCACTGGCATAATCGGCAAGTTGCCGGAACTCCAAATCCAGGGCTGCCGGATCCATGGGGATGTTGCGGCTCTCTATCCTGTCAGCGAGCGTTGCCGGGCCGCTTTCCGTTTTTTGAGCTTTTCTCAGTTTTGACCTGAGAAGCAGCTTCTCCGCTTTTTTTTCACTGATCTGCTCCTGGCAGAGCTTTGCCTTTTTTTTCAGCCGCTGGGCAATCTTGAACATTTGCTTGTTCTGGTGGACAGTGACCCGTTTCAGCTGCTCATGCTTCATGGCCAGTTTGAACTGTCTCAGGCAGGCGTTCACCCGGTCCAGCAGGTCTTGGTCAGAGGCGGGGGTGATCACACAGGCATTGATCTCGGCTTTATTAATCGCACGAATGATAAGGTCACCCTCGTTTGCGGGTACCAGAAGCATGCGCTGGGTTAAAGGAGAGAGTCTTTTTGCATTTTTTAAAATATCGTCTCCTTCCATCTTTGGCAGTTTGAAGCTGGAAATAAAGAGGTGGTAGGGAGAAGACTGGGACTCTTTCAGCCTGATCAGCGCCTGTTTTGACACGGTCTCATGAGTGACATGCCACCCGTGATCTTCCAGAAGCTGAACCACCCACCCCCCTATGGTTTTGTCTGCTTCCAGGACAAGAATAGCAGGGGCCGGGCGTTTATTCATGGCTGCCCCCTGTATCCGGTTCAGGCATCTCAAATCCGTTTCTCAGCGCCAGGTCGGTGAATTCCCCGTACAGGGATGTGACGGTCTTTTTATACAGGGCATTGAGACTCTCATGTTGATCTGCGTCACCGGCTCTGATAAACGAAATTATCCGGCTCATCACCTGGGACGGGGTTTCTGAGGGTTTGGCGGTACTCTCATTGAGTTGCCCTGTGATCCCGTTGATTTGATCTTCCAGCTTTTCCAACTCACTTTCATGGTGTTTGGTGGTTTCCATGAGTTCACAGTTGAGATCATATAATTTTGCATTCTGTCTTTTTGCCAGTGCAAAGAGCTGCTGATTTTCCAGGTGGCGTTCATACTGG
>JAKSAX010000240.1 GCA_022361395.1 Desulfobacterales bacterium | reverse complement strand
AGGGAATTTCGCGCCCAGGGGATGGGCTTTTTGTGACGGCCAGCTCCTGGCCGTTTCTCAGAACGATGCCCTTTTCTCTTTATTGGGCACCATTTACGGCGGCGACGGCAGGACAACTTTCGGACTGCCCGACCTCCGCGGCAGAATACCTTTGCATGAGGGAACCGGGCCCGGTCTATCCCAGCGGCGGCTGGGGTCCAAGGGCGGAGCTGAAAACGATACCCTCACCGTAAACCAGCTGGCCAGCCACACCCACACACCCATGGCCAGCAACAACCAGTCCGAATCCACCACGCTCAACGGAATGGTCATCGGCCGGGTGGAACCGGACGCGGCCATGTTTACACAGACCAAACCAGCAAACCAGTCCCAACCCCTGATCAACGGTGTTGTCACGAATACAGGGGGCAGTCAACCCCACACAAACCTGATGCCCACACTGTGCATTAATTTCATAATTGCACTCGTCGGAATTTACCCTTCCCGTCAATAGCAACGCCGGGTAACTGAAAGGAGAATACCATGTCCGAACCCTTTATTGCAGAAATAAGAATTTTTGCAGGAAATTTCGCACCCAGGGGCTGGGCCCTCTGCGACGGCCAGCTGCTGCCTATTGCCCAGAATACCGCCTTGTTTTCATTGATCGGGACCACCTACGGCGGTGACGGCAGGTCAACCACGGCATTACCGAATTTACAGGGCAGGGCGCCCATGCATCCCGGCCGGGGGCCAGGCTTAACTGCCCGGCGGCTGGGGGAAAGAGTCGGGGCTGAAACCGTGACCCTGTCAGAGGCCCAGATTCCCTCACATACCCATTCTCCGTGGTATAATTCCGCAGATCCGCCTAGTAGCGATAGTCCGTCGAATATGTATGTCAACCGCCATATAGACTCCTATGTTCCTGCCAATATTTTCAAAACAAATCCCAGCCTGAATGCCACCTTTAATTCAGCGCAACTGAGCACCACCGGCGGCGGTCAGGCCCATACAAACCTCCAGCCCTTCCTTACCCTGAACTTCATTATCGCTCTTGTGGGATTATATCCTTCAAGGTCATGAATGCCGGCCGGTGGGAGAGGGCCTCTTCCACCGGTTTGCCTTCCCTGCAAGAGAAGCCGGGCCCCATTAAACGCAGTTGAAGGCCGTACTATTTAAGTGATAAGGATGGTCCAGCGTTAATGAGATTACTGAACCTGTTTAAAAAAAAGGTTAAACCGTATCAGGTGCTTACGCGGAATCCTCCGCTGATTGACCCTTGCCGGAAACTGGCGGTGTTCTGGACCCCAAAGGCGGGCTGTACCTTTATTACAAAGTGGTTTTTTTCCCAGGCCGGGCTGCTGGACGAAGCATTGCAGTATCATCCCTTTGTACATAAATACCGCATTCAAGTTTATCAGCAATCCCGGGCCCACAGCAAAGGAGTGAAAGATTTTCTCCGTCACCCCGGCCGCTATAAAATCATAAAAATTGTCCGAGACCCATACCAGCGAGCGGTCAGTTCCTACCTGCACACCAATAAACACAGCTATGCCGATGCCGCACTGGCAGCCTGCCTCCGGCGTGAGATCAATGCGGCACACCGTTTCAGTTTTCGCGAGTTCCTGCACTTTCTGGCAGGGGTGGACATCCACGATTGCAATCCCCATTACAAGGCCCAGGTCCACCATCTGGAATTGACAAAGGGGATTGTGCCCGACTATATCCTTAACCTGGAAAATGCGGTTGGGGAACTTGCCGGGCTGGAAAGAGATCTGGACTTACACAATACCGGAGTGGAAAAACTGGTTGCGTCCGGGCATCACACCATCAGGCGTCCATGGTCAGGGTTTGCGGGTGACAGGGTTTTCAACATGGCCACAGGCCTTGCTGTTCCGGAGGCAGACGCGTTTTACAACCCTGAACTGAGACAACAGGTGGCGTACGTTTACCGGGAGGATTTCAGGCGCTACGGGGGGGCTTTTTGAAGTGGGGGTGCCGGACGCGCGGCAAAATATAACCCGGAGCCTTACCCGGCTTTCTTACTTGCGAACATCGAAATCACGGCATATGCAGTCAGGTCTACCCCTTTAGTACCCGTCACAAACATATCCCCGCTTCTCAGCCAGGCGTGGGCCGACAGGCGGTGATTCCGGGTGGTGTCTTTGATCATGCCCAGATAGATGGTGCAGGCAATGCTCCGGCGGGCCAGCATCATCCTGCCTGCAAGGGCCTTGGTCAGGCAGTGCCTGCGGCCGGGAACAAGGGGAACCGCCCGCCTGAGTGCCTGCTGAACGGACTTCAGTTCTCTTGCCTGTTTGCCGACAGCCCCCTTTTCGGTTTCCCCCATGGCCTTTCCCATTCTGGGCGCAATTTTTCTGAACGGCAGGCAGAGGAGCAGAAGTCTAGCCCAGAACAAAGATACCAGGGCTTCCATGAGCAGATGTTTCTCATACCTTGGCAGTGCAATGAATTTTTTAAAATCTGTTATCATGACGACGTGATCTCGAACCCCCAGTTCCGGATGCCTTCCAGCTGAGCTGCAGAAAAAATGTCCAGATCATGTTTTTTGTATTTTTCTCTGGATTGCGGCGGCCTGGGAATGGCATACATCTCCTCCTGCCTGTCGTTATGTGAAATTCCTATGCCCAGAAAGTCCAGCAGGTTGTCAATGGTATCCGTTGGATGATCACAGAGGTCATCGAACCGTATCACATAAAACCGGTCACCGAGAAGACGGCTCCCCTGCTCACAGGCGTACGCATTGGCGCGTAACCAGTATTCCGCCTTTTTGGCCGGCTCCGGTATATCCTTCCATCCCGGTTTCCGGTCAAGGCCGAAAAACCGGGTCCAGAACCTGTATTGGCTCCGGGATGAAAAGGCCATATCAAGGCCGTGGCGGATGAGGTGGATGTATTTCAGGCCGGGATAAAACCGGCTGAGATGTTTAAGGAAAATAAAGGCGTTGGGTTCTTTCCACCCCCAGCCCGTATATTTTTTCACATCTTTTTTATCGTGAATCCCCTGCATCCGGTCTCTTATGCGGGCCAGCGATGTCTTCCCGTTTTCCAGGAATTCGTATTCATGGGCAATGTTGAAAATGCAGGCGGTT
>JAKSAX010000093.1 GCA_022361395.1 Desulfobacterales bacterium | reverse complement strand
TTGAATATTCCGGTTTAGTGGACGCGGGATTAATCTTTTTTGGATATCCGCTCTATTGCATCCTGGATCCTGGCAAGCCCGAATTTGTCAGCCAGTGCCTCCAGGCCGATTTCGAGGTCTTCTGCCTCTTCGGATGCCTCTTCGTCTCCAGCCGCCTCTTCCCTTGTTTCGAGAATCAGGGCATCGTGCATGCACCACTTCACACAGAGGGGTTCTTCCTCGCCTTCGCACATGTCACACTTGAGGGGGAGGCCTGAGTCAGGCTCCTTGAACTCGTCCCTTGACGGACAGGAGGCCCTGCAGAATGCGCATTCGTCATATTCCTTGCCGTCGATGGTATACTTGTCGCGGCCCGCGCATTCTGCTACGGCATATTCCCCTGCATATACCGGGACATAGAGGTCCCGCAGGGGTTCCCTGATGATGCGGATTCTTGATCTGGCAGGGTTGTTGCTGCTGTACTTTGGTTCGGCGTGAAAGGCTGAGCAGATCATTTCACAGGCCCGGCACCCGTTGCACTTATCAACATCAATCCGTATGGTTTTGATAATTTTCTTTTCAGTATCACCCACTTTAATTTGCCTCCTTAGATGTGCTCTCTTCTGCAGGCACTCCGTCCTCTTTAAGGATGCCTCTTTCAAGAAAATCCCTGGCAACGTAATCCAGCCCCAGCTCATTTAAAGATTCTTCAGTCGGAATACCGTCGTTGTTCCATCCCTTGAACTTGTAGTAGGTATCCAGAAGTTCTTTCTCAAGCTCGGGGAACCTCTTTTTCCAGTGGTTTTCAGGCGGTGTCTCATCCTTGCGCCGCATGCCCCGCCGTATATTGTTGGCCCGGACCAGGGTCCGGTATCTTTTGGCGGCAAGGCTTAAGGACTCTTCATCCATGTCAATGCCGGTGCCAGCCGAGATGAACTTGGGATAGTTGTGGATGTGGTAGGGCGGTTTCAGGGGAAAAGATGACAGGCCTGCACATTGGCCCAGGGCATCGTCGATGTAGTGCATCCTCTCCTGCCAGTCCACAATATCGCAGCACATGTCAACCGTGGGGTAGTAGGGGATGGAGTTTTCCCCGCGGGGTTCCCAGTCGATGAAGTACTGCTTGAATTTGTCATCGGGCACCTGGTGCCAGTCCTTGGTAAAGGCCTCCCTGTGTTCCTTTTTGGGGTAGGGGGCCTGGGGAAACTGGCCCTCTATCTGGGTGATGTTCATCTTTTCCCCCGTGCAGTACATCAGGTAATAAATGGGATTGAGCATGGAGAGTTTAAGGGGAAGCTGCTCATGTTTCTTAATATTGTTATGGGCGTATTCCTGTGCCCCGTTTCCGATCTTTTCCGCTGCCCAGTAGGTGCCGTCGGCCAGGATATCGCCAATGCCTTCCCGGCGCACGATTTTTTCCAGCAGATAGTAGAATCTGCCCTCGTTGTCCTCGGGCATATCCGGAAAGTCGTCGTCGGTGAGGATACCGTTTTCCAGAAGCTCCAGGGCAAAGGCCATGACCTGGGGCGCTGAAAATCCGTCCAGCCCGTACTCTGTGGCCGCCTGGGCGATCCTCAGGCCGAAGTCAAGGTCTGAGTAGGCTGCCATGGTATAGGTCAGTTTGGTAAAGCACTTCATCATATAGGTGGGGAGCCCGGGCATGGATATGGTTGCCCCGCAGGTCATGGGGCAGTTATAGCAGGAGATCAGGCGGGTCCTGGCTTTTTCCATGGTAACGGTCCAGTCCCTGGCCACCTCATCGGTCCAGAATCCTTTTCTCCTGGTCCGCGAGTTGCCCCAGTTGAAATTTTCCGTGTGCCACTTCTCGTCGTGGACCTTCATCTCCTGGGGAGAACCAAGTCCGGCCAGAATGGGCATGACTCCCGGAATGGGATTGTCATTCCTGAACTGGATATAATCCATGACATCGTTGCAGAGATCCATGAACTCTCCGGGCTTGGCCACATTGACATCCTGGGTGCCCCGGACAACCACAGCCTTGACGTTCTTATCTCCCATGATTGCACCGATGCCGCCGCGGCTGGCACTGGACCTGCCCTGTTCAATGGAGGCATAAAACACCCGGTTTTCACCGGCAAGTCCGATGGCCGCCACCTGTGCCTTGGGCTGGTTCAGCTCCTTGCGGATGATCTCTGCGCTTTCAATGGACCCCTTGCCTGCAAGATGGGCGGCATCCCGGATTTCAACCTTGCCGTTGTTTATCCACAGGTAGACCAGCTTTTCGGATTTTCCCGACAGGATCACCTTGTCATACCCGGCATATTTCAACTCAGGTGCAAAGAATCCGCCCATCATGGAAAAGGCCATCAATTTAGTCTGGGGGGATATGGTGGTGACAATGGTGCGGTTGCAGCCGACGGCCGGCGTTCCGCATAAAAGCCCTGCGCTGAAGATCAGAAGATTATCCGGCGAAAAGGGTTCGACCTCGGGGGGAACCCTGTCCCACAGTATCTTGGCGTTTGTACCCAGGCCGCCTAAATAAAGCGCCGTATCTTTTGGATCGGATTGGACCCTTTCGATATTACCCCGGGTCAGGTCAACTTCCAGATTAAAACCTGTCTCTGCGTACCGCATATTTCGACCCTTTCATCCCCGGCAAAACCAAAGCTTGCCAGAGGACACCCGGACCTTTGTCCGGGAAAAACATTGATTTTAAAACCCCGATAAGATAACTTGTTTTTAGATAATATGTTATGCTATCTTGGATTGTCAAGAGGTTTTTTAAGAGAGGTGAAACCGGCTTGAAACAAGGGTAAACTCGCTTATAGAACCCGTTTTCCATCAATTGTTCCGGATGTGCTTCCCTTGATAATTTTGTGATTTCAGGGTATATAACATCTCCATTTGCAACTAACCTTATTTTTGAAAAAGGCTAATTATGCGCGGGAAATCTGAAAAATCCCAATCCGGAAAACCGGATTGGAGCACCTACAATTATAAAAGCGGCCTTAAACTTGATGAAAAGGTGATGGTGGCCCTTGTAAAGGCTTCTGAAGTCTATAAAAAGGATTCAGATGCCATCTACAAAGATTACGGCATGACCTTTTCCCAGTATAATGTCCTGCGGGTGCTGAACAACTCTAAGAACGGGCAGAACACGGTGACGGTGGCCAGTAAAATCATGCTGGTATCCGGTCCTAATATGACGGGAATCGCAAAGCGTCTGGAAAAAAACGGCTTCATCCTCAGAAAGCACGATCCCAAAGACGAACGCATCACCGTGCTTGAAATAACACCCAAGGGAAAACGGGTGTTGAAAAACATCAAAGATGCCCATTATGAAAATATCTCAAATTATTTAAGGGGTTTTTCTGATACGGAAAAAGAAAAACTGCTTGAGAATCTGAAACAGATGTTTAATAACAGCTCCTTAAAATAGTCCGGTAAAAAAAGTTATATAAATCACAGGTCAATCCAGATCCAGGGGTGTCTTACAAGTATTGCAGGTCATGGCCCCCCTGAAAACCTTATTGCCGCAATCAGGGCAATGGTAGCGCTTTTCTTCGCTTTCAACCCAGGCCCGGGTTCCGGTTTTTCGCCGGTCCGGCACGGCCCGCATGATCACTTTTTTCCCCACGGTCATTGAAAAATTGTCAATTAAAGTGCATGGAAATTCATCGCATTGATGGCATCCCTCTAATTTTTTCTCCTGTGTGCAGTCCCGGATTTCACATTGCCGGCAATGCATGAATTGGTCGTCGGACAAACAACCCTTGCAGTGTATATCTTTTGTTGTAAGGGTTTCGCTGTTGGGCAGCGTCCCTTTACCCGGTGTCATGCCTTTATAAAGTGCCACCAGTTTTTTCTTGAGTTTTTCATTGTTGTCACGGTCCGCGATATGAATGGCGCAGACACCGCAGTAGAGACTGCAGGGCGAAAGGAAAGCTGAATTGATTCCGGTTTCTTTACCCACTTGCCACCTCCTGAATTTTTGGTTCCGGGGTAAGAACGGGAGACATTGTCATCAGACTTTTCTCATTTTTTCAGATTTTCCCGCGATCTCTATCCCCAGTTGACCCTGTCAACCATTTGTCCGCTGTTTTTCTTTCGAAACCCTTTTTTTTGCTTGACAGAGCATCTGATCTTCAATAATGGTTATCTATCATAACTAATTAATAGTTAAATTGTAACTAGTTTTGTAATTCTGACGATACTATACGCTGTGCCCGCAAAACGCTACTAGTTTTTTTATTACAGCCGGTAATGCAAGGGTCTGTTATGGTCCGGCTGTACGGAAGGGGGGTGATACACCGCAGGTGCTTAAGTTTTATCCACAAGGGTCATCCACAAGGGTCATCTAAAATCCGGGATCACAGAGAACCTGAAGGTTTATATCCAACCTGAAGGTCAAAACCAGTTAAAAGGGGCGCCCAGCTGCCTCTTGTCGCCTGCTGCTGCAGGGGGACAGCGGTTTCTGCCGGTCCGGATTCAACGTTACAGATTCTAAGGAGGTCAGTAAGATGAAAGGGTTTAAGACCAGATTAACGCCGTTAGCGCTGCTCATGCTTCTTCTTTGTTGTACATTATTCCCCCTGAGTGCCATTGCCAAAATGCAACTTTCCTATGCCAATTTTTTCCCGCCGACACATATTCAGAGCCAGCTTGCAGAGAGCTGGTGTAAAGAGGTGGAAAAAAGAACCAACAATGAAATTGTGATTAACTATTTTCCGGCCGGCACCTTGACCAAGGCGCCCCAGACCTATGACGGTGTTGTCCAGGGTATTGCCGATATCGGCATGACTGTTCTGGCATATTCCAGGGGCCGTTTCCCCGTGGCTTCGGCCATTGATCTTCCCATGGGATATGAAAGCGGTGTCCAGGCTACAAATGTGGCCAATACCGTATTGGAAAAATTCCAGCCAAAAGAGTTTAACGATACCAAGGTTATGTTCCTCCATGCCCATGGGCCCGGTCTCATTCATACCCGTGACCAGGCTGTCAATTCACTGGACGACCTTAAGGGGTTGAAACTGAGGGGAACCGGTACCAGCGGAAAGGTTCAGGCTGCGCTTGGTGCGTCTCCCGTGGGAAAATCCATGCGGGAGTGCTACCAGATGCTCCATAAAGGGGTTGTGGACGGGTCTTCCCATCCCATGGAATCCAACAAGGGCTGGAAACTGGGGGAAGTGGTCCATTACATGATTCAAAATTATTCCACTGCCTACACCACCACATTTGCTGTTTTCATGAACAAGGACAAGTGGAATAAAATATCTCCCGAACACCAGAAAACCATCATGGAAATCAATGCGGAATTTGCCCTGAAGCACGGTGAGGCCTGGGATGAGGCTGATAAGAAAGGTATGGCGTTCTTCACTGAAAAGGGCGGGAAAGTCATTTCCCAGTCTGAAGCGGAATCCAAAAAGTGGGCTGAAAAAGCATCTGTGGTTGTTGACGATTATATCCAGAAAGTCTCTGCCAAAGGTATTGACGGCAAGGCGGTTGTAGACGTTATCAAGGCGAATATGTAAGGTTTGTTCTAAACTATGCTTTAGCTGCCTTTAAGTCTTAGGGATCGCGCAAAAATAACTTCACTTAGTCTGTTTATAAAAACCCTTAAAACATTGGGTATTTTGCAAACAGAATGTGAACTAATTCTTACGCGATCCCTTTGGGCAGAGGGCCGGTTTCCGTTTAACGTGTTTCCGGAACCGGCCGTTTGCCTGTCCTGTTAACCCTCTAATCAATACGGGGATTGACTATGCGTTTCAAACCACTGGATAATATTTCACGTATTCTTAAACTTCTGGGGGCGGTCGCCCTGGTCTGCATGATGCTTCTGACGGTTGCAGATGTCATCGGCCGGTTTTTTAAATATCCTATATTCGGTTCTGTGGAGGTGGTGGGATTCCTGGCAGCCATTCTGGTGGCGGCGGCCCTTCCTTATACCTATAAGGCCGACGGCCATGTGGGGGTGGAGATTCTGCTCAGGCTGATGCCCAAAAAGCATCAGCTCCGGGTGAATATCCTGACACGGAGCCTGAGTCTGGTCCTGTTCAGCCTGATCACCTGGCAGATGTTCCTCTATGCCCGGGATATCCATGAAACCGGTGAGGTCTCCATGAACCTGGAGTTTCCCATTTATTATATTGTGTACCTGCTGGCCGTGGGGCTGCTGATCTTTTCAGCCACCATACTGACGGCTGTTTTCTGTGATATTAAACAATTGAAAGAGTTAAAAATAAAATGAGTCCCACACTTATCGGCGTTATCGGTATAATTTTTATGATTCTCATGTTCCTGACCCAGATGCCTGTGGCCTTTGTCATGGCCGGTGTCGGATTTGTGGGATTTTCAATGATGGTCAGCCCGGATGCCAGCCTGGTCCTCCTGTCCAGAAATGTGTTTGAAACCTTTGCCTCTTATGACCTGACTACCATTCCCCTTTTCATTCTCATGGGGCAGCTGGGGTTCAACTCCGGCATCAGTAAAAGGCTTTACAATGCCGGATACAAGTTCTTAGGCCATATCAGGGGCGGTCTTGCCATGGCAACGGTTTCCGCCTGTACCGCCTTTGGGGCCGTCTGCGGTTCCAGTCCGGCCACTGCCGCCACCATGGCAACGGTGGGGTTGCCGGAGATGAAGCGGTATGATTATGATGATGAATTGTCAACAGGGTCCGTGGCTTCGGGCGGCGGTATCGGTATGATCATGCCGCCCTCTGTGGTGTTGATCATTTACGGCATTCTTACGGAACAGTCCATTGGTGCGCTTTTTGTCGCAGGGATTTTTCCGGCCCTCCTGATCACCCTGCTCTTTGTAATATCCATCTATATCAGATGCAGAACCCATCCGGAACAGGGCCCTCCTGGAGAAAAATTCCCCTGGATGCAGAAGTTAAAAGCACTGGCCGGGATGGGGGAGACCCTGTTGGTGTTCACCCTGGTCGTCGGCGGTATTTTCATCGGCCTGTTTACGCCGACAGAGGCTGCGGCCATCGGTGCCTTTGGTGTTTTGGTTATTGCCATAATAAGACGGCAGATTACCTGGGAGGGGTTTGTTGTATCCCTCATGGAAACCCTGAGAACCTCCTGTATGGTGCTCATGCTGATTACAGGCGCCGTTATTTTCGGAAAATTTCTGGCCGTGACCCGGATTCCCTTTGAGCTTGCCGGATGGGTCGGTGGCCTGGACATGCCGCCGGTGGTGGTCATGGGGGTGATCATCCTCATCTATTTTTTCGGGGGCTGCTTCATGGATGCCCTGGCCTTTGTGGTTTTGACCGTGCCTATTTTCTTTCCTGTGGTAATGGAACTGGGATTTGATCCCATCTGGTTCGGGGTCATCATCGTTATGGTTACTGAAATGGGGGTTATCACACCGCCAGTGGGTATCAATGTCTATGTGGTTTACGGGGTGGCAAAAAATATTATGGAAGAGGAGATTCCTTTGGAGAGAATTTTCAAGGGTATCTTTCCGTTTCTCATTGCCGTAATCGCCGGGGTGCTGATTCTGATTACGTTTCCCCAGATCATCCTGTTCCTGCCTAACCTCATGTATTAAGGAATAAATGCTCCTTATGAAAATAAAGCAATTATGACCAAAGAGCTTATATTATAAATCAAAACTTCGTTGTCACCTGGTTTTTATTTTTTATATTTTTATTTTTCCCTTATAAAATTAAAAATATTCCTTGACAAAAAAAATAAGATTTGGATAGGCTAATATGTAATGGAAATCTGATTTGCTGATTCATTCTGTTCTGGTTTTTTCTGACCTCCTGTTGAAAATTTCCTTTTCACGTCACCACCGCACCTAACCTAAATTATTTTAAGGAGGCGACCATGCCGTTCAAAGACAACACATTGATTCTTGACGGGTATTCACTGACCATTGAGGAACTGATCCGGGCAGGCCAGGACCTGTCAATCCGGGTGGAGATCCGAGATGAGAACTGGCCGAAAATCCGGGACTGCCGAAAACTTGTGGAGACCTGGGCAGATGAGGAACGGTGTATCTACGGTGTCAATACAAGCTGCGGCGGGCTGGTTGATCATCTCCTGCCAAAGGACCGGGACAACGATTTTCAGAAGAACCTGGTAAGAAGCGTTGCCACCCAGGTGGGCAAGCCCTTTGAAGACTCCCTTGTCAGGACCTTTATGATTGCCAGGGCCAACTCCCTGTGCCGGGGCTATTCCGGAATCAAGGAAAAAAACCTGAACATCTACCTGGACATGATCAATAACCATGTCTTCCCCCTTATCCCAAGAAAGGGATCCCTTGGCACCAGCGGTGACCTGGGCCCCCTGGCATGTATCGCAAGTGTGGGATTCGGGGAGTGGAAGGCAAGGTACAAGGGTGAAGTTTTACCGGGAAAAACAGCCATGGAAGCGGCCGGTGTTGAGCTGATGCACCTGAATGCCAAGGAAGGGCTCTCCCTTATCAACGGCACCTCCGCCATGGTGGGCCTGGCCTGCACCGTGATCTCCGAAGCCCGGAATACCCTGAAAAATTCTGACATCATTGCCGCCTTTGTCATTGAAACCCTGATGGGCCGGATCAACCCCTTTGATGTCAGGGTTCACGAGCAAAAATACCATCCGGGCCAGCACGCAACGGCAATGAACCTGACCCGGCTGCTGACCGGTTCGGGCATGGCCATAGACGAGCTGGAACTCTCCCTGGAACTCCAGGCCGTGCTGAAAAAACATGACGGTATTTCCGTGGCTGATATCCCTGTGGAGGACGCCTATTCCATCCGCTGCACCCCCCAGTTTGTCGGGCCCACAAAAGAGGCGGTGAACAATGCCGAGGAGGTGCTGCTCAGGGAACTGAATTCCAGTAATGACAATCCCCTGATTTTCACTGAATACGAAACCTTTATCCATAACGGCCATTTCCACGGCCAGCCCATCTCCTTTGCCATGGACTGCCTGGGGATCTCCATGGTCAATTTGGGCGTTGTGAGCGACCGCCGTATTGACAGGTTCATGGATGCCGCCCACAGCACCGGCCTGTCGCCTTTCCTGTGCAAGGAAGATACCGGTGTCCGGATGGGACTCATGGGCGGGCAGTTCATGACCACCTCCCTGGTGGCGGAAAACCGGACCCTGGCCGTGCCGGCTTCCATCCAATCCATCACATCCACCGCAGATTTCCAGGATATTGTCAGTTTCGGCCTCATTGCCGGACGCAAGGCCAGAAAAATAGTGGAAAACACCAACCACATCCTTGCCTTTGAACTGATGTGCGCGGCCCAGGCTGCCGATCTGCGCGGCACTGAGAAGCTGAGCCCGGCAGGTAAGATTATGTATGAGGCGGTGCGGGAAACCCTGCCGTATCTGGACTATGATAAAGTCTATATGGATGACCTTGAAACCCTTAAGGAACGGATTGAGTCCGGAGAGTTTGTGGAAAAAGTGGAAGAGGCCGTGGGAGAACTGCTGATCGTTCACAAGAAAGAATAGGGGGAGCCATGACGCATCCGGTTGCAGAAAAAATAACCAGTGAGTACCAGAAACGGTTTCCCCTTTGCAGGGAACGTCATGAACGGCTCCTTAATTATATCCCCGGGGGCGCCACACGGAGCCTGAGTTATTTTAAACCCTGGCCCCTCCATATCAGTCACGGCCGGGGCGCCTACGTATACACCCATGAGGGGCACGCCCTTCTGGATGTGACAAATGCTTACGGCGCCCTGATCCACGGCCACGGCGATCCTGATGTGTCGGCTGCGGTGTGTGCGGGTATTGAAAGGGGATCCCAGTATTCCACGCCCACGGACGGACAGTATAAGCTGGCCAGGCTGCTGTGCGAGAGGGTCCCCGGGTTTGACAGGGTAAGGTTTCTCAACTCCGGAACCGAAGCCACCATGTTTGCCATGAGAACGGCCCGGGCATTTACGGGCCGGGACAAGATATTAAAGATGACCGGCGGCTTTCACGGCACCCATGACAGTGTGGCTGCCTCCACAAAGAAAAATGTGATCACAGCCGGAATCCCGGGGGCAATGACCAGGGATATACTGGAGGTTCCCTTTAACGATGCGGCTGCCCTGGAAAATGCCGTTTCCGCCAATGCAGGAGAGCTTGCCGCAGTGATCATGGAACCCTTTCTGGGAGCGGGCGGTGTGGTGCTGCCTGAAGAGGGGTATCTTAAAAGAGTAAGGGAGGTGACCAGGGCCCATGAGGTGCTGCTGATCTTTGATGAGATCTTTTCATTCCGGGTGGATCAGGGCGGGTGCCAGAACTTATTCGGCGTGACCCCGGATATCACCACCGTAGGAAAGGTGGTGGGCGGGGGGCTTCCCATCGGTGTACTGGGGGGCAGGGCTGATGTCATGAATATCTATTGCCATGAAAACACAAAAATGCCATTGTATCATTCAGGCACATTTAACGGGTATGAAACAGTGATGCAGGCAGGCTATGCCGCCCTGTCAAAGTTTGATGCCCCGGCAACAGCTGCGGTCAATGCCATGGGAGACAGACTCCAAAGCGGACTGCTGGATCTCTTTGCTGACACGGGGTTGAATATTCAGTCCACCCAGATCGGTTCCCTCCTCAACCTCCACTTTGTCAATGAACCCGTTACCACACCTGAACAGGTATTGGGATCGGAGGAAGAACTCCATGCGCTGATGCATCTGTCCCTGCTTAACAAAGGGGTGTTTTCCATTCCCAGGGGGCTGTTCATCTTATCAACCGCAATAACCGAAACCGAGATTGACGGGCTTCTGGAAAATATCGGTATTGTCCTGGAAGAACTGCTGCCCCTGATAAGGGAAAAATATCCCCACCTGGCGGCAGGATAGAGAAAGAGGATAGGAGAGCGTACAAGAAAATAAGAAGATTCACAAAATAAAACAGGAGGAGGACTATGGATAATAAACTTATTATCACCGCGGCCATTACAGGTTCTGTTCACATTCCCACCATGAGCGACTACCTTCCCATCACGCCGGATGAAATTGTGGACGATGCTGTAAAGGCCTGGGAAGCCGGTGCTGCCATTGCCCATATCCATGTGCGGAATCCTGAAGACGGCATGCCCGTATCCAGCCCGGACCTGTTTTTAGAGGTTCATTCAAAGATCAAGGAAAGATGCGACCTGGTTCTCCTGCCCACCACCGGCGGGGGGATGAACCAGACCACCGAGGAAAAGCTGATCCCCATTAAGCAGCTGGAGCCGGAGATGTGTTCCTTTGACCCGGCACCGTTTAACTTCGGTATCTTCCAGATTGCCAGCCGGTTCAAGGAGTTTAAACACAAATGGGAAAAAGAGTATCTGGAGCTGTGCAAAAATGTCACCTTCAGGCCGACCTTCAGTGACGACCTTATCTATGCCAAAACCTTTCTTGAGATCGATACCAAACCGGAATTTGAAATTTATGAACTGGGCCACGTTTCCTATGTGAAGTGGCTGATGGAGGAGAACCTGGTCAAGATGCCGGTGCATCTGCAGTTTGTATTCGGCCCCATGGTGGGATGGATGGCCCCTTCCGTCAAACACCTGGTTTTGATCCATGATGAGGCCAAGGAGGTGCTTGGAGAGGAAAACTTTACCTGGTCTGTGGCAGCCGGCGGCAAGTTTCAGATTCCCATTACGTCAACAGCCATTGCCATGGGCGCCCAGAATGTGAGGGTGGGACTTGAGGATTCGGTCTATGCCGGAAGGGGGGTTATGGCAAAGGCCTCTGCAGATCAGGTTCTCATGATCAAGAATGTGGCAAAGGAGATGGGGCTTGTTCCGGCCACATCTGAAGAGACAAGGCAGATCTTAGGGCTGAAGGGGCTCGACAAGGTTAAATTTTAACTGCAAGGGAGAACAGAGGAGATAGAGGCCAACCCGATAATGTGACAATGACATAAGGCTACCTTTAATTAAGTCCGGATGATTATTAGAGGTAGCCGTAAACATTACAAGGAGAAGATTAGTGAACTATTCCAGCTATGCTTCCATCCACGCAAAACACATTCCTGACAAGGTCTGCCTGATTGAGCGGACAGGCTCCCCGGGCGTAAGGCGTTCATTTACCTGGCAGGAGTTCAACGGAGAGATCAACCGGACAGCCAATTTCCTGGCAAAGGAGCTGAATGTAAAATCCGGTGATTTTGTCATGCACCTGCAGAACAATTCCCTTGAATGGCTTATCACCTATTTTGCGATTATCCGGCTGGGAGCGGTGGTGGTTCCGCTGAACTTCAGGTTTGAAAGCGACGATATCCTTTATGCCGCAGGCGTCTGCAATCCCGATGTCTTTATTCTGGGCTCTGAGTTTTTAGGGGTGGTCCGTCCGATCATGGCGTCCATGTCTTCTGTTAAAAATTATATCTGCATCGGTGAGGATGCACCCGATGACATGATCCCTTTTACTGCAGTGGAAGACTATGGAGACGTATCCTCTGCCATGGTCCATGTTGAACCGGATCATGCCCTTGCCATGATGTTCACCTCAGGTACGACCGGAAAGCCCAAGCCCGTCCTCCACACCCATTTTTCCATAAACAGTACCGCCATCGGCAACGGCATGAGTTATTTTGTGCAGAAAGATGATAATTACCTGATTTTTCTGCCCCTTTATCACTCCGGCACCCTGTTTCTCTGGGCGCCGTTTTACGCCACCGGCGGCACCGGCACCCTTCTCCGGGATTTCAGGGACCCGAAGGCCATTATTGAGACAATCGCTGAAGAGAAATGCACGGATACCCTGTTTGTGGTACCCATTGCCATTGCCATCCTCAGTGCGGTTGAAAACGGGGAGCTCAACTTAAACGATTATGATCTCTCTGCCTGGAAGTACATGGAAATAGGGGCCCAGCCCGTTCCATTCGACACCCTGAAGCTTTTGATCAAACACCTGCCCTGCAAGGTATCTAATATATACGGCATCACCGAGGGCGGAGGCGGCGGGCTGTTTAACCTCTATCCCGAGGATGTATTGGAAAAACCGGGGTCCATCGGCAAACCCACATTCGGGGTTGAAGCTAAAATCGTAGGGCCAATGAGTGACGAAGACCTTGCCGCGGAAGAGGTGGGGGAACTGGTTTTCAAAACCCCGCGCATGATGTCCGAATACTACTCCAACCCCGAGAAAACACAAGAGGCGATAAGGGACGGATGGCTCTACACAGGAGATTTACTCAAGAAGGATGCTGACGGATATTTTTATATTGTTGACCGCATGAAAGATATGATCATCAGCGGAGGAGAGAATATTTATCCGGTTGAGATTGAAGATGCCCTCATGGATCACCCGGATATTGAGGATGTGGCCTGTATCGGATTTCCCGATGAGCGTCTGGTGGAAATCGTTCTGGCCATCGTTCAGCTGAAGGACGGAAGAGAGGTCAGTGAGACGGAAGTGATTGACTTTGCCAAATCCAAGTTGTCTTTGTATAAAGTTCCGAGGAAGGTTATTTTTGACACAGTTCCCAGGAATCCCACCGGTAAACTGATGAAACCCCTGCTCCGGGAAAAATACACCGGCCGGAAAGAAGCATTTAAAGAATTGGGGTAGCCCAATGAAAAAAATGTGCTATAAACAAAATTGGGTTGACACCGGTGTGACATGATTCTGGTCACACTGCCGAATCAATAACGCTTTATAGAAAGGAACAAAAGTTATGAAATTTAAGACATTTTTACTCTTCCTCCTTCTGTTACTGGCCGGCACGTTTATGTTCGCATCCCCTGGATTGGCAAAGAAAAAACCCTCCCTTGACAAGTGGAAACCGGACTTTGATCCAAAGGGGGCCAAATACCGGTGTATTGTGTCCAATGTTTCCACTCCCGGACTTGTCGGCGTTCTGGCCGGTTTTGAAATTCGTGATGAGGTCTGGAAAAGAACCAATGGCCAGGTCTACGTGGATTTTAAACCCTACTCCATGCTGGGCGGTGAGGTGGAGGTACTGAATATGCTCCAGATGGGGGCTGTCCAGGGTATGGGGGTTTCTTCAGTGGCCTCCACCAATTTAGGACCCCGGTTCGGCGTGGTGAATCTTCCCTTCCTGGTCAACTCCTTTGACAAACTGGAAAAATTTATCAGCAATAAAGAACTCTTCAACCACTTTCTCAACGCCATGGATCACCAGGGTATTACGGGCCTGGATATTACCGGCTACGGTAATTACGGCTGGGCCACCACCGTACCTGTGAAAACCATAGCCGATGCAAAAACAGTAAAGTTCAGGATTGCTGAGGCAGCCGTCAACCAGCTCAGCTACAGGAACTGGGGGTTCAACCCGGTTTCCATGCCGTGGCCGGATGTGCCCGTGGCCCTGAAACAGGGCGTAATTACAGGGCTGGATCATACCCTGACCGTCTGCAATGTCACCAAGAAATTTGAGGTGGCCAACTACTTCACCCAGATCAACTATGCCCAGGGCCTGTTTATCTGGATCTTTAACAAGGCCTGGCTGGCCGGTCTGCCCCAGGATATCAGAGAGGCCTTTGTGGCAAGTGTCCATGATGTCAGTGCCAAGAGCCGCCAGAAAACCAAGGCAGAAGAGAATGCCAATATTGAAAAGGCCAAGGCTGCCGGCGTAACATTTTTCAAGCTTTCCGAAGATGAAATGGCGTTGCTCAAAGAGCAGAGCCAGGGCACCTATGACAAGTATTCCCCGGAGATCAACAAGCTCTATCCCGGTGATAGTTACAAGTCCGACAGTTTTCTTCAGGATGTTCAGGAGTACCTGAAATAAGCCGGATTAATAGCTTAGCGGCTCCCATAATCCAAGTATTATCGGGAGCCGCTGAACCGTTTTAGATCAACCTTGATCTGTTAGGACATCATAGATGCTCGGAAAATTGTTGCGGCGGCTGGATAAGCTGGTTACTCAAATCGAAGAGTGGACCCTGTTTATCATAGTTATTTCAGCCCTGATCTCCTTGTTTGCAAACGTGGTATTACGGTACGGATTCAACTATACCCTTGCCTGGAGCGAGGAACTGGTCCGTATCGTAATCATTTATTCAACCTTTGTGGGAGCCAGTGTCGCCATCAAGCAGGGGGCGATGATACGGATTGATGCTGTGGTCCAGATGTTTCCGCGTCTTAAAAAAGGCCTGACCGTTTATACCCATATTCTCATGCTCGTCTTTGCATGTATCATGGTTTATCACGGCTATAAGATGACCCACCTTCAACTGATCACCAATCAGAAAACCATCATCATGCAGATTCCTCTGGTTATTATTTACGCCATCATGCCTGTCACAGGCGTTATGGTGTTCATCCGGACGGTACAGGTGATGATCCAGGATATTAAATCAAGCTAAAAAGGGCCGGCCTTCATGCAGACAAGTGATGTAATTATTCTTTGTATCCTTCTGGGATGTATGAGCACTTACGTACCTGTGTTCTTATGCCTATTCTTTACCGCCACCATCGGATTTGTCTTTTTCCTGGACATGCCCCTGGCCCTTCTGGTCCAAACCCTGTTCCGGAGCCTGGACAAGTTTTCCCTGGTGGTGGTGCTGTTTTTTATTCTCTGCGGCAATATCATGGGCCGCGGCAAGACCGTTGAAAAACTCATCAACCTGGCCGACTCCCTTGTGAGCTGGCTGCCGGGCGGGCTCGGTATGGCCGGTGTGATCGGCTGCGGCCTGTTCGGCGCCATTTCCGGTTCCACCGTGGCCACAGTGGTGGCCCTGGGCGGTTTCATGATTCCGGCCCTGATAAAAAACGGATATGATGAAGACTACACCCTGGGATTGATGACCACCTCTCCCAATCTGGGGGTGATCATTCCGCCCAGTATCAGTATGATTTTCTACTCAATGATCAGTAATGAATCTTTGGAGGGGTTGTTTATTACCGGGTTTGTTCCCGGGTTTCTGATTATTCTCTGTGTCTGTCTCTATACCTGGCTTAAGTATAGAAAAAGGGACGATATTAAACAGCTTCCCCGGCCCAGTTTCAGCCGCCTGCTTACAATATTCAAGGAGGGGTTCTGGGCCCTGATGCTTATTGTCATCATATTCGGCGGGATCTTCTCAGGCGTGTTCACTGCCAATGAGGCAGCTGTGGTGGCCAGTGTCTATGCCTTCTTTGTGGAGTATTTTATTTACAGGTCCATGGATTTCAAGGTGATCAAGGAGATCACGGTATCTTCTGCGGTTACTTCGGCCACGCTTTTGCTCATTGTGGCGTCCGCCACCTGCTTCGGCCGGTACCTCACATTTGAGAACATTCCCAACCGGGTGGCTGAGGTGGTCATTGCCAGTATTCAGTCGCCGATTGTTTTTCTCCTGGCTATGAATGTGCTGCTGCTGATTATCGGGATGTTTATGGATATTATTTCC
The DNA here is from genome assembly GCA_022361395.1 of Desulfobacterales bacterium. Taxonomy (GTDB): domain Bacteria; phylum Desulfobacterota; class Desulfobacteria; order Desulfobacterales; family Desulfobacteraceae; genus Desulfobacter. The sequence continues at coordinate 15,392 of JAKSAX010000093.1, read as the reverse complement.
GCCACCCTGATTCTGGGTCCGGTCTTTTTACCCCTGCTCGGCCCCTTTAATGTGGATCCCATGCATTTCGGCCTGATTATGACGGTGAACCTGGCCATCGGATACTGCACACCGCCTATGGGGGTCTCTCTTTTTATCACCGGGGCTCTGGCTGAGCGGGATATCATCTATATTTCCAAGGCTGTCATGCCCTTCCTGGCCATACAGATAGGTGTGCTTTTTTTCCTGACCTATTTTCCGGAGGTTGTCCTCTTTTTGCCTAAGCTGCTCGGGTACTATGGATGATGGAAAAGGGAGAGGTTAAATCCCCTTGTCAATGATGTCCGGATTATGACGCAGCCGTTCCTGGATTCCCCGGGACAGGTCCCAGTACCGCTCAAAATCCGCCCAGAAATCAGGGTCAGCCGACTTCCAATCGTTGCCGAATCTCATGTTGAAGTCGTTTTCCAGCTTGTCAAACAGGATTTTCCAGGTGGGATTTCCCTGGTTTCTGGCTTCCAGCAGCGATTTTAAAATGGGGGCAAGATCGGCCAGATGCTCCTTTGACAGGTAGGAAATGGCTCCTTTTTTGATGGAGGTCATCAGGGTATCCGGGGACATGGCATTTGCTGTCAGCATTACGGCAGGGATATTTCGCTTAACACACTCTTCAAGCAGCTCTATCCCGTTGACACCCAGGATATCCAGGATGGCCAGGTCATATTGCGTGGCCTGGATTTTTTCCAGGGCTGTTTCATAGGTCTTTGCCACATCAACCTGTGCCGTATCAAGAATTTCCTGGATGGTTTCGATGACATCCCATTCATCATCCACTGCCAGTATGTGCATATCTTTGAAAAAAGAGTTTGTCATTGTGATTCCTCCTTATCCTGATAAACTACAAAAACCATAGACTTAAGTCAAGGTTGCCATGAGGGATGCACAGGGCTATTTCAAGAACCGTTTGAATCCGGAGACAAGCTTTCCCCGGCTGCTTCCGTTTGCCGCTTCCAGCGTTTTTTTGTAAAGCTGTACAATATATTTGAAATCTGATTTTTTCTTGTTTGATTTTTTACTGATGGTTTTGACAAGTTTCTCATAGCGGCTCCACTCAGTCAGCTCCTCCAGGCCCAGCCAGAGTTTGATAAGCCCGATGATATTTTTATCCGTGATGGGTTTTTCTCCGAAGCAGGAGTCTTTTTTCAGGAAGGTATTCAGGATCTGGGCATGCTGAGGCTTGAGAAGCCTTGTCTTGGGAAGGGCGGAAATGGCAGTTTCAAATGTGACACCGGGCACCCGGTTGCAGATGTTATAAAACACATTGATCTGATCCAGGGTCATCCTCTTTTCAATGAGTTCATTTTCATATGCCTCCCTGCCGACATCCTCCGGTTTGCTCTGGGGCAGGGCAGTAATAAAAAAACGGCCCAGAGACCCTGGTGACACCTCTCCTAAATCCACAAAGGCATGAAGAACCAGAATTCTTTCGTTTTCAAATCGCTTGATGGGCGGAATAACGCTCAACAGGTTTTTTGCAGTAAATTCATCCCCCTGGCAGACCACTTCAAAAATTTCCATCTGTTCAGGGTTGAGGCTTTCTATTCTCTGGATCAGCACCTTGGTATCACTAGCTGAGGCCTTTTTTTTCTCACAAAATATTTGTACGATCTGATACTGGCTTGAGTCTGAGGGGATATTGAATTTGTCTACCACTTCATTGAAGTCGGCCTTGGCGGAACCGGAAGGCGGGATAACCACCATTTTCTTCTTGCCTTCGGTTATGGGTTTGCCCTCTATTACGGCTTCGATGATTTTTTCGCGCGTGCTTCGCGGTTCAGAGATATCCTGTGGCAGTTCAAACTGGTCGATGTCTTTACCCTTCATCTGATCCCCATATAATTCATTGATTTTAAAGGGCACGATAGATTGGAATTTGTTTGGAGTCAATACGCATTTGAAAATATGTGAAAAAGTATTGGTGTCCCGAATTCGCCTAAGGTTAATTGGACCTGTTCAAGTCAGTTATTTGTGCTGTGGATACCTTGGGCCTGCTCTGTGCTATTTTTCCTGGCGGTTTTCCTGTTAACGACATATATACCGCTGCCAACCATGAAAAGCGCAACGATGAGATTCAGGGTTAAAGGCTCGTTTAAAAAAACGATGCCGGACAGCACACCGAACATCGGGGTCAGGAATGTAAAGGAGGATAACCGGGAAACCGAGTAATTGCTGATAAGCCAGAACCATGTAAAATATGTGATAAAGGCGATCCAGATGATCTGGAATGCCAGGCTTGACCAGCCAAGGGATGTCATATTGGCCAGACCCGGTTCGTTCAGCATGATTGACGCTGCGGGCATAAACGCACCTGAAACAGCAAGCTGGTAAAATAAGGTTTTACCGGGCTTTATGGCAGCCAGAGGGCTTGCCTTGATGATGACGGTTGTTGCCCCCCAAAGGGCTGCTGCGGCAAACATCATGATATCCCCTGTGAGCATTTTTCCGGAGGGCATGCTAACCGATTCGTTAAATGCAGTAATAATCCCTATAAATGCCAGGCAAAGGCCCAGGACCTGGCCGGCACCTAATTTTTCTCCCGGAATGAAGAGGGCTGCGCCCACGGCGACAAAAAAAGGTGTTGTATATAGAAAAATAACCGCCCGCGAGGCAGTGGTGAAATCAAGACCGCAGTATATCAGGATAAACTCAACGGAAAAGAGGATACCCACCAGTATTCCCCATAACAAGGTCTTGTCCTTTTCAAACAGGGGATACCCTCGGTATCGCATCCAGGCCATGACAAGGAAAGCTGCGCCAATGGACCGGATACCCGCCTGGAGGACAGGCGGGACACTTTCATTGGTTACCTTTATTGCCACCTGGTTAAATCCCCAGCTGGCAGATAGGATTATCAGTAAAAAGATACTTTTAAAATCCAGGTATGCGTTTTTGGGTTTCATATGGTCACCTGTGCGTTTGACTGGGTCGGCCGGGGCATCCGCAGCCCGGCTTTTGTGGAGAAAACCATTATCGGTTTGAAAATGCAAGGACAAACTTTAAAGCCGGCCGCAGGCCTTTTACCCGGAATCAACGATCTTGCCAGAAAACAGCTAAAATGGTATATTCATTCGATTTTCAATCTGAAATTTTGAGTGAAGGCGTGGTAAAGAAAAAGGATAAAGCAATATACCGTTGCAGGACCTGCGGCGGGCAGACCCCGAAGTGGATGGGGCAGTGCCCGGATTGCGGGGACTGGGATTCCCTGACCGAGGAAAAACTGGTGGCGGGGACACCGGGCAAGGCAGGGGCCGGCAGGACGGTGCTTGCCGCAAAACCGGTGCCCATTGATTCCGTGGAGGTGACGGAATCCCTGCGGATGCGTACGGGAATTACCGAGTTTGACCGGGTGCTTGGCGGCGGGATTGTGGACGGTTCACTGATTCTGATCGGCGGGGACCCGGGGATCGGGAAATCCACCCTTATGCTCCAGGTGCTGTCCATCCTGTCAAAGGAAGGAAAAAAATGCCTTTATGTCTCCGGTGAAGAATCTGTCAGGCAGCTTTCCATGCGGGGCAAACGCCTGGAGTCATCCAGTCCCTCCTTGTTTGTGGTTTCCGAGACGGACCTGGATTCAATTCTGGCCATGGCTGAAAAAGATGCCTATGACGCCATCGTCATTGATTCCATCCAGACGGTATTTCATCCTGAGGTGACCTCAACCCCGGGCAGCGTGACCCAGATCCGGGAAGCGTCCATGCAATTCATGCGTCTGGCCAAAACAACAGGTATCCCGATTTTCCTTGTGGGCCATGTAACCAAGGTCGGGGCCATTGCAGGCCCCAGGATCATGGAGCACATGGTGGATACGGTGCTCTACTTTGAAGGGGACAAGAGCCACATCTTCCGGATTCTCCGGGCGGTAAAAAACAGGTTCGGCTCCACCAATGAGATCGGGGTGTTTGAGATGCGGGAACAGGGCCTGACCCAGGTTCCCAATCCCTCAGCCGTGTTCCTGTCGGAGCGTGCCTCCGTGGCTCCGGGCTCTGTGGTGACAGCCAGTATGGAGGGGACAAGGCCGATTCTCGTGGAGATTCAGGGGCTGGTTTCCAGTACGGGGCTGGGTACCCCCCGGCGAACTGTCCTGGGACTGGACAACCACAGGGTGGCCCTGATTGTTGCGGTGATGGAAAAGCGGCTGGGGATGAATCTGGCCGGACTTGATATATTCATGAATGTCACCGGTGGGGTGAGGATCGTTGAACCCTCGGCAGATCTTGCCTTAGCAGCGGCTCTGGCCTCAAGCTTTCTGGACAAGCCGGTGCACAAGGAGACCACCCTTATCGGGGAAATCGGGCTAACCGGTGAGATCAGGGCGGTGAGCCATGCCCAGGCCAGGATAAAAGAGGCGGCCAAAATGGGGTTTACCAGGTGCCTGGTACCAACGGCCACCATGAAGCAGCTGTCGAAAATAAAGGGCATGACAATAGAGAGCATCAGTTTTTTAAAGGATGCCATGGAGGTATTGTTTGAAGGGTAAGAAAAAGGGCGGTAAAGGAGCCAGGGGCGGCCAGTGGGCGGATCATCTGACACGGAAGGCCAAATCCCAGGGGTATCCTGCCCGCTCCATATATAAACTGGAGGAAATCCAGAATAAGTTCAAGGTAATGAAAAAAGGGCATACGGTTCTTGACCTGGGGTGTGCTCCCGGCTCCTGGATGCTTTACGCCGCCAAACAGGTGGGGGGGCAAGGGAAGGTGTTTGGTATTGATTTAAAGGCGGTGGAGATTAAGCTGCCGGAAAATATCACTGCCATTCAGGATAATATCCTGAGACTTGAAAATCCCGAGTTTATTGACCAGGTGGACGGCTTTCACACTGTTATGAGTGATATGGCACCTGCCACCACCGGGAGAAAGGATGTGGATGCACTGCGGTCCTTTGAGCTGTGCCGCATGGCATTGGATGTGGCGTTGAAAAATCTCCGGGTCCAGGGTAATTTTATATGTAAAATTTTCCAGGGTAATGAATTCAAGGCATTCGAGAAAGAGGTGAAGACCGCTTTCAGGGAGTGCAAAGTATTTAAGCCGGAAAGTTGCAGAAAACAGAGTAAAGAAATATATATCATAGGAAAAGGTAAAAAATAAGGAGGCACCATGGCAGGACATAATAAGTGGTCGAGTATCAAGCATAAAAAAGGGGCGGCAGATAAAAAAAGAGCCAAAATATTTACAAAGCTGATTAAGGAGATTACCGTGGCTGCACGTATGGGCGGCGGTGATCCGGATGCCAATCCCAGGCTGCGCCATGCCATTAATACGGCCAAGGCCCAGAATATGCCCAAGGATAATGTTGAGCGGGCCATTAAAAAAGGTACCGGTGACATGGACGGGGTTAACTATGAGGAAATCGTTTATGAAGGCTATGGCCCGGCCGGGGTTGCCGTGATGGTGGAATGCCTGACTGATAATAAAAACAGGACCATTGCCGATGTCCGGTATATTTTTTCCAAGGCCGGCGGAAACGTGGGCACAGACGGTTGTGTGGCCTGGATGTTTGATAAAAAGGGCCTGATTTCCATTTCAAAAGACGATACGGATGAAGATACCCTGATGGATGTTGCCCTGGAAGCAGGGGCAGAGGATATCAAGGATGAAGGGGATGTTTTTGATGTTATCACCGAGCCCGGTGATTTCGATGCGGTCAAGGATGCCATTGACGGTGCCGAGATTCCCTGCCAGATGGCGGAAATTTCCATGATTCCCCAGAATACCACCGAGGTCAGCGGAAAAGAGGCTGAGCAGATGATCCGGTTTATGGAGGCCCTGGACGACTGTGACGACGTCCAGAAGTTTTACTCCAATGCCGATATCCCGGATGAGGCTTTTGAAGATATGTAATCATCCTTAAATAAGAATAAAAAAGGGAGCCTGGTTTCAGCTCCCTTTTTTATTGGGTTTTCTATTTCCGTGTTTCAGAACAGATTTTTGTCTGGTGGCTTACATCTCTATGATGCTTGTTCCGTCCGGTATTGTAAAGTTAAACATGGCCGGGTCAGGGTCGTTAAAGCGTATATTGGAAAATATGAACCGGGTGCTGTCCCCATAGATGTTTTCAGTGACAACCATTTCTATCTCATGGGTCTTTCTTTGAATGGTGATGCGGATTACTGCAAGGTCGGGATTCTCTTTTTTAGGGGTGAGGATCAACTGGGCGTATGAGGCATCTGTCTTGCCCAGTTCAATGGTGAAGTCCGTCTTAATCCGGGTGATGTCCGACAGAAAGGCTCCCCCTGCACCTGTTTGGAAAAAGGGGGCGGCATCGCCAGTCATGACCTGATCCTCGTCAGGCCTGTATATCCAGAGTTCCTTACCGTTGGTGATGATCTCATGGCGGTCCGGGGAAAGATAGAGCCATCGCATCTTTCCGGGGTGGCTGAACCAGGCCTGCCCGGTGGCGGTTTCCGTTATATCCAGGGCTGCCAAGCGGGCTGCCTGGTTAAAATCTGCCGAAAAGCTCTTATGGGCGTATCTTTGCTCAATACCTGCCAGTATTTCATTTTTGAGCTGGGTATCCTGCCCGGATGTGTTGCAAAATGCAGGGGAGGTGAGTACAAGAGTCCCGGTGAGCAGCAGGATGAGCCGGATTATGGATCGGTTCATAATTTTTTCCTTATCTCAGCAGTTTTTCCAGGTCTTTACGTTTGTCTTCAGCGTAAATACGGCGGAGTTTGGGTTTTTCAATCTTTCCGGTGGGATTTCTGGGGACATCTCCGAAGAATATTTTTTTCAGCTGCTTGTACCGGGGCAGCTCCTGCTGGAAATCTATGATATCCTGTTCACAGATCATTTTGTTGGGCTTTATGCTTATAATACCGGCGGGCAGTTCTCCAAGCCGGTCATCGGGGATGCCGATCACTGCAATGTCCTTTATTTTTTCATGGTTGAGGAAAAAGTTTTCAATTTCCACGGGAAAAATATTTTCCCCGCCGTAGATGATCATGTCCTTTTTCCGGTCCACAAGCCAGATGAATCCGTCTTTGTCATACCGGGCGATATCCCCTGTGTGCAGCCAGCCGTCCTTGATGGTTTCTGAGGTGGCTTCGGGATTTTTATAGTATTCCTTCATGACTCCCGGGCCTTTGACAACCAGTTCTCCGGTTTCACCGCCAGGCAAATGGTTGCCCTGTTTGTCAACTATCCGGGCTTCCCACCCATGGCCTGCCTTGCCAATGGGGCCGATGCGGTCTGCGTTTTCAACCCCCAGATGCACGCACCCGGGTCCTGCGGACTCTGTAAGTCCGTAGTTGGTGTCATAGGCCTGGCCGGGAAAGTACCGCTGCCAGTTTTCAATGAGGCTGGGGGGAACGGGCTGGGCACCGGCATGCATCAGCCGCCACTGATCCAATGTGTGGTCGTCAATGTTGATCCGGCCGCTTTCAATGGCAATGAGAATGTCATGGGCCCAGGGAACCAGCAGCCATACAATGGTACATTTTTCCCGGGAAACCGTCTCAATAATCCATTCCGGTTTAACACCGTTGAGCAGGACGCATTTCCCGCCCACCAGAAAGGAGCCCATCCAGTGCATCTTGGCGCCTGTGTGGTACAGGGGAGGGATGCACAGGAATACATCATCATGGGTTTGTCCGTGGTGGGCATTTTCCACGCGGCAGGCGTGCATGAGGGCCTCATGGCTGAGCCGCACCGCCTTGGGGGTGCCGGTGGTGCCGGAGGTAAAGTAGAGACCGGCGTCGTCTTCCGGGCCCAATGATACCTCAGGAGTAGTCTGACTGTCTGCTTCACAGATAAACTTTTCGTAAGGGCAGGCCCAGGGCGGGCAGTCGGCTTCCGGGCCTGTGAAAATCCAGGACTCAACAGAGGTATCAAGGTCTTTCTTTACCGCCTCAATCCTTTCTATGAACTCGGGACCGAAAATAAAGGCCTTTGCCTCGGCTGTCCGGGTGCACAGCCTGATCTTATCGGATTCAAATCTGAAGTTCAGGGGAACCGCCCAGGCGCCTGTATAGAGAATTCCGAAATAAACGGGCAGCCAGTCCATTGAGTTGGACATGAGCTGGACCACTTTGTCTCCCTTTTTTATCCCGTTGTGGGTCAGGGCATTGGCGGTTTTGACCGATTGGGAATGAAACTCCTTCCAGGTGATTTGGTGACGCTGCCCAGTGGCCGGTATCCGTTCCACCAAAGCAGTTTCTTCCGGGTATTTTTTGCTGTTTTGCTCAAGTATGTCCGTAATGATCATTTATAATCAGGCCCTTAGGTAAAATAATAAAAATCCTGCCGGGTCACTATAGACCACGGCAGGATTATATTCAACACTAAATAAAGGCTGAGCCGGGGGCTCAGTATCACCCCTTACTTGTCTTTTTGACTTCCTCAAAGTCAGCATCAACCACATCATCGTCATCCTGGGCAGGGTTGGCTGAGGCATCACCGGCAGCGCCGGGATCAGCACCTGCGGCACCCGGGTTGTCGGCCTGTGCCTGCTGATACATGACTTCGGCCAGTTTGTGGGAAGCCTGTGACAGGGCTTCTATTTTGGCCTTGATCTCTTCAACATTATCAGAGTCCTTGACCTGCTTCAGGGCTTCTGCTGCCGCTTCAATGCCTTTTTTGGTCTCTTCGTCAACCTTATCCCCGTGTTCCTTCAGGGTCTTTTCAGTCTGGTCAACAAGGGCCTCTGCCTGGTTTCTGGTGTCCACCAGCTCTCTTTTCTTCTTGTCTTCTTCAGCATGCATCTCTGCATCTTTTACCATCTTGTCGATTTCATCATCTGAGAGGCCGGAGGCTGCAGTGATCTGAATGGACTGTTCCTTGCCGGTTGCCTTGTCTTTGGCGGCAACGTGGACAATACCGTTGGCGTCAATATCAAAGGATACCTCAATCTGGGGAACGCCTCTGGGAGCCGGCGGAATGTCGGAGAGTTCAAACTGGCCGAGGGTCTTATTGTCGGCGGACATTTCACGTTCGCCCTGGAGCACGTGGATGGATACGGCAGGCTGGTTGTCTGCTGCCGTGGAAAATACCTGGCTCTTCTTTGTGGGAATCGTGGTGTTTTTGTCGATGAGTTTGGTCATGACACCGCCAAGGGTTTCAATACCCAGGGAAAGCGGGGTAACATCCAGAAGCAGTACGTCATTGACGTCGCCCTGGAGTACACCTGCCTGGACTGCTGCGCCCATGGCAACGACTTCATCCGGATTCACGCCTTTGTGGGGCTTTTTGCCGAATATTTTTTCAACCCTTTCCTGAACAGCCGGCATACGGGTCATCCCGCCAACCAGAACAACCTCGTCCACACCGCCTGCACCGAGGTTCGCCTCTTTGAGTGCTGTAAGACAGGGCTTTTCCAGGTTGTCCAGAAGATCGGCAACCAGGGATTCCAGTTTGGCCCGGGTCAGCTTTACATCCAGATGTTTGGGGCCGGATGCATCTGCAGTGATAAAGGGCAGGTTAATTGTGGTTTCAGTGGCAGAGGAGAGCTCCATCTTTGCCTTTTCCGCAGCCTCTTTGAGACGCTGGAGGGCCATTTTGTCGTTCCGGATATCAATGCCCTGTTCTTTTTTGAACTCATCAGCCATGAAATCAATGATCCTCAGGTCAAAGTCTTCACCGCCCAAATGGGTGTCGCCTGAGGTGGATTTTACTTCAAATACGCCATCTCCGATTTCAAGGACGGATACATCAAAGGTTCCGCCGCCAAGGTCGAATACGGCAATTTTTTCTTCGCCTTTTTTGTCCAGGCCGTAGGCAAGGGAGGCTGCGGTGGGCTCATTGATGATACGCTTTACCTCAAGCCCTGCAATTTTACCGGCATCCTTGGTGGCCTGTCTCTGGCTGTCGTTGAAGTAGGCAGGTACTGTGATAACCGCCTCTGTAACGGCCTCTCCCAGGTAGTCTTCAGCTGTCTTTTTGATGTTGGCCAGGATAAATGAAGAGATTTCCGCAGGGCTGTGCTGTTTGCCCCGGAGGTTAATCCGGGTGTCGCCGTTGCTGGCCGCTTCAATTATATAAGGAAGAATGGGAATATCCGACTGAACCTCCTTTGAAGCGAACTTTCTTCCGATAAGCCTTTTTACACCGAAAACCGTGTTCTCAGGATTGGTGACTGCCTGACGCTTGGCTGTCTGGCCCACAATTCTTTCGTTGCTTTCGCTGAGTGCTACGATGGAAGGTGTGGTTCTGCCGCCTTCCGCATTTGTGATGATTGTGGCTTCTCCGCCGGCCTCCATGACCGCAACACAGGAGTTGGTTGTTCCTAAATCGATTCCAATAATTTTACCCATAACATACCCTCCAAGATATCTTTAATTTTCTTCGTTTTTTTCAGTTTCTTTTTCAACTCTTTTTGAAACAACAACCATGGCCGGTCTGATGAGCCTGTCATGGAGGAGGTATCCCTTTTGCAGCACTGTTGTAACGGTGTTGTCGGGAACTTCATTATTTTCTTCCTGGGTCACCGCCTGGTGGAAGTTCGGATCAAAGGGCTGATTTTCAGCCTCCACCGGGGTAACATTAAAGGTTTCGAAGAGTTTGAGAATCTCTTTATGCGTCAGTTTAACACCCTCCAGCAGGCTGGCATCGTCGGAATTTTCTTCTGCAGATGTAATGGCCCTTTCCAGATTGTCCACCACAGTGAGAAGCTGTTTGAAAACCGTTTCATTGGCAAATCTTTTGAAATCGTCGATTTCTCTTTGTTTGCGTTTTTTGAAGTTTTCAAATTCAGCCGACAGTCTCAGGGTTTTGTCTCTTTCCGAAACCAGCTGTTCTTCTAACTCCAGAACCTTTTTATCGCTTTTCTTGTTGTTTCCCTTATCGGAATTTTTTTGCTCTTTTGCCTTTGCGGCTTTTTTGGGCGAAGAGGTTGTTTTTTTTGTTTCTTTCTTTTTCTTTGTCTCTTTGAGTACCAATTTGTTTTGCTCCAAAATCCCTAACAATTAAGAGTTTGCTTATTAATAATCCTAAATTATGGCAGAAAAATAAGTCTGTTTAAAAGCATGTCAAGAAATAAAAAAGGGAGGAGGGGGAAAGAAAAAAGAACCGGCTGTGCAAGTCGGACGGATAATTGCATGACCGGGATCGATCCACGACACAGAAGGGATCACTTATCGCTGCTTCCTTCCGGACCTGACGAGGTTCATGGCCGTCTGTTACGAGGCGACCGATCAGAATTATCCGCCCGGCTTGTACAGCCGGAAGCACAATATATACGCATTTTTTTTAAATAATTCAAGTCAAATTTCCAAAGGGACGCCTGCTCCGGGCCAACAGGGCAATTTAATATTTGAACAAAAAGAATTTTTACGTTAGTATGTTTGGAAAGTCCTCTTTCAACACATTAGTCAAACAGGAGATAAACATGAGCGAAATAGTAAATGACGGGGATCTGACCATCATTAAACCGGGTACTGATGTCGTCGCTTCCATGGCTGAAGCATTCAAGGGAGAACTCTTGAAAGCCATTAACGCATCCCAGGGAACCGTGGTTATTGATCTGGTTGGTGTTGAAATGGTTGATTCCGTTGGAATCGGTGTGATTATCGCCTCCCATAACACCCTGACCCAAGCCGGCCGGAAACTGAAGGTTATCAATGTCACCAAAGATATCTTCGGCTTGTTCGCCACCATGCGGTTAAATCGCCGTTTCACTGTAGAAGGGGTGGAATAGATCCACTTACATTAATGCGGTTGGGTTTATTTGTAATAATTGCCCTGGCCGGAACAATGTTTTCGGCCTGCGAAGGTGATAAAGACCAATACTCCGGCTTATCCGAACTGGTGGCTGAAAGGCATGAAGCCAGAAAGGGTATTTCAGAAAAAAATCTTAAAAAGAAGAAAAAGGCTGCCAGGGACAACGCCGGGAACAAGGAGCAGGACAATCTAAGTGAATTCTCATCCAAAGAAGAAGTCTCCACGGTGGTTCTGTATGAAAAGCAGATAGATATCCTGGATTCAGAGTCCAGGATTCCCCTTGCCAAAGGGGTGGCCTATATGAACAAAAAAGGTCAGATTGTCAGAATAAAAATTATCAATACCAAATAGTACGATGCCAGATGGAATAGGTCTCCGGTTTATACCGGAGGCTTTTTCCTGTTGGAACCGTCCGGAAGGTGATCCCTCAGATCAGCCGGTTGTTCGGGAGGTTTTTCTTTTTTCGGTTTTTTCTTCTTTTTTTCAGGTTTTGGCTGCTCATCAGAAGGGGGAGGCACCGGTGCGTTTCCTGAAAGTTTTTCTATCTGCAGCTCCAATTCCTTAATTTTTTCATTGGCCTTGTAGATTTTACCGGCAGCATCGTCCTTGATCTGCTCCAGCTCCTTAATCGTTTTCTTGTTGGCCTTTATCCGGTTCAAATACCCCTGTATTGACCGCCTGTGGCGGGCTTTCATTTTGTCTTCCACGGATTTTGTGAGGGTATGGGTCAGGAATATGTTGATCAGCTCGGCACAGAGCGCAATGATGGTAATATAAATTAATCCGTCGGCCTGGAGATAATAAAGGATAGCTACAATTATAATAGATGTAAAAAAAACCATGGCAGCGTGCGTTCACAGTCCGGTTTAAGGTTGCATTGATCCACAGGGGATCTGTCTTCTTTGTTATAGGCCAAGTCTGTTGATTTTGCAAACGGAATTGAAGGGGATTGCATATAATGGCCGGACCGGAGAGGCTTTCGTTTCCGGCCCCTTGCTTTTTTCAACGGCTCCCCCCACACAAAGGAGGCTATTCCAGAATCGATCTGATCCCATCCAGAGAGGATTTACCTGATTTTTGGCCAAACCTGCTTAAGAACCACATAATACTTTTGATAAGAAAAGGCAGCTCTGATTGTGAAAAGTCAACTTCAAGGACTAGCTTTGTCTGTCTTACTCCCTGATATACCAGTGTAAAGGTCTCATCCACGAAACCGTCGCCGGTGCTGAAGGCCTCTCCTGAATACCTGATCGTTATTTTTTCACCCGGCTTTAAATCCATGATTCGGCAGGATGTCTTTTTCTCCTTGCTTCCAAGTCTGAATGTTGCATCAAAGGATGATCCGATACTAATAGTCTTACCTGCATCACAGGTGTGGCATTTGGGATTCCAGGCAGGCATATTCCCAGGGTCTTTGAGAATATCCCAGATGTCATCCACTGAACAATTAACTATGGTTGATTCTTTGATTTTCATTTTTTGCCCCATTAAATGTTCTGGTATTTTTTACAAAATCAAAATTTGTCAAAGTGAGTATATTGCTCTTGCCATTTGATATCGCACTAATAAACTCCCTGGAATCAGGTTCTTATTTTTTGGGTGCCTGAAATCTTTCTTATAACAATTCTCAAAGCTCCGTTCCAATTCAATTTTCAACAGCAGTAGTTACACCGTAAATATCGCTGACGTGATAAGAGGTCCTGTAGGGCACCCTTCTTTTTTGACATCTTTCCGGAATCACGGCAAAGTGGCAGATGTTATGAAGTCCGGATACGGCAATCATGTTGACATTGAGAGTTAAAACAACTATTTTTGAACGGCTTTTCGGATATGCATGGTAATAAAACAGAGATGACAGCCCAGGATACAATAAAAAAACACCCCTTAGCCCGGCTGATGGTCGTAGCCCTTCTTCAGTGGATATGTATCAGTGGGTTTCTCTGCACCTACGTCATCTGTCACCCGGCCCCCGGAAACCAGACATCTTTTGATACCGGGTACACCGAAGCCGTGGAAACGGTTCTGCTTTTTGAGGCGAAAGGAACCGGCGGGCACGACTGCTGCGGGGATGAGTTGTGCGAGGCCACTGCCCAAGAGGCATATTATACCGCTTCCGGGCAATGCCGTATCATTATCCCGTCCTCTTCAGGTGAGAGCTTCACCCATGTTCCGGATATCCGGTATCGCATCTCACCACCGGCCGGTTCAAAGGCCGGCGCTCCGAATATATCCCTGTTTATACTCAACCAGTCCTTCCTGTGTTAAACCTAATAATTCCTATCTAAAGTTGAAAATGTAAAATGCCCTTCCCAAGCGGGTAAGGGAGACCTGCACCTATACGAAGACAGGTTCCAGGAGAGTTGTATCTCCATACAAAAATCAAACTAAGGGAATTAAAAAATGGTGCGCAATGCCTTGATATACATTGTCGTATTTGTGTGTGGCTGGGTCCTTATGACGGTTGAAATACTTGGCGGGCGTATGCTTGCCCCTGTATTCGGTTCCGGAATAGAGGTCTGGGGAAGTATTATCAGTGTTTTTCTTCTGTCCCTGTCTCTGGGGTATTTTTTAGGCGGTTTTTTATCTCAGAAGAGGTCATCAATTGATATCCTGATAAGGATAGTGGTCTTAGCCGGTATACTGATTTCAGTTCTTCCTTTATATTACAACGGGCTGACCATAAGGCTGTGGGGTTTCGGTCCGCGCTTAGGACCGCTTATCGCAAGTATCCTGTTATTTTTCCCCCCGAGTGTTTTACTTGGGATGGTATCGCCATACTCAATTCATTTGAGCACAAAATCAATTGCATCTGTAGGGGTTAACAGCGGTTTTCTTTACGCGGTATCAACAATAGGAAGTTTTCTCGGATGTATTGTAACCTCATTTTATTTTATTACGATGATGGGCATAACAAAGATCTTATTTGCTTCGGGCCTGCTGTTGATCGCAGTGGCTGCAGCAGGCCTCCTTGCCTCCGGATCTGATTAAAATTAATGAAAATAAAAAGGATAAATGTCTGTTTTGAGCGAAGAACTATCAAGAACGAAAAAGAACGGGCTGTTCAACAATCCGTTGTTTAAGATTATCCTGGCTGTGCTGACAATACCTGTGTCAGTCATTTTTATAACTAAAACCCTTCCGGAAAGTGATACCCATGGCAATGTTATTTATGAAAAAGAGAGCAGGTATAACTACATCAGGGTGGTGGATGACGATCCGGTGCGTTCACTCCTGTTTACCAAGGGGCCGGGGGCTAAAATACAATCCGCAATTTACCCTGATTCTCCGGATAAGCTGGTCCTGGAATACTCTCAAATGGTTTTCGCGGGTATTGCTTTTGTCCGGCAGCCCCAGCGTATTCTGATAGTCGGACTCGGCGGCGGTATCATTCCGTCGGTATTTGCAAAATATTTTCCGGACCTACAGATTGATGTTGTCGAACTGGATGGTGAAATCGTTCATGTTGCAAAGAAATTCTTCAACTATAATCCCTCTGCCCGTACCAATATAATTGTCGCAGACGGAAGGGTTTACGTGCGCCGGGCAAAACATGAGGGAATCCAATATGATCTCATCGTTCTTGATGCCTTTAACGGATCGTATATCCCCTCCCATTTAACTACCAGGGATTTTTTGCAGGAGGTATTTCTTCTCCTGAAAGACGGAGGATGTGTTGTATCAAACATACATCACAGGAACAGGTTA
>JAKSAX010000499.1 GCA_022361395.1 Desulfobacterales bacterium | reverse complement strand
GCAGGGAAAAGACCACCTCCATGATCTTGCAGAGTCTGCGATGGCACTCTTGGGCCTTTTCCATGTTGCCCGCCTGGTAGTTGTCGTAGAGTTCACGGCAAAGGGCGGGAGCAACCGCCGCACCAACGCCCATGAAACCTTCACCGCCGCAGGCAATGGTGCCCAGGAAGACTTCATCCAGTCCGGAGAGGATGGAGAAGGATTCCCGGCGGGTGGCGTTGATCATGGCCACGGTACTGGTCAGGTCGGCGACGTTCTTAATCCCCACGATGTTACGGTGACGGGCCAGGTGGGCCACCGAATCAGTGCTCATGGTGACGCCGGTGGCATCGGGGTAGTGGTAGATCATGACACCGGGTTTGGACACATTGGCGATTTCCTCGTAGAAGGCCACCATGCCCTCTTCGGTGGTGGAGGGGTCGTAGGGGGTCATGATGAGGACATAGTCCGCGCCGGCTTCTCCGGCATAGGCGGTCAGTTCTTTGGTCCAGCGGGTGGTGTTGGCACCGCAGCAGGCCACGATTTTGAGGCGTCCGGCAGCCGCGTCCACCGAAGTTTTGATGAGCAGCTTGCGCTCTTCAATGCTGAGCGAGGGGAACTCGCCGGAGTTGCCGCCGATGAGGATGCCGTCCAGGCCGTGATCGGCCAGGCGGTTCACCTGGGCTGCGATGTTTTTCACGTCCAGGCTTTCGTCGGCCAGCATGGGAGTGGGCATGGCCGCATACACTCCCTGTATTTCCCTGGGGGAGGTGAGGGTGCGGTTTTCCAGGAAGTCCCGGGTGCTTTCAAAGGTGAGGCTGCCGATGTTTTGAACCGCATTGACCCGCTTTCTTTCCGGATCGTAGAAGACCCGGTTGCAGAGGGTGATGGCCACTTCCTCTCCGCCGGTTTTGACAACTGCTTGGGTGCCGTCTTCGGCGGCTTTGACATCCACCAGGCAGTAGCCGATGGATTTTTCAACGGCGTAGCCGTAATTGGCTGTGGTGACCTTGCCCACGGTTTTGCCCTTGACCAGGACTTCGCTTTCGTTCTCAATGTCGATCTCGTCGTTGGCAGCGGTAAAGCCCATGAGCTTGCGGGTGATCCCGGCTTTTTTGACCTTTTCCAGGGCCTTTTTGCCGATAAAGCTTTTGTCCCACTTAACAGACCAGCCCATGCCCAGTTCCAGGGGATTATTCCCTTTGAAATCCCGGATGGTCACCAGGCCCTTTTCCGTGGGCACGCTCTCCAGGGTGACGTCGGATTCAACCAGTCTTGCGCCGAAGCGTTTGCCCTCTTTGAGGAGCTTTTCCGTGATCCGGTCGATGCGGTTTTTGTCGCAGAAGATCTCAAATCCCAGCTCTCCGGTGAACCCGGTGCGGGAGAGGATCAGGGGCACGCCTGCGGTCTCGTTTTCCATGAAGGTGTAGTACTTCATGTCGGTCATGTCCAGGGCCATGCAGGCGGCGATGAGCCGTCTGGACTCCGGTCCCTGGATGGACCAGAGCACGATCTCGTCGGATAGGTCTTCAAAGGAGACGTTTCGCTTGCCCCGGTGTTCGTCAAACCAGCGCAGGCTGTCGTCCTTAAAGGCGGAGATCATCCAGAACTTTTCGTCGTGGAAGCAGTATACGGTGACGTCGTCGATCATATGGGCCTGCTCGTTGAGCATGCTGGTGTAGGTGATCTGCCCCGGTACCAGGCGGCCGATGTCGTTGACGCATATTTCTTCCAGGAAAGCCCGGGCATCTTTGCCCCTGATCTCCATCAGGCCCATGGTGAAGTCGTATATGGCGACCCGGTTCCTGATCTGCTCGTGGTCCAGCCGTCTGACGGCATCATGTTTTTTTGTCATTATTCCTCCGAATTTATAATGGGTTGTTTCAGTTGCTGCCGGGTGCTACCCCTCGGGTTCCACTTCCCGGACAAAGTGCCGGAGATCCCTGTCAAGGCCCGGGGAAATCATGGATTGAGGAGATTCGGCAAGGATCTCCCTGTACTTTTGGGTGGCCCTGGTGCAGGCGTCGGGAGCGCCTTCGGCTTCCCACTGGCTGTAACTCTGCCATTTGGTCAGGGAGGGCCGCCACCGGTCTTTGAACCGGGTAAAGGTGGAGGGGTTCATGAGGTAGTTGCCTGCATGGGCCTCCTGCTGGATCAGGTCCACGGAAAGGTCCCGGTCGTTTCCATCTATACCCTGCATCACCCTGAGGACCCGTTCCACGGATTCCACATCCAGGATGAATTTTTCATAGGAGGTGACCATCTGGCCGTCCATATTGCCCAGGGAGTTGTTCAGGTAATGGGCCCCGGCCATCAGGGGCATGAACAGGTTCTGCATGGTTTCCGCGCCGCTCTGGTAATCCAGGCATTTGGCATCGGAAAGCCCCCCCATGACACGGGTGGGCAGCTTGTACCTGTCCAGCGCCATCTGCAGGCCGGCGGTGGTGATGAGGTTGGATTCCGGGGAGCCGCAGACATAAGCCCCGCTCTGCATGTCCGCCACCGTGGAACCGGGCACGTAAACCACCGGGGTGCCGGGGCGGATGAGCTGCACCAGCACCAACCCGGCCAGGATTTCGGTGTTCATGAGGGTGGCGGTCCCCAGCAGGCTGATGGGGCCGGATACCCCGGCCAGGATGCAGGAGTTGATATAAAGGGGCTGGCCGTACCGGGCGTAGGCAATGAGGGTCTCGGCAGAGGTGCGGGAATATTTCAGCGGGCTTAAGGGGCATACCGGGGCGGCCACCACATGGTGGTCAAAGAGGTCGTTTCCGCCGCCGAAGGCCATGCGGACCATCTCGAACATTTTGAAGATGTCCGCCTTGGGTGAGGAAAACGCCCATACCGGTTTGTCCGAATGGCGGAGGATCCGGTGGAGCATCTCAAAGCATTTGCGCCCGGGGTCTGCATCGCAGGGGTCAACGGGCAGCCCGCCGGCCATGTTTATGGTATCGATTGCCTGGGTGAGCCGGGTGAGGTT
>JAKSAX010000087.1 GCA_022361395.1 Desulfobacterales bacterium | reverse complement strand
GCTGCCGCCGATGTGGCTGCTTTTTCACAAGGCCTGTTCACCGTGGCGGTTGACGGCCGGATATCAGGGGAACGGTACCTGAATGCCTGGGATATTGCCTTTGATGCCACAGGTGAAAATCAGGCGTGGGCAGTCCGGCTTGACCGCGAACAGTATTCAATTGCCGTCAATGACACTGTCTGGGACAGCCGGTTCCAGGCGGTCTGGGGCCCGGCGTTTTGCGACAGGGGAAAATCTGTGGCCGCTCCGGTCCGCAACGGTGGGAAGTGGCAGTTATATAAGAACGATGCCCTGTTCTGGACGGGCAAATATGAAAATATCTGGAGATTGCTGGCCAATCCCGCCAATGTGGGTCTTGCAGCTGTCGTAGCCCCGGCTTTCGGCAGGTGGGGGGTGGCGGAGAACGATATTGTCTGGCCGGTCACCTGGGATACCATGGTCCGGGATATTTACTATTCAGAGGACGGCAACGTCCTGCTGGCAGTATTTAAGGACAGGGGATACTGGGGCCTGGCTAAAAACGGAACGCCCTGGCAACTGATCTGTGACAAGATCTTTACCCCTGCGATGAGCCCGGACGGGCAGGCGGTTGCGGTCCGTTTTGAAAAGGCAGGCCGGTATTATCTGGCTGTGAACGACAGGGTGATTACCGGCCCCTATGAGGCAATGGCCGATCCCGTGATCAGTCCGGACGGGAACAAGGTCTTGGTCAAGGGTATCGAAAACGGGATGTATAAACGGAAAGTCGTGGTCCTGTAAGGAGAGTGAAATGAACGGATTTATTGATTTTATCATGGGGCCCATGGTCTGGATTTCGATTCTGGTATTTTCAGGGGGGATAGGGTTCAAGGTTATGGGTATCCTCCGTCAGGCCAGGGCAAATGAAAACCACATGTTTTCCTATCTTACCTGGAAGCACAGCCTGAGATCTATCTGCGCCTGGCTGGTTCCCTTTTTCCCGAAAGCCACCAGGGAGCGGCCCTGGTTTTATGCCGTGTCCTACCTTTTCCATCTGGCATTGTTTGCCGTGCCCCTGTTCCTTTCCGCACATGTTGTTCTGGTGGAGGAGGCCTTTAACATATCCTGGCCTGTGATGAGCGATGCCTGGGCAGATGGACTGACGGTCTTTATCATCCTTGCCCTTGGGTTCTTCGGTGTCCGGCGGCTTACCCAACCCGAGGTAAGGTTTCTGACTTCCGCCGGGGATTTTATCCTGCTGTTCATCGTCCTGCTGCCGTTTTTAACCGGATTCCTGGCCTATCACCAGGTGTTTGACCAGGCGTATCAGTGGATGATGATCGTTCATATCCTCTCCGGGGAGTTCATGCTCATTATTATTCCGTTTTCACGGCTGTCACACATGATTACAGGGCCCCTGACCCGGGCCTATACCGGTTCTGAGTTCGGCAATGTCAGACATGCCCGGGACTGGTAGCAGGGAAGATGCCAAAGGAGATAAATATGCAAGATAGCGAATTAAAAATGGATCAGGCTGTGGAAGAGGGGCTGGCCAGGCTGACCCGGGAACGAATTATCCGGACAATAAACCAGGTGCTTGAAAAAGAGACCTCCGCCCGGTTCAAAGCCTACGTAGAGACATGTATGAAATGCGGCCTCTGTTCAGATGCCTGTTCCTATTTTTTGTCCAATGACAGAGATCCGAAACTCTCACCGGCAGGGAAAGTCAAACAGACCATCCTGGAGATGATCAGGAAAAAAGGAGACGTATCAGAGGATTTTTTGCGCAGGGCTGTCAGGATTGCCCACCTGGAGTGCAACCTCTGCCGCCGTTGTTCCATGTATTGCCCGTTCGGGATTGACATTGCCTACCTTATGCTGCTGGTGCGGCGGATCTGTCACAAACTGGAGATTACCCCCCTTTACATCCAGGATACAGTGAATTCCCATTCCGCAACCCTGAACCAGATGTGGGTAAAGGAAGATGAGTGGATCGACACCCTCCAGTGGCAGGAGGAGGATGCCAGGGAAGAGTTTGAGGATTTACGCATCCCTCTGGACAAAGAGGGGGCGGACATCATGTATTCGGTTATCGCACCTGAGCCGAAGTTTCAGGCCGGACTGATCTTCCAGGCTGCGGTGATGATGCATGCGGCCGGAGTGAGCTGGACCATGCCCTCCACACCCGGATGGGACAACTCCAACATGGCCATGTTCACAGGAGACAATGAGATCTCCGGACGCATTGCCCGGGCCTTTTATGAGACTGCGGCCAATCTGAACGTTAAACGGATTGTCATGGGGGAGTGCGGCCATGCCTTCCGGTCTGTTTATGATGTCGGCAACCGCTGGGACTCCTGGGCCATGCCGCCCTTTGAAGTGGTCCATGCACTGGAGTTCTACCATGAACTGCTCTCTGCAGAGCGGATTACCATAGGGGAGAAATTTACAAAAAAGGTCACCCTCCACGATCCCTGCAACGTATCCAGGGGCAGGGGGCTTCACGATATGGCAAGGGAAGTGGTGAAGATGACCTGCACCGACTTTGTTGAAATGACGCCCAACAGGGAGCACAACTACTGCTGCGGCGCCGGCGGCGGGGTGGTCAACTGCGGTCCTCCCTACAAGACCGACAGGATGGTCAACAACCGCATCAAGGCGGAGCAGCTCCGGGCCACAGGGGCAGAGGTGCTGATTGCCCCCTGTCACAACTGCCACTCGGGGCTTGAAGATATCATCCACCACTATGAACTGGATATGGAGGTAAAGTTTCTGGGGGATATCATTTTTGAAACCATGGAAAAGAAAATTTATACGCCGGGAGGATAGGATGAAACCAAAGATAATGATACTCGGGCCTGTACTCGCCGTTCTGCTGGCACTGGG
>JAKSAX010000149.1 GCA_022361395.1 Desulfobacterales bacterium | reverse complement strand
TGCTGCCTCCGGATTTGAGGTGATGGTGTACGATCCCTATGAGGACGCCCTTGAGGCAGCGCAGAAACGGTTGGGCCGCCTGGCGGAGAGGCTGGCTGCCGGCGCCAGGATTACCCGTGACCAGGCTGAAACAGCCCTGACCCGGATGGGGTTTTCTTCCGATCCGGAGACCGCGGGCAGGGATGCGGACTTCATCAATGAATCCGTTCCCGAGGATCCGGAACTGAAGGCCCGGGTTTTTTCCCGGTTCAACGAAATCTGCCCGGAGCACACGATTTTCACCACCAATACCTCCACCCTTATCCCCTCCATGATAGCTGAGGCCACGGGCCGGCCGGACCGGTTTGCCGCCTTTCATTTCCATGACTGCATGCTGACCAACGTGGTGGATATCATGCCCCATCCGGGAACCTCAGAGGCTACCCTGGCTGTGATCCGCCAATTTTGTTCGGACATTGCCCAATTCCCGGTTGAACTGAAAAAGGAGCAGCACGGCTACGTGTTCAACACCATGCTGTCGGAGCTTATGGGAGCTGCCCTGGGCCTGGCCTCAAAGGAGGTGGCAGCGGTACCGGACATCGACCGGGCCTGGATGGGCATTATGAAAACCCTGGTCGGACCTTTCGGCATCATGGACTCCATCGGCCTTGAAACCGTGTATAAGGTAACGGATTATTGGGCGGAGAAGACAGAGGATCCCCAGGGCAGGCGCAGCGCAGCCTTTCTCAAGGCCTATGTGGACCGCGGGGACCTGGGAATGAAGACCGGTAAAGGGTTTTACACCTATCCGGAACCCGAATTCCTGGCCCCGGATTTTATGAAGGGCATCCGTTAAAGTTAAGAAGAAGGACATATTACCATGGCTGACAAGTTCATGAGCATGCAGAACCTGAAGTTTACCCTCAATTCCCGGGATAGCCGGTTCCGGGAGGGAGATATTTTAAACGGGCACACCCCCAAAACCCTGGAAATGGTGTTAAAGGCCGCCCTGGACATCGGGCAGAAGATCATGCACCCCATGTTTGAGGAGATGGACCGGGAACCGCCGGAGCTGGACAAGGGCCGGGTAAAGGTTCATCCCGGGGTAAGGCCCATGCTCGGCACCCTGGGGAAAGACGGCTGGATTTCCGCCACCTTCCCCGAAGAATGGGACGGGGAGAATATGCCCGCCTCCATCCTCCATTGCATTAATTTCATCTTTGCCTCGGCCAACTATTCGGCTGCTGTTTATGCCGGGCTGACCATGGGGGCGGGCAAGCTGCTGCTTACTTTCGGGTCCCCGGAACTCCAGCAGCGGTTCCTGCCTGAGATGCTGGCCGGCAGATGGCAGGGCACCATGGCCCTGACCGAGCCCGAAGCCGGCACCTCCCTGGGGGACCTGGCGACCCGGGCAAGTATCGTGGACGTTGATAAGGGCATCTATAAAATATCGGGCGAAAAGATCTTTATCTCCGCCGGAGACCACGACGGGGTGGACAATGTGGTTCATCTCATGCTGGCGCGGATTGACGGGGCAAAACCCGGGGTAAAGGGCATATCCCTCTTTGCTGTGCCTAAACTCCGCCACGGAGAAGGGGAAAAGCTGGTTCCCAACGATGTGACCGTGACCCAGGTGTTTCACAAGCTGGGATACCGGGGGGCTCCCATAACAGGGCTCCGTCTCGGGGAAAAGGACGACTGCCTGGGATACCTGGTGGGTGACCCCCACCGCGGCCTCTCCTATATGTTCCAGATGATGAACAATGCCCGGCTGGAGGTGGGGATGGGGGCCACGGCCATTGCCACGGCCGCCTATCATTCTGCCTTGGCCTATTGCCGGTCCCGGTGCCAGGGACGGCCGGTGACCGCACCCAAAGGGGCTGATCCTGTGCCCATTATCCGGCATGCCGATGTCCGGCGGATGCTTATGCTCCAGCGGGCGGTCACCGAAGGATCGCTGGCCCTGATTCTCCACTGCGGCATGTACGAGGACATACTGACAAAGGATTCCGGTGAGGCAGCGGCAAAGGACTGTCATCTGCTGCTGGAACTTCTCACCCCTGTGGCCAAGACCTATCCTTCGGAAATGGGGATACTCTCCACCAGTGCCGCCATTCAATGTTTCGGGGGATACGGCTACTGCGACGATTTTCCGGTGGAGCAGCACTTCAGGGATATGCGGATTCATCCCATCCATGAGGGGACCACCGCTATCCAGGCCATGGATCTTCTGGGCAGAAAACTGGTCATGGAAAACGGCCGGGCCCTCCGATTACTGAAACAGGAGATGGAAGATGCCGTGGCCCGGGCTAAAAAAGCAGGAGAAACCGATCTGGAACTGGCCCGGATGGCGGACCGGCTGGCAGAAGCCCTGCAAGAGGTGGAAACCACGGTTATGGGGCTGGGGCAGGTGGCCGCGGAAAAAGGGCCGGATGCCTTTCTTGCCGATGCCAGCCTCTTTCTGGAGATGTTCGGCATAACGGTCATTGCCTGGCAGTGGCTGACCATGGCAAGCGCGGCCTCCGAAGGGCTGGCCGCAGGCAACCCAAAGAAAAAGGAAAAGCTTTTTTATCAGGGGAAAATTCATGTGGCCAGGTATTTTTATGCCTATGAGCTGCCGAAGATTACCGGTCTGGCAGAGACCCTGAAAAAGAGCGGCCAGATGACTATGGATATTCCGGATACCTGCTTCACGGATTAACCCTTTAACCAAAGAGGATAATAATGACAGATCTTCCCTTTAAATTCAGAACTGACGGCGGCATCGGTTACCTGACCCTGGACAGGCCCGCCACCTACAATGCCTTTGACCATGCCATGGTGGAGGCCTTTGAAACCTTTCTCCGGGACCGGCGGTACGATGAAGAGACCCGGGTGATTATCCTGGACGGCGGGGACGCCAAAGGGTTCTGCGCCGGGCTGGATACCAAGAAGTACGCCCCGGAAATTTTCAAAATGACCCCGGTTCAGGCCTATAATGCCCAGGTCCGCATGAGCCGGCTCTTTCTGGGCATGCGGCAGATTCCCCAGCCCATCATTACCTGCGTCCACGGGGCTGCCGCCGGGATAGGCTTTTCCCTGGCCATGGCCTCAGACCTGCGGATCCTGGCCAAAGATGCCAGGTTCTCCGCCGCCTATATCAATATCGGCCTGGGCGGGGCAGATATGGCCTCTTCCTATTTTTTACCCCGCCTCATCGGGGCGGGCAGGGCTTATGAATACCTGCTCACAGGTAATTGGATGGATGCGGAGACCGCCCTGGACCTCGGGTTTGCCTCCAGGGTGGTGGAACGCGGGGATATGCTGGCCACGGCAGGGGAACTGGCCAAAACCATGGTTGAGAAAAATCCCATGGGCATCCGCATGACCAAGGAGGCCATTAACATCAGCCTGGACTGCCCGGGGCTGGAAGCCGCCCTGAACATGGAAGACAGGAACCAGATCATGATGAGCTATACCTACCGGATGACTTAGGGTCAGTTCTTCTCCGTCATCTTCCATACAAAAATATTGGCGGCGATTTCTTCGTCAATGGCCAGTTCCGTGTTTTCGAATTTGATGCACAGGGCCGGCCGCTTCCGGTGAAGGGTTACCATTACCCCGGGATTCAGTCCGAATGAGATCAACTGGTGGAGGTTGGAGTGGCTCCCGGGTTTTACATAGGTGATCTTGCCGCTCTGGCCGGGGTCAAGGTCTGTCAGGCTGACCACGGCCCTGTCCACCTGGGTCAGCTGCTCTTGGCAGCACCGGCCCGGGGGGATGGCCTTGCCGTCCGGGCAGAACTGGGGGTGGCCCAGCAGCGTGCAGATGGAGATCTCCACCTCGGGTTGAAGATAGTGCTCCACCTGGCAGGCCACCTTTTCCATTTCCGAATTTTTCAGTTTAAGTATGCTGGAGGTCAGGACTTCAGCCAGCCTGTGGCGGCGCATGATATTTTTTGCCCTCTCCTCCCCCCGGGGTGAGAAAAGGATGTTATCCGCCTTTGTGATTACCAGCCCCTCCTCTTCCAGTTCCTCAATATCCTCCCGGGTAAAAGCCACATCACACTTTTTCCGGATCTCATCCATGGTAAACCGGTTGTTCTCGCTGGATGTCCATATGGCTTCCAGAATCTCATCTTGTTTTTCCGTCATCTATTCCCCTCTCAGGTAAAAGTAATTCCCAGAACTTGGCAGGCAAGGTTGACCAGGCCGCCCACGGCCACGGCATAGACCACCCCGGTGGCAACAATGGCGGCCCCGGCCTTCATGCCCCGCTCCTTAAACAGGACGATAATGGCGTTTATGCAGGGGGCGATCAGGGTCATGACCAGGAGGTTGACAACCAGCTGGAGATGGGTGAATCCCCCTGCCAGGTGCTGGAGTTCGGCAGCGCCGCTCTCGCGCCTGATCATGGTTTTCAGAAAGACCTGGATGGATTTTTCAGGCAGGCCCAGGACTTTATCCAGGTAGGGGCCGAAGGTGGTTTCAAGAAAGGCCAGGCCCCCGGCCCTCTGGAAGAGAAAGACCACCACAGAGGCAAAAATAAAGACCGGGATGGCCTCTTTCATGAAGTGAAAACTCTTCTGGTAGGCCATCCTGATCACCGGGACCGGTTTGGGAACCCGCATGGCCGGAATTTCCATGATCAAAGAGGAACGGGCCCCGGGCAGTATCCTGTTTGCCAGCATCCCGGCCACCAGGATCTGGGAAAAGAGGATGGCAAACACGGTAACGGTGGCATGTATGGGCATATCGTCCAGGATAATCAGCATAACCGCCAGCAGAGGGGCACAGGGCATGCACAGAAAAACCAGAAAAGAGGCAATGTTCTTCTCCTTTTCACTGTTGAGCATCCGGGTGGTTAAAATTGACATGGTGATGCAGGAAAATCCCATGACCAGGGGAATCACCCCTTTGCCGTTCAGCCCCATTTTTTTGAACACCTTGTCAAGCAGGATAGAGAGCCTGGGAAGGTAGCCTGAGTCCTCCAGCAGGCCAAAGGCAATGTAAAAGCAGAAGATCACCGGGAGCACCAGCCCCAGGGCCAGGAATACACCGGTGGGCAGGACCCCGAAATCCGGATCCATGATCATATCCCGGAGAAACGGAGAGGGAATGGCTGACACCACCTTGCTGCAAAAGGGGATGAGCATGCCCTCAAAGATCAGGCTGTTCAGGCTGTCCACAAGAAAGGTGGCGGCAAAGGATCCCACGAACAGGTACATCAGGGCCACCACGATCAGTGCAATGGGAATGCCGGTGGATATCTGGGTGGACCAGTCCCCAAAGGTGAGGATAAAGGGATTTTTACTCGGCGGGTCAACGGTCTGGACCTGGGAGACAATTTTCTCCGCCTCCCTGTGATAGAGGTTTTCAAGGAAGATTTCCATGACATAGTCGGCCTGGTCCCGGACCTCACCGGCCATGTGTTTGAGCTGGTTCAGCCTGGATTCACCGCAGGCCTCTGTGATATAGGATTCAATGCAGGGATCTCCTGCCAGGAGGAGAAGGGCGATGCTCCGTTTTGACACCGGGCCCGGGGGGGCGATGAGCTTTTCCACCAATGCGATAAAATCCCCGATTTCCTTTGGGTAGGTTACGCTTTTTGATGCGGGCCGGGCCTGCTTTAATTCGGATTTGAGACGGTCCACCCCGATCCCTTCATTGGCAACGGTCTCCACCACAGGTATCCCCAGAAGTCCGGAAAGGGCTTCCCTGTTGATTTGGATGCCGCGGGCAGAGGATTCATCCACCATATTCAGGTCCAGAACCATGGGCAACCCGTATTCCGTATACTGCAGGGCCATTGCAACGGAACGCTTCAGGTTTTTGGCGTCTGCCACCACAACCAGTCCCTCAATGGTCTCCCGGATACCGGGTAAAAGCAGGATATCCCGGGACGCCCGTTCGTCTTCATTGGTCGAAAAAATGGAATGGACTCCCGGGGTGTCCCAGGCACAGGCATCCTGGCCCCGGATCTTTCCTCCGCTCACGGAAAGGGTGGTGCCCGGTATATTGACGCTGCGGCCGTTGGCACGGCTTAAGCGCCGGAAAAGGGTGGATTTACCCACATTCATGTTGCCCACGATAATATAAGCAGCTGTCACCGGTCCTCCTTTTCAACGGGGCAGGGCGGGAAATCCTTGAATTAACGGATCGTGCAGATCCGGGTGCCTGAATACAGATGCCGGGGCAGCCTTCCAAACCGGTTTCAGCAGGCACAATTGAGAACTGTAATAAATTTTTTATCCCGGTTCAAGGTAAAAGAGCAGGCGTTCAACTGCCCATAATACTGAGGACGATCTTTCCCCGGGCCCTTTTGGTTTCAACGTAGGTGTGGGCCTCCCGGGCACGGGCAATGGGAAAGGTTTTGTCCACCACAGGGGTGAGCTTTCCCTTTTCAATCAAATCCTTTAAAAACAGCAGGTCCTGTTTTCTTGATTTCACGACAACCAGCCTCTCTTTTTTACCTGAGGGATAAATCCTGTGCCAGAGGTCTTTAAGAAAACGGGCCGGTGAGGGAATTGTGGAGATATAAATTCCCTTGGGCTTGAGAACCTGCTTTACCGCCTTGAATGTGAAGTTTCCGAAGACATCGAAAAAAATATCAAATTTCCTGTCCTGTTCAAGGATGTTCCGGCTGTGGTAATCCAGGGTGTGATCTGCACCAAGGCGGGTAACAAGTTCAGTATTGGCACTGCTGCAGATTCCTGTTACCCGGGCGCCAAAGGCCTTTGCAACCTGGACGGCACAGGTCCCGACGCCCCCGGATGCCCCGTTGATGCAGACATGGTGGCTCCCCTGGATTTTCCCGATATCCCTGAGTGCCTGCAGGGCGGTCTGGGCGGCCAGGGGGACGGCGGCAGCCTGGGAAAATGTCAGGTTGTCCGGCATGGGGGAGAGTTCTCCGGGACGGGCAACGAGGTACTCTGCATAGCTTGCACCTTTCCAGCCGTTGAGCATTCCGTAAACAATATCCCCCGGTTTTACACTATCAACCCTTAATCCGGCCTCAACCACCCGGCCTGAAAAATCATAACCCGCTTGTTTGGGAAAATCTTTTTTTGTGAACAGCCGGAATTTCCCCTTTCTCACCAGGCAGTCCTTGGGGTTGACACCGGCTGCATGTACCTGAACCAGAACCCTATCCGGGGGAAGAGCCGGAATCTCCAGTTCCTGTTCCTCAAGGACGCCGGGAGTCCCATACTGATTGTAAACAATGGCTTTCATCTGGTCTCCTCCTTACCGGTCGCGGTTTGTTTTTTAAGGCCTGTTGTTTCGGTTCTTCCCTGCTGAAGCCGCAGGAGGTCGCGCAGATCGTTAATCTGCTCCTCTGTTCTGCCGGGCACCAGCAGGGAGGTGAGCACAAGGCCTGTCAGATAGGTGACCAGCATCTGTGCCGTCCGGGCGGGTATCTTAAGTGTCCGGGAAAGGGCATGGACATAGAACTCCGTGAAATCATGGAATCCATGGGTCTTCTCTTCCCCCGGCCCGGTCCGCATATAATCAACGGCCAACAGGATCAGATGCTGATACTCTTCAATATGGGCTTTCCAGAAGCCGGTAATCAGCTCAAGGCGCTTTTCAGCCGATTCAATGCCCTCTATCATTTCAAGATACCGGCTGAAGTTTTTTTTCCGGATATAAACAAGAAGCTGCTCAAGGATATCCTCTTTATTTTTAAAGTAGTGATACAGGGTGCCGGTGGATGTCCCGGCCTGTTTTGCAATTTCCCTGACAGAGGTTTTTGAGTACCCTTTTTGGCTGAAAAGGCTGAAGCAGGATTCCAGTAATTTCTTGCGAATCTGATCATGATCAACAATTTTCGGCATATATTCCTTTTTTTATTTCGAACGTTTGTTATAAAATAAAACCGCGCACCTGAATTGTCAAGATATCATTGGAAAATCGTCATCCCGGTTTTGGTAAAGGGTCTCTGTCAAAACCGGATTTTCCGGTCAAGTGAGAAAGGGTAAATGTCGATATTAGAGTCTATGCAATTCTCCGGTATTTATTGCTTGGGGATTGCGCAAAAATAACTTCACATAATCTGCTTACAAAAACCCTTAAAACATTGGGTGTTTTGCAAAACAGACCGTGAATTAATTTTTGTGCGATCCCTTAATAGACCCAGGGGAATTAATTCAACCTTACCTGAAAAGGAGAATCTACTCCTGTGCGGCACTATTGCACGGCAGTATTTTCAATATATGACATGAATATCTTACAGAGAAATTCAATGTTTGCGAACCCTCCTTTACGACTTAATAGGAAGCCGGAGCGATTTTCCGGAAAGCCCCTTCCTTATCCGCTGCTCCGGACAGAACCGGATGGATCGGCAAACAATTTTAATATATTATTTAAGGCCAGCCGTGAGGGAATCCTGATTGTGGATATGAACGGGATTATCGAGGATGCCAATCCCGCTTTTTTAGATATTCTCGGATATGATTTACCGGAAGTGGTCATGAAGGCGTATCATGAATTTTCCCCTGAAAAATGGCGGGCCATGGAAGAGGGGACGGTGTCGGAGCAGGTTCTCCAAAACGGGGTTTCAGATGAATTTGAAAAAGAGTTCATCCGGAAAAACGGCTCCCTTATCCCGGCAAAGACCCGCACCTGGCTATTGTACGACCGCCATTCAGCACCGGCAGGGAAAATGATCCTCATCAGTGACATCAGCTTCCAGAAAGAACTTGAAAGCCAGCTCCGCCAATCCCAGAAACTGGAGGCTGTGGGAACCCTTGCCGGCGGAATTGCCCATGATTTTAATAATATCCTTTCTTCAATCATGGGGTACCTGGAACTGCTGAAGTATGACCTGTCAAAGAAGAGTCCGGCCCGGAAGCATCTTGAGCCCCTTTTCAAGGCATCATACCGTGCCAGGGACCTGGTAAGGCATATTCTCGATTTCAGCAGGCAGTCTGACAGCATTCCCCAGGTCATACCAATGCAATATATGATTAAAGAAGTCGTGGAACTCATGTCTGCGACCCTCCCGAGCACTATCCAGATCAAACAGGATATCGAAAAAACAGGCCTGGCCGTTAAAGCTGATCAAACCCAGGTTCACCAGGTGTTGATGAACCTGTGCACCAATGCCTACCATGC
Source organism: Desulfobacterales bacterium (assembly GCA_022361395.1). Taxonomy (GTDB): domain Bacteria; phylum Desulfobacterota; class Desulfobacteria; order Desulfobacterales; family Desulfobacteraceae; genus Desulfobacter. The sequence goes on along the minus strand of JAKSAX010000149.1, from coordinate 70,361 downwards.
CATGAAAGAAACCGGCGGCATCCTTGAAATCAGTCTGAAACAGAGGGAGTTATCCGGCCAGGCCTGCATTGGTTATTATGATCTGAGGCCGGGCCGTTACCTTGAACTGGCTGTCAGTGATACAGGGGCTGGAATGGATGAAGAGACAATGAAGCGCGCATTTGATCCCTATTTTACCACAAAGGAAAAGGGCGAGGGAACCGGAATGGGACTGGCCGTGGTCCACGGTATCGTAAAAAAATACAGGGGAAGTATCCGGGTTGACAGCAGGCCCGGAGACGGAACAACTTTTAAACTCCTGTTTCCCGTTTGTGAAAAAAATGCCGGACATGAGGCGGACAAAGGAGAGAAGATTCCCACCGGATGCGAAAGCATCCTTTTTGTTGATGACGAAAAAGAGATATTGAATTCAAACGGGAAACTCCTTGAAAAGCTGGGATATAAAGTAACCTCCCGTTCGAACGGCAGGAATGCCCTTACAACTTTCAGGCAAAATCCCGCCGGCTTTGATATTCTCATCACCGACATGACAATGCCGGAAATGACCGGTGAGCAGCTGGCCCGCCGGGTTAAATCAATTTCCCCGCTGACACCGGTGATTATGTGTACGGGAAGCAGCCGCCTGGGCTCCTTGTCCGGGACCCGGACACAGCCGCCAAATAGTGATTACCTGCTTTTTAAACCCGTTGACCTGCGCCGGATGGCAGGCACAGTGCGTAAAGCCCTTGATAAGACCGGTAAACATACCATTTGTCCGGAGCGGTGTGTTTCGTGAAAGAGGCCCTGCGGATCTGGCAGGCATCCGCAGGGGTTCCCGGCTTCTCTATCGTTGGGTTAAATCTTAAACCGGCCCACCATTTCGTCCAGCCGGGCGGCCAGGGCTGACAATTCGCCCGAGCTTTCCTGTACCTGCCCGCTGCGGTCCGCCATCTCGCGGGATGCCTGGTTGACTTCTGTGATATCGTTTGAAATATCCCGGGCAGCGGTGGAGCTTTCGTTCACAGTCTGATTGACCTCTTCAATGCCTGTGGATGCCTGGGAGATATTTTCTGCGATTTCCCGGACGGCAGAGGACTGCTCTTCCACGGCAGCGGCAATGGTGGACACGATATCATTTACATCGCTGATCACCCGGGATACCTCCTGCATGCCGCCCAGGGTGGCGGATGAACTGTCCTGGATGTGGTCGATTTTATTTTTGATGTCCATGGAGGCATTGGAGGTCTGGTTTGCCAGTTCCTTAATCTCATTGGCCACCACGGCAAAACCGCGGCCGGCCTCTCCTGCCCTTGCCGCCTCAATGGTGGCGTTCAGGGATAGCAGATTTACCTGCTCCGAAATATCGGTAATGGTCTCCACCACCTGGCCGATGGACTGGGCAGCATCTCCCAATTCCCCCATTTTACCGGCAGAGTCCTCGACCTTGGAAACGGCAGTGGCGGAGATCTCCCTTGCCTTTTCCGCATTCCCGGCGATTTCACTGATGGTGGCGTTCATCTCCTCCGCAGCACCGGCAACCGTGTTTATATTTGCGGAAGACTGGGTCATGGCTGCAGAGACCGAGGTCATGTTGGCAGTCATCTCCTGGGATGCCGCTGCCACGGTACCGGCCTTTTCCGTGGTCTGCCCCGCACCTGACGACATTTCCCGGGAAATGGCGGTAAGCTGGTTTGACGAAGCGGAAAGGGTCTCCACCCCTTTGGTGATATCGGATATCATGGTGTGAAGTTTGTCAACAAACCCGTTAAACCTGTAGGAGAGAATTCCCACCTCGTCCTTTCCGCTTACAGCCAGCCGCTTGGTCAGGTCTCCGTCGCCTTCGGAAATATCCTTGAGCCCGGCAACCGCCTTGTTAATCGGGGTGATAATGGTCAGGGCGGCGAAGAAGATAAATCCGCCCACGATAACCAGGACAACGAGGCCGGCTATCAGGTTATAGGTAACCATCTTTGTCACCGGCGCCATGAGTTCCGAATGATCCTGGGTCACGCCGATACTCCAGCCGGTCATGGGGACCTGGGCAAACCCGGCTACTTTTTTCACCCCCTTGAACATATAAGAGGCATAGCCGGACTCCTTGTTTATCATCATCCGGCTGACCTCTTCCATGCCTTTTATCGTCTTCAGGTTCAGTTTGAACAAAAATTCCTTATTGGGATGGGCAATAAGAATTCCTTCCGAATTCATCATATAGGCATAACCGGTTTCCCCGATTTTCACGGTGGTCAGTTTTGAGGAGAGGGCCTCAAGTTTCAGCACAGAGCAGAGGACCCCCGCAAATTCCCCCGACCCGGTTTCCAGGGGGACGGCAATGGCCACAACCGACTTACCGCTGGCCCTGGATTTGATGGGAGGCCCGATCACCGGTTTCCCGGTTGATTTTGCATCTTTGAAATAGGCCCTGTCCCCTACGTTGACGTTTTTGGTCCGCAGTGCCCCGTTCATACTGTCCGAGACAATGGCGCCGGAAACGTCCGTGATAAAAAACAGGTCATAGTCCGCCCCTATTTTTTCATAGTAATTTTTGAAAACAGCATCCAGGGCCGTCAACGGTTCCATTGCATTGTCCGGCCCGTTTTCAGCCACCTGGTCAACGGTTTTCTGCACATCCGGCATCAAGGCAAGCTCCCTGGCAAATTTTATCTCTTCGGTCATAAAGAGTTCCGCGGTAATGGCAAGGTCCTGGGCAATCCTGAACGTGGACTGCTGGCCTGATTCCATTAATGCCCGGGATGAGGTACTCACGGAAATATATCCGACAATGAGCATGGGAATAAGTACGGCGGTCATGCCGACGATGATCAATTTGACGCTGAGTTTGATGTCCTTGATTTTTTTCATTTCCTTCCTCCTCAGAATTTATAGATGCTGTTTTGGAAACGCTTAACGGCTTGATTTATTAGACAGAACCGGAACTTTTTGTGAGACAGGCGGGGTGTTGTGCTGATATTTGCCTGCTGACCCATTAAATACGATTATCGGACAAGGTCTGTGGTTCATCACGCGAACAAGGATCGGGTCTATGCAGAGAACGTGTTTTAGATTTGCATTCTACCTCCCTGAATTTATAGATCTCATTTAGCGATAGCAGTCTATTTTCGAACAGGGGGGATTGTCAAGGAAGATAAAAAATAAACCGGGAAATACTTAGACGATACTTCAGCCTTCTCAGCTTCAGACGATTTATGTTCAGTCCCTTAGCCCGGAAATATCCGGGTTAACCTTCAGTCTGCCTGATGCGCTCCTGCCACTGGGACCGGGCAAGGGCCTGCATATCTGTGGTGACATCCAGTTCATCCATGATCTCCATTCCCAACAGGGTTTCCACCACATCTTCCATGGTTACGATACCGGCAGTGCCCCCATAGGCGTCATTGACCACACAAAGGTGGGTGCGCTGGGTGATCAGGATATCGTAGAGATCGGTAAGCAGCATGGTTTCCGGCACCCTGTGAATTTTCCTTTTTAAGTCGGATACGGGTTTTCCGTGCTCATCCCTGGATGAGGATTCCAGGATTTCATCCTTCATCACATAGCCGGTGACCAGGTCTATGGATTCCCGGAAAACCGGGATCCTGGAAAAAATCATATCTGGGTGATCCCTGACCACTTCCCGGATTTCCATATCTTCTTTAAGGGCAAACACCACGGTTCTCGGGGTCATGATGTCTTCCACCCTGAGTGTGTTGAACCGGAAGAGGCTTCTCAGTATTCTGCCCTCCTGTTTTTTCAGCTTTCCTGATTTTTCCCCCAGTTCAGCCATGGCGGTAAACTCTTCCTTGCAGAATACGTCGGATTCTTCCCCGGAGGTAAATATCCGGGTGATATACCGGGAGATCCATACAAAGGGAAACATGACAATAATCAAGATGTCCAGGCCAATGGCCACCGGTCTAGCCAGCCTGCGCCAGTTTGCGGCTCCCAGGGACTTGGGGATAATCTCGGAAACCACCAGGATCAACAGGGTCAGCACGGCGGAGATGATCCCGACATATTGATTTCCGAATACAGCCGTGGCCTGTGCCCCGGCCCCGGCCGCCCCCACGGTATGGGCAATGGTGTTAAGGCTGAGAATGGCGGAAAGGGACTTATCCGTATCTGCCTTGAGGCGGTGAAGCCGTTTGCCGTCCTTTTTGTTCTTTTTATCCACCAGTGCAATATAGGAGTAGGGGATGCTCAGGAATACGGCCTCCATCAGGGAGCAGAGGAATGAAAAAAAGAGGGCCAGAAAAATGTAAAAAAACAAAAGCGTCATGGGATATCCCCTGGGTTAAATTAATCTGTTCACAGCATAAGTCCCGTAATTGTATAGCAGGATAATTCAAAATCAAGCGTCAGGTCATGGAAAACCCGGTGTGGGGAATGATCTGTCCGGAGGGAACAGGGTCTTTGAGCAAGAAAGGGAAATGCCGGAACCCCTGCCAGGGTGCTGGTGAGGCAGATTTATACAGTCACGGCGAATTTTTTTTGCATCACACTCTGGAAAACGCGGCATGTTTTTTGTAATATAGTCTAAAAAAGACCAGCTGTTTCCACCGTAAAGTTACCTCTGATAATTCAAACTCCGGCTTTTATTCAAGGCGCTGTATTCCATATCCACTGGTTCAAATTCTGCTGAAATCCGGGAACCGGGTAAAAGGTCAGTTATCAGGCATGGTCATAATCTGTCAGTAAAACGTATGCTTATGAGGCTCCTTGTCTATCAGGGAAATTGTGAAAAAGAACGTGATTGTCAGCGCTGCGAAAGATCCGATCTCCGGGGAATTCGTGGAAATACACGGGGCCATAGACGGGCTTTCCGGCCGGCCCCGGAGGTTAAGGGAGATCCGCCCGGTCATGGAAAATACTAACCTGGTATAACAGGACAACCATATTAATTTAAGGAGGCAGTCATGGCCAATACGACCCAGGCAATGAATGAGGCAATCAAGGCCACAACCATTGAGACGGGTAAGTACCTGACCTTTACCCTGGGATCCGAGGAGTACGGTATCGGTATTCTCAAGGTCAAAGAGATCATCGGAATGATGCAGATCACAACGGTGCCCAGGACCCCGGGATTTGTAAAGGGGGTGATCAACCTCAGGGGAAAGGTCATTCCCATTATCGACCTGCGCCTCAGGTTCGGCATGGCCTCACAGGCTTATGATGAACGGACGTGCATCATTGTGGTGGAAATTGACCTGGATGCGGAAATCGTCCTTGTGGGGATTGTTGTGGATTCCGTGTCCGAGGTCCTGAATATCAAGGCAGAGGATGTGGAAGATGCCCCCACGTTCGGCACCCAGCTGGAAACCGACTATATCCTCGGCATGGCCAAAACAGAGAGCGGGGTCAAGATGCTGCTGAATATTGACAAGGTGTTAAACCGTGAAGAGGTGGCCCAACTCAGGAGTGTTGCCTGAAAAAATGGATCCGGATTTATCACCAGATGGAAAATGCCGGCGCACCGGGGACCTGTCCGGAATTGAGATCCGCCTGCTCATTGAGGCTATATATTTAAGATACGGATATGATTTCAGAGATTATGCCTGCGCCTCCCTGAACAGGCGGGTCCGTAATTTCATGATTAAATCCGGGTATAAGCAGATTTCCCGTATCATTCCGGACATCCTCAGGGATGAAAATCTCTTTGATGAATTTGTCAACCATATCTGCGTTTCCGTGACTGAGATGTTCAGGGACCCTTCGGTCTACCGGGAGGTAAGAGAGGAGGTTATCCCTTTTTTAGCCTCTTTTCCCAGACTCAATATCTGGCATGCCGGGTGTGCCACCGGGGAGGAGGTATACTCCTTTGCCATTCTCCTGGACGAAGAGGGGCTTTACGAAAGGACTAATATCTATGCCACGGATATGGATCCCAGGTCTGTTGAGATTGCCGAGCAGGGGATCTATCCGGTGGAGGCTGTCCAGCAGGGAACCGACAATTATAAAAAATCCGGTGGAAAGGCCTCGTTTTCCGACTATTACCATGCCAGATACGGGAAGGTCATTCTTCCTTCCCGGCTGAAGCAGAACATTACCTTTTCCACCCATAACCTTGTAACGGATACGGTTTTCAACCGCATGCACCTGATTGTCTGCAGGAATGTACTGATCTATTTCAACAAACAATTGCAGGACAGGGTGCTTGAACTGCTGAGCCGCAGCCTTGTCCATAACGGTATACTGGTGCTCGGTACAAAGGAAAGGCTCGATTTCTCATCGGTTTCCGGGGAGTTTGAACCGGTGGCGCCAAAGCTGAGAATCTACCGGAAGACAGGACTTAACGGCAGTTAGATAAAACAAAACTGGGGGGAGAACCATGAATATCAGAGAATTGAATCTGCGCTCCAAAATTCTGATCAGTGTTTTAGGACCGCTCCTGGTCGCCGTGATCATCGGCGTGGTGGGGGTTGTCAACATCAGGTCCGTTGTGGACTCCAACCACCTGGTCTCCCATACCTACCAGATCATCGGGGATGCACGGGATATAAAGGCCCATGCCATTGATATGGAGACCGGAATGCGGGGATATCTTCTTGCCGGGAAGGAGGAGTTTCTCTCCCCTTACCAGGAGGGAAACACTGCCGCGTTCAAAGAACTCAGCGCATTGAGGCAGGCCGTGAGCGATAACCCCGGCCAGGTCATGAAACTGGATGAGATAAAGTCGGTTTTAAAAACCTGGCAGAAAAACATCACCGTGCCCTATATTGACCTTCGCCGGAAGATCGGGGATGCAAAGTCCATGAATGATATGGCCAGGATGGTGGAGACCGGGGAGGAAAAAAGTGCGTTTGACAGGTTCATTTCAACGATTGAGCAGTTTATAGAGATAGAGACAGGACTGCTGGCCAAACGGTGGGCAGGGCTGGAAACCGCAAGGAAATCAAGAAGCGTGAACCGGGACGAATTGTTTCGTCACCTGGACTGGGTCAGCCATACCCATGAGGTTATCCGTGAGGCATTATCCCTCCAGGCTGACGCCCTTGAAATGCAGCGCGGCATGCGGGGGTATCTTCTTTCGGGGCGTGAGTCTTACCTTGCGCCGTATTCAGAGGGGAAAAAACATTTTTCCCGCCAGGTTGCCATGCTGAGGGAAATGGTGGCTGATAATCCGTCCCAGGTGGCGCTTTTGGGAGATATACAGGCGCTGCTGGCCCAGTGGGAAAAGGTCGGCGCCACCCCCTTGATAAGCCTTCGTAAAGAGATTTTCCATGCCAACACCATGGATGATATGGCAGGCATTATCGGCCAGGCAAAGGGGAAGACCTATTTTGACGAACTCAGGGAACTGCTCTGGGAGTTTGAAACAGAAGAAGCCCGGCTGCTGGAAATACGAAAACAGGCCGATGCTGCCACCGTAAAACAGACAATGGTGATGATTCTTGTCTGTATCGGCGTCTCCCTGGTTCTTGGGATTTTCTATGCCCTGTTCATTGCCAGGGATATCCTGGGCCAGGTCGGCGGTGAGCCTTCAATTATCGCCGGGATTGCCAGGGATGTATCCGAGGGCAGACTGGATACTGCCGACTTTCCGGGGAAAAAGACCGGAATCCTTGCAGCCCTGGTGGAAATGATCCGGGTGATCAACCAGATGGCTTCCCATGTGGAGACCATGGTCGGGGATGTGGCATCCGGAAAGCTGATGCCTGATTCGGAAGAACTTCCCTTTAACGGAAAATGGCAGACCCTGCTGGACGGTATAAATAATATTCTCAGGCGCCTGACCGGCCATCTGGATCAAATTCCCCTGCCCTTTATCATCATAGACAATGATTTTAAGATTCTTTACCTGAACAGGACCGCTGTGGAATGGGCGGGCAGATCCCAGAAAAAACTGGTTGGGGGGAAATGCTACGATCACTTTGCCAATGCCAACTGCCGGACGGAAAACTGCACCTGTGCCCAGGCCATGGCAAGCGGCTTAAAGCAATCCTTTGACGTGCAGCTCACCTCATCCGGCCGGCAGATTCTGTACAATGCCAGTACAGTGGAGGACCTGAGCGGAAGGGTCACAGGGGCCCGGATGGTTTATGTGGACCAGACCCGGATCAAAAAGGAGGACTGGGTTAAAACCGGGCTGAACAACCTGAGCCGTGAAATGGGGGGGGAACAGGATGCATTGACCCTCTCCTCAGGTATCCTGAATCACCTTGCCGGTTATGTGGGCAGTCGTGTCGGGGTGTTTTTCCTGGCAGGTGAAGAGGGACAGCTCCGGCTTGTGGCCTCCTATGCCTATAAGGAGCGTACTGCCAACCACAATCTTTTCCGGCCCGGCGAAGGGCTTATCGGGCAGGCGGCCCTGGAGCAGAAGAGTATCTACTTCTCCGGCATACCTGAAGACCATGTGCCCATGGATATCATTTCCGGGCTGGGGGAATCCAGCCCTTCCCATATCTATGTTTTTCCTATTGTATTTGAAGGGGTGCTTCAAGGGGTCATTGCCCTTGGGTTTACCCGGGCCCTGGATGATCACAAACGGGAGTTTCTGGATGCCAGTGCCCCGGATATCGGTGTCAGCCTGAACATGGCCGAGTCCCGTTTCCGGCTCAAGGAGCTTTTAGAGGAGACCCAGGCCCAGGCTGAAGAGCTTCAGAGCCAGCAGGAGGCATTGGAACAGTCCAATGAAGAACTGGAACAGCAGACCAATGAATTAAGGGCTTCGGAAGAGGAACTCCAGTCCCAGCAGGAGGAACTCAGGGTGGCCAATGAAGAACTCATGGAAAAAACCAGCCTCCTGGAGACCCAGAAAGAACGGATTGAAACCGCCAATGCCGAGCTTGAGTTATCCAGGAAAGAGATGGAGAGTAAGGTCCGTCAGCTGGGGCTTGCCACAAAGTATAAAACGGAGTTTCTTGCCAATATGTCCCATGAACTGAGAACCCCGCTGAACTCCATGCTCCTGCTGTCGAAAAACCTGTCCAGGAATAAAACCCGGAATCTCAGCGATAAACAGGTCAACGACGCCAAAATCATCCATGACAGCGGCAATGACCTTCTTGAACTGATCAACGGCATCCTGGACCTGTCAAAAATAGAATCCGGCAAAAAGACAGTCCGGCCGGAAACCGTATATTACCAGGATATCGTGGATACCATAAAAAATATGTTTACCCAGATGATAAAGGAAAAGGAGCTTGAGTTCGGTATTTCAGTTGATGATGCCCTTTCGGATTCTCTGGTAACGGACCGTCAGAAATTGGAGCAGATCATTAAAAATTTCATGTCAAACGCCATTAAATTCACAGATACCGGCAGCATAAAGATAGGCTTTTTCAGGCCCAAGGCTGACCAGGCTTTTAAAATGAGCCCGCTGACGGCGGAAAATGCAGTGGGGGTTTCCATTTCTGACACAGGCAAGGGAATACCGGAAGAAAAACACCAGGAGATCTTTGAAGCCTTTCAGCAGGCCGACGGCACCATTGTCAGAAAATACGGGGGAACAGGGCTGGGCCTTACCATCTGCAGGGAACTTTCCAGGCTCCTCGGCGGTGAGATCCAGGTCAGAAGCCAGGAGGATAAAGGGTCTGTCTTTACCCTGTTTGTTGCCCGGGATCTTTCAACCCATATAACTGAAAACGGGATGCCGGACCGTACCAGGGGGGCTGAGCAGCCTGAAGACGGCTGGTCTGAAGGGGTTGCCGATTCCCTGCCCCGGGAGGAACCGGACCGGGAACTTCCGGCCGGTATCGGCGACGACAGACAGGATATCAGCCCTGAAGACAAGACCATCCTGATTGTTGAGGATGATGTTAATTTTGCCCGGATCCTCTATGATTTCTGCCATGAAAAGGGCTTCAAATGTATCCATGCACCAGATGGTGAAACCGGACTGGATATTGTCACCGCAACCCGTATCAGCGCTATCCTGCTGGACATTAAACTGCCGGGTATCAACGGGTGGGGCGTCCTGAAAAAACTTAAGTCCGATCCCCATACCCGTCATATCCCTGTCCATATCATGTCCGTGGAAGAAAAACCGGAAAACCTGGGACAGAAAGGCGTGATCGGCTACCTGAACAAACCGGTCTCCGATTCGGATCTGAACGGCGCCTTTTTACAGATCAGCTCCATTCTTGCCCGGGGCAGGAAAAAATTGTTAACCGTGGGGGAATTCTCCGATGTCCTGGAAACCCTGGATCAGGTGTTCAAGCCCCTGGGGGTGAAAATAGATGCGGTTAAAAAGGGAAAAACCGCTCTAAAGCGCCTTGGCGAAAAAGAGTATGACTGCATGATACTGGACTTGGAGCTGCCTGATATGACAGGATTTGAACTCCTGAGATCCCTGGACAAGATGGACAAAAAGCCCTTTGTGATTATCCATACGGGAATGGAACTGGCTGAAGACCAGTTTTTTGAGTTAAATAAATATGCCAGCGCCATGATTGCCAAAAGCGACATGTCAACAGACAGGCTTATCGACGAAATCGCCCTGTTTCTCCATTCCGTTGTTGAAAAACTGCCGGGCAGGATCAAGGACCGGATCTGTGAACTCACCGATGATGCCGGTGTCCTGAAAGGTAAAAAAATTCTTATTGCCGACGACGATGTCCGGAACATCTATTCGGTGATCACGGCCCTTGACGGATATGAGATGGAGTTCATCAAGGCCCCCAACGGAAAAAAGGCGGTTGAGAAACTAAGAGAAGACGCCGGAGTGGACCTGGTGCTGATGGATATCATGATGCCGGAAATGGACGGGTATGAAGCGATCCGGCAGATCCGCAATATGGACGGATATCAGAATCTGCCCATTATCGCCCTGACGGCCAAAAGCATGATCAAGGACCGCCAGCTTTCATTTGAAGCCGGTGCAACCGATTACCTTATGAAACCGGTGGATTCGGACAAACTCCTGTCCACAATGCGTGTATGGCTCCACGAATAAAAAGGGGGAGGCCATGGAGAGACCTGAGATATTATTGGTGGATGATAAGATAGAGAACATCATTGCCATTGAACGGCTTCTGGAAGAGATCCCGGTCCGGATCGTCCGTGCCCTGTCCGGAAACGAGGCCGTGTTCAAAGCCCTGGAGCATGATTTTGCCATTATTATCATGGATGTGCAGATGCCCGGGATGGACGGGTTTGAAACAGCCGGGTACATCCTCAAAGAGGAGAAGAATGAAAATATTCCAATTATTTTTCTCTCTGCGGTGTATTCGGATGAATTTTACAAGATCAAGGGGATTCAGGCCGGGGGCATTGATTTTATCGCCAAACCCATTGTGGAGGAGGTGTTTCTCGGGAAGATCAGGCTTTTCCTGAAGCTTCACCAGTACAGGCAGTCCATTGTCGAATATGCGGAAGCCAGCCGGCAGGCCAATCTGGTAAAATCCGAATTTTTAGCCAATATGTCCCATGAGATACGAACCCCGTTAAATGCCATTATCGGGCTCACCCACCTCACCCTGAAAACCGACCTGGACGTGGCCCAGAAAGACTACCTGGTAAAGATTCGTGCATCGGCAGATTCCCTTCTGGGCATAATTAACGATGTGCTTGACTTTTCAAAGATAGAGGCCGGCCGCCTGGATATCGAATCCGTTGACTTCAGGTTTGATACCATTCTCCAGAATATGCTTACCGTCATGGGGCAGAAAATCGAGGAAAAAGGGCTGGAATTTCTGATTTCAGTGGAACCGGATGTGCCCCACGAACTGATCGGGGACCCCCTGCGCCTGACCCAGATCCTGAACAACCTGGTCAGTAATGCCTGCAAGTTCACGAGTAAGGGGGAGATCATTATCCGGGTCTCAGTGGGAGAACAGACAGGGTCACGGGTTAATCTCAACTTTTGCGTCAGGGATACCGGCATCGGCATGTCGCCGGAGGAGACCTCCCGGCTCTTTTCCCCCTTTACCCAGGCTGACGGATCCACCACCCGCAAATACGGCGGCACAGGACTGGGCCTTTCCATATGCAAAACCCTCTGCCAGATGATGGGGGGGGATATATGGGTGGAGAGCCGGCCGTCCCGGGGGAGTACGTTCAGGTTTTCCCTCTGGTTCAAGATGCCTGAACAGAGCCAGAAAAGCCCGGAAGAACTTGCCGTGATCTCAGGGCTCTCCGCCCTGGTTGTGGATGACAATAAGCTTGCCAGGCAGATCCTGAAAAAGGGGCTTGAAAATTTCAATATCAATGTCACCACCGTGAATTCCGGACGGAGCTGCCTGGCCCGGGTGGTAGAACAGATGGAAACAGACCCCTACGACATGATTTTCATGGACTGGAAAATGCCGGATATCGACGGTATCGATGCCACCCGGCAGCTTATGGCCCTTCCCCAGTTTGTGGAAACCCGGACAAGGATTATCATGGTAACGGCCTTTGGAAGGGAAGAGATTCGGAAAATCGCCATTGAGGCAGGGGTGGCGGACTTTTTGATAAAACCGGTGAGCCGGTCCCTGCTTCTGGATACCATGATGAGTCTTTACGGGTTCCCGGATGAGAAGCGGCAGATAGCGGAAACACGCGGGATTGCCAACCGGATTCAGTTTGAGAACCTGAATATCCTCCTGGTTGAGGACAACCTGATCAATCAGCAGGTGGCCAAGGAGCTGCTGGAAAGCGCCGGCGCCGTGGTAACCATTGCGTCCAACGGGGCTATTGCCGTTGAGATGGTTGAGAAAAACGGTTATTTCCATGTGATTCTCATGGATGTACAGATGCCTGAGATGGACGGATATGAGGCCACCCGGAGAATCAGGAAGTTGAATTCCGATATTCCCATCATCGGGCTGACCGCCCATGCCATGGTGGAGAAGAGAAAAGAGTGCCTGGAGGCGGGCATGGATGACCATGTGAGCAAACCCATTAATCCGGATATCCTTTTTGCCGTGATCCGGCAGTGGGTAAAGGAGAGGTGCAGGGAAAAGACAGAGAGTAGGGAAGAGGCGCCGGATATAAGATTTCCGGATATGGAAGAGATTGATCTTAAGGATGCCCTGGCACGGGTGGCAGGCAAAAAAGAGACCCTGATCGGTCTTTTGAAAACCTTTCTGGAAATTGCGCCGGGCGCCAGGGAGGAGATAAGGCAGGGGATTGACGCGAGTGCCTGGGCAGATGCCGAGTTTCATGCCCACTCCATTAAAGGGACCGCAGGAAATATAAGTGCGGTAAATCTCTTTAAAAGTGCCGGTGACCTTGAATCTGTCCTGAGCCGCAAATGTATCCCTGAGGTCAAAAAGGTGTATAACCGGTTTTCCGCGGATATTGAAAAGACCATGGCTGATGTGGCCTGGGTGAACTCGGTTGAACGGCCTGTTACTGAAAAAATCCCGGTTTCAGGGATTCAGGGAGAGGAACTGCCCCCTGCACTTGCACGGATGAAACGCTGTCTGGAGGAACATGATATGGAGGCAAGAGACCTGGTCACCCGGCTCAAGCCCGGCCTGGCTGAGGCCGGACTGACTGACCTGGCCGATGAACTGGAAACCCACATCCTGGGCTTTGATTTTGAAAAGGGGCTGAAGGTGCACAAGAAGGTCATGGCCAGGCTAGCCCCCGGAAGGGTATGAATATGAATTTTACCCCAAAGGCAGGGAACAGCGGGCTGAATGTTCTCATCGTGGATGATGCCCAGGATAATATTGAACTCCTGTTCGGGCTGCTGGCCCGCAGCGGATACCAGGTGCGGGCCGCCCTTAACGGAAGGGCTGCGTTAAAAGCCGTCAAAAAAAAACTTCCGGACCTTATCCTGCTGGATATACGGATGCCGGATATGGACGGGTTTGAGGTCTGCCGCAGGTTGAAGTTTGAAAGGAAATCCGCACAGATCCCGGTTATTTTTATCAGCGGCCTTGAGGAATCCAGGGACAAGGTCAGGGGGTTTGACCTGGGCGGGGTAGACTATATCACCAAACCCTTTCAGCCTGAAGAGGTCCTGGCCCGGGTCAGGACCCATATGGCCCTGACACAGATGAAACAGAACCTTGAACAGGTGGTGGAGCAGAGAACCTCGGAACTCACCCGTCTGGCCTCGGCAGTGGAGCATATTGATGAGGGGCTTATCATTGTGGACACAAACGCAATCGTCCTCTATGTAAACCCCTCGTTTGAAGCCATGACCGGGATCCTTGAAACGGAAATCCTGGGCAAGCCCTATCCGGATTTCGATAAAACCGATTATGACGGTATCTCTCTCCAGGAGATCATCCGCAGGGCCGGTAAGGGAAAAACATGGTCAGGCCGGCAGAGCGTCACCAATGAAAATAAGGAAACCCGGGTATTTTATACAAATGTATCACCCATATTCCATGACAGCGGAGGGCTCCTCGGGTATGTATTTGTAAGGCGGGACGTGACAGAGCTGACCCGGGTTGAAAAGATGCTCCAGCAGGCCCAGAAGATGGAGGCCATAGGCACCCTTGCCGGAGGCATAGCCCATGATTTTAACAATATCCTTTTTGCCATCATGGGGAATACGGAACTGACCATGGAAATGACAAAAGACCTGCCTGAGATCCATGCCGGCCTTACCGAGGTCTACAACAGTGCCAACCGTGCAAAGGAACTCGTCAGCCAGATCCTTGCCTTCAGCCGGCAGACCGAGCAGGAAAAATATCCGGTCAGAATTGTCCCGGTCATAAAAGAGGTGGCTAAGTTCCTCCAGGCCTCACTGCCCAGCACCATAAAAATAATTATCCGGATTAAGACCGGGCGGGATTTGATTCTTGCCGATCCCACCCAGATTCATCAGATCCTTATGAACCTGTGTACCAATGCCTCCCACGCGATGAAGGAGTCCGGGGGCAAAATTACGGTCCGCCTCTATGATGCTCCCCTGGCATCCCCCATCCTTGCCCGCTATTCGGGAGTTGAAAAAAAAGACTATGTCTGTCTTGAAATTACGGATACGGGATGCGGGATAAAAAAGAAGTATCTTGATACGATTTTTGACCCCTATTTCACCACAAAGGAACAGGGGGAGGGGACAGGGCTCGGGCTCTCCGTTGTCCACGGCATTGTAAAAAGCCATGGGGGAATCATAGATGTGGCGTCAAAGGAAGATCAGGGCACCGCTTTTACCGTTCTCCTGCCGCTCCACGAGGATGACGAGACACCACCGGTCCTGCCGGCCTCCGATAAAAGTCCGGAGGGAAGTGAACGCCTTCTTCTGGTGGATGATGAGGACTCCATTGTTCGAGTGGGCCGAAAAGCACTGACAAAACTGGGGTATAAGGTGAAGGGGATGTGTGATCCCAGGGAGGCTTTGAAACTGCTGAAAGATAATCCAGATAAATTTGACCTGGTGATCACCGATAAGACCATGCCGGGTATGACCGGTTTCATGCTGGCAAGGGAGGCGAAAAATATCGTCCCGGAACTGCCCGTTATCCTTTGTACCGGATACAGTGAAGAGGGGGAGGGTGAGAAAGTCCGGGCCGCCGGCATTGACGGGGTGATTGAAAAACCCGTGGACCTGACCGCCATGGCTCTGGCCGTGCGCAGGGTCCTTGACCAGGGTAATAGTCCGGACTAGTTCCCCTGTTCCGGCATCGGCGGCCGGCCTCTTTTGGCAAATGCCGCCAGAATGTCCTGCTGCCATTGTTCCCCGTATCCGTCTGCATCAGGTACATGCTTTTTCTCCCCTGTGTGGGCAAAGTTGATCCTGATAAAGTCACGGAACCGTTTGGCCACGATCCTGCGGATGGGGGGTGCCAGTGCTCCGTACATCTCATCGTTGATCTCATTGAAGTCAAAGAAAACAGCCAGATGGTTGATGAGGCTTGGTTCAACTGACAGGGGCGGGGTCTGGGAACGGCAGTCATCCATGAGCATGTTGGCCAGGTCAACAATGGCCTCTCTGATTTTCTGTTTTATCTCCGTGAGCCGGGCATCGGTCCAGAATATCCGGTTCCGGTCCATGCTCAGTTCGCACCGCTCCTGTCCGGTGAGATTGATCCTGCCGATGATATTCTGCCTCGCCCCCTCCGGTAACAGGGTATCTGTCTGGGTGACAAAGATGCCGTCCTGGAATATGGAGACCCCGCCCCTTGCATACTCCAGTGCATACAGGGTGTCCGGAGTTTGCTTTGCCTTTAAAAAAAGGTAACCGCATGAGTCCTGAAACTTCAGGGCAGCCACGAAATCCCGCCCGTGTTTTTTGCTCTGCTCATATTTCAGGGTTTCGGATCCCAGTATGGCTGTGTTTCCCTCATGGTCGTTCAGTACAACCGGAACGGTCAAAAATCTCAGATTGGTCTTAAGATAGCAGACATACTCCATGCTCCTTGAAAAGTTGACATTGTCCTGCGAAAGATGGAGGCAGACTTCCGTGCCCCGGGGGCATTCCTCATGGGCGAATCTTACGTCAAAGTAATCCTCAAGGGTGTTGATGGCAATGACCAGGCCCGGAGAGTTGTTTTTCCGGGTTCTGATCACCACATGGTCCGCCACCAGGAAACTTGAGAGAAACCCGATGCCGAACTTGCTGATAAAATTACAGTCCACCCGGCTTTTATGGATGGTTTTTGAATCCCCTGACTGGTAGAAGGAGATACCGATTTTCAAAAAGTACTTTTCCATCCACTGGCGGTCCATGCCGATACCGTTGTCCCTGAACGTAATGGTCCGGTACCGGGGGGGGAAGTCAATGGAAATCTCAGGTTCATAGGCCGTGTCAAACATCCGCCGCAGGTTGCAGGCATCCACGGCATTCTGGACCAGCTCCCTTAAAAACACCCGTTTGTCCGAATAGAGCCGATTGCCGGTGAGCAGTTTCATGGCTGCCATGGCATCCACGGAAAATTTCATATCCAGGGGGGTATAGCCCAGGGCCTTGATTTCAAATACAATTTCGGAAAAAAGGTACCTGGGACTGACCAGTCCGTTGGCCTGGTGAAGCAGCTTCTGGACCCGGCTTTCATGGTGTTTCAATACCCGGTGAACCCCGGGGTGTGAGCAGGTGAGCCGTACCCGGATGGTGCCGGACAAAAAGGGATGGGCATCAATGGATGTAACGGTGACGGCTTTCATAAACCGGTCAGGGGGTATCTGCTCCCTGCCCGCCAGATCAGCGGCCAGTATGCCGAGGGTGTGGGGATGGTCCAGGACCAGCCGGGTGGCAAGGCCTGCAGCCGAGGCCAGCAACCCTGTGTTTACAGGCTCTCCTCTGTACTCAACCGGGGGCATTCCCGTTACCGCATGAATATCACCGGTGCAGGCATGGGTGCGGATCAGGCTTATTATCTCTTTTTGCTTTTGATCCGTTATCCCGGAGTTCTCATTGTCCGGATCCGTTTCCATTAAAAGGGTTGCCGCCCGGAGAAAAAAGATATTCCAGGGCCGGAGCCCGAGTGTCTGCTGCTGTTCATCGTCCAGGATCACCTCTTCAAGAAGCCGGAATGCCCGGTTCCCGGGGGAGCCCTTTTTTGATCCAAAGCGGTCTAACTCTTTAACAGCCTCATCAGTCAGATGGTTTAAAAGTGTGTTCACCTTTATCGCGTCTCCCCCGGTTGTATTGTCATAAACAGGTCAGATGCCGATATTAGGACAGGGAAAAGAGTGCTGTCAAGTTGGTGTGAACAACAGGTGTTCCGGTCTTTAACAGTCAGGTGGACACGGGCATGAAAAAACCAGGCGGTTTTGCATTGGCAGCCCTTTTGCTGTATCCTGATTATTATGGCTTCTATACTGGTTTTTCACCTGTACTGATCTCAGGCCCGGCATCAGATTAAAATCGTCCGGAATCTGAACTGAACCTGATCCGGACTTAAACCGGGTATTGTGCCTTAGCCGTTAACCTCAGGGATCGCGCAAAAATAACTTTACAGGTCTGTTTATAAAAAACTTTAAAACACCGGGTATTTTGCAGACAGGATGTGAACTGATTCTTAGGCGATCCCTTAGATAAGAGAAATGACTATATGGGGATTTGGGGAATCAGGTTTTTCAGTCTGCTTTTCTGCTGTGTGCTGCTGGTGTCAGACAGGGCAGGAGCAGAGACTAAAAATATTCTTCTCCTGAATTCTTTTCCCCGTCAGCTCCCCTGGCAGCAGACCATTGAAAAGGGGTTTTTCCCGGAGTTTCAAAAAGGTCTTTCCCGGTCTGAGGATAACATCAACCTGTTCATTGAGAACCTGGATGTATTCCGTTCGGATATGCCGGGTGACCTCTATTTTGAATTTATTAAATCAAAATACGGGAATAAAAAAATCCACCTGATTATTACCAATGATTTTGCCGCCCTTGATTTTGCAGACAGTTACCTGTGGGCGGCTTTCCGGAATTCGGAGATATTTGCATTTGCCGATATTGACCATATTAAAAACTTGAAGCATATTGAGTCGCTTGGATATTTTACATCCGGAAAGATCCGGTTTTCCGAAACCCTGACCCTCATAGAACAACTGCATCCGAAAACGGAAAAAATTGTTGTTGTGACAGGAAAAAGCGCCAACTCCCTCCGCTTCAAAAGCGCAATGGAAGAAGACGGAGATGCGCTTTTTGCATCAAAAGCGGAGTTCTGGGTTGAGATCTCTTATAAGGAACTGATTCACAGGGCAAAGCAGCTGACAGGGAGTTCAGTCCTGTTCTACCTGCCGTTCATGACTGATCGGCTTGGCAAGCGGTATATGCCGCTGAAGGTTCTGGCGGAATTGAGCCGGGTCTCTTCCGTGCCCATATACAGTGCCTGGGATACGTTTATGGGAGAGGGCATTGTCGGAGGGAAGGTCCTGAGCGCTGAAACCGCAGGAAAGCTGATGGCAAGACATGCCCACGAGATCATCAGGGGAAAGCCTGCCGGCCAAATTCGTTATTCGCCGGAGGAACTGCACACCTATATCTTTGACCAGCGCCAGCTGGACCGGTTCGGCATACCCGCCTCAAACCTGCCTGAAGGGAGTATCGTCAGGTATAAGCACCCCTCTTTCTGGGAAAAATACAAATGGTATATCACCGCAGGGCTTGCCTTGTGTGTGGTTGAGACCTTTTTGATCTTTTTCCTTGTTCTCAACCGTAAAAAGCGGCTCAGGATTGAAGGGAAGCTCAGGGAATCCCATGATCTTTTGGAGGAGAAGGTTGCCGAACGGACCTCTGAACTTACCCGTGTCAATGATGATTTGCGTACCAGCGAAGAAAAATTCCGCAGCCTTTCGAAAGCCGCCTTTGAAGGGATCTGCATCACTGAAGACAGAAGGATTCTTGAGGTAAATAACAATATGCAAAAAATGTTCGGGTATTCTTCCGAGCAGTTCTCAGGCATGGATGCCATTGACCTTGTTGCCCCTGATGATCGTAAAAATGTAAAAGACAAAATGGCTGCAGGTTTTGGGCAGACCTATGAGGCAAATGCCCTGAGAAAAGACAGGTCGGTATTTCCGGTGGAAATCCATGCCAAGATGTTCTTTTATAAAGGCAGGAAGACAAGGGTAACGGCTTTGAGTGATATCACCGAGCGAAAAGCCTCCGAAAAAGAGAGGGAAAGGCTGATTGACGAATTACAAAAGGTGATCGACGAAATCAAGACCCTGAGAGGGATAGTTCCCATCTGTTCCGGATGTAAGAAAATACGGGATGACAAGGGATATTGGAACCAGCTGGAATCCTTTATTGAAAAACATTCTGATGCATCATTCAGCCACGGCATGTGCCCTGAATGTTCAGACAGGTTTTACGGGAATGAAGACTGGTATATTGCAATGAAAAAGAAAAAAGGAACCCCCGGCGCCTAAAGTTCAAGTTCCCACTTCTCTTCGTTCAATACCTTGCCCCACACACGGCTCTCTTTGGTTTCAGCCAGGGTGAACCCGGCATCGGCGTACAGGTTGCGGGCGGCATGGAGAAAATCTATGGTCCACAGCATGACCTTTGTATATTCTTTCTGCCTGACAAAAACCAAGGCCTCCTCCAGCAGTTTTTTGGCAATCCCCCTGCGGCGGGCGGCGGGGTCTACGATAAGCCATCTGAGCTGGGCCGTGTTTTCGCGGGCATGGACAATTGCAACGGAACCGACAATGGTGCCGTCTGCCTCTGCGATCCAGAGGTGCTCCTTTTCCGGGTTGAAGCTTTCGATGAATTTGCCCATGCCATTGGCCACATAGGCGTCAAACTGGTGGTTGAATCCGTATTCCCGGGCATAAAGCACCCCGTGGCGGTGAATGACATAGCCGATATCCCCGGGCCTGTGGGAGCGGATGGAATAATAACCGGCCTCCTTTGACCCTTTGGTCAGGGTTCTTTTTATGGATGCCATGGAAGCTGCAAGACCGGTTTTTTCCTCCGGGGAAAGATCCTTGACAAGGGTCTGGATCTGAACGTTGGACATCTCCCTGAGCCGGGCATATGTCTCTTTTCCCTCCCGGGTCAGGGATAGCAGGTGTTTTCTTGAGTCGTCGGGAGCAGGGGTTTTGGTCAGCAGTCTATCCTGTCCGAATTTTTTCAGGATTTTGCTCAGGTAGGTAGGATCAAGATCCAGTTTCCTTCCGAGATCCCTGGCATGGGTGCCGGGGTGCCGGTTCAGTTCAAAGAGGACACGGGCCTGGATCAGGGAGAACTCGCTGTCAAGGAACCGTTTTTTTATCAATCCGATGGTCTGGGTGTAAAACCGGTTGAAGCTGCGTATCTTTTCTATGTACTCGGAATTCATATGCCTCCGCAGTGAATAGGTCCTGGGTTAAGATGTATGGTAACTCAATATTGGATATGGTTGCCATTGTCAAGTAAATAGTTGTTATGTTGCAAGTTTTTTTTAAAAATCAAACCAGGAATGGATTTTATTCCTCTTCCGGCGTATACTGTGTCTAAAATCTTCATCGTCAAAAAACGGATTCTCCCGCTGCTGTCTCCGGAAATGACGATTCAAGGCCTGGTTGATAAGCCAAACGTCGCATAAAAAACGTAAAAAGGATGCAAATGGTGAAAACTCCAAATTCCATTGTCCGTTTCACCCTTATTCTGTTTGTGATCTGGAGTGTTATGGTCGGTGTTTCCCTGGTACTGGCAGACCGGCAGGAAAGGGTTCAGGTAAAATTACTGGCCATTGAAGCGGCCAGGGCCAATTTCAACAAGGACCAGGCCTTCCGGTTCTGGGCCTCCTCCCACGGCGGGGTGTACGTATTCCCGGATGAACGTACCCCCCCGAGCCCCTATTTATCCCATATTCCCAACCGGGACATCATCACCCGTGACGGAGAATTGCTCACGCTGATGAACCCGGCATATATGCTGCGCCAGATGATGGAGGATTACGACCGGCTCTACGGGATCAAGGGGAAAATAACGGGCAAGGTCCTGCTGAACCCCATAAATACCCCGGATGAATGGGAACTCAAGGCCCTGGACCTCCTTGAGCAGGGCCAGGATGAGGTCATGGAAATGACAGAGATTGACGGCAGTCCCTACCTGAGGCTTATGAGCCCCATGTATATGCGGGAATCCTGTATGAAATGCCACGGCCATCTGGGATTTAAGGTCGGCGATCTCAGGGGGGGCGTGGATATTGCGGTGCCCATGGCATCCTATCTTCTCATCATGAAGAAAAAACTTGTCAATGTATATTTAAGCCACGGCATTGTCTGGCTGATTGTCAGCCTGGGCATGGGGTATGCCGGGCGGAAGGCCTGGGTAAGGAATCAGGAGCGCAAGGTGATGATGGATGACCTGGAGCTTTCTGACGAGGTGTTTCACAGTGTCACAAGCGCCCTGTTAATCACAGATGATGAGGAACGTATTCTCAGGGTGAATCCCGCGTTCACCCGTATCACCGGATATGCACAGGACGAGGTGCTGGGTAAGACCCCCAGGATTCTCAGTTCAGGGAAGCATGATACCGGGTTTTATAAAAAACTGTGGGATACACTGGTTGCCAGGGGGTATTGGCATGGTGAAATCACCAACAGGCAGAAAGACGGGAACCTCTTCATCTCTTTGCAGGCCATTAATGCGGTCACAAATAAGGACGGCCGTGTGATACGTTATGTGGCGGCTTTTGAGGATATCACCCAGCGAAAACAGGTGGAAATGGAGCTCCAGAGTTACCGGGAGCACCTGGAGGACAAGGTTGAGGAGCAGACCGCCAGCATCAAGGCCATTGTACAGACGGCCGCCGACGGCATCATTACCATCAATGACCGGGGAGTTATTCTTACCTTTAATCCCTTTGCGGAGAAGATGTTTGGTTATACTGCAGATGAAGTGATCGGAAAAAATGTCAATATGCTCATGGGAACCCCGAACAAGGAGGCCCATACCGCCAATATCAGGCGTTATCTTGAAACCGGAGTCTCCCGTGTCGTGGGGTCGGGGAGGGAAACCGAAGGCCGCCGGAAGGACGGGACTGTTTTCCCCATTTACCTGGCCGTGACTGAAATGACAATCGAAAAGGAAAAACGGTTTACCGGCATTCTCAGGGATATCACCCGGGACAAGGAGAACCAGAAGGCCCTGCTCAAGGCAAAAGATGCGGCTGAAACCGCCAATCGCGCCAAATCCGCCTTCCTGGCAAATATGAGCCATGAGATCAGGACACCCATGAATTCGGTCATCGGATTTATCGACCTCTCCCTTGAAAACAGCGGGTTGCAGCCGGCCCTCCGGAAGTACCTGACCACTGCCCGAAATTCTTCAAAGACCCTTCTTTTTCTTATCAATGATATCCTGGACCTGAGCAAACTTGAGGCCGGAAAGCTGGATATTGAAAACCAGCCCTTTCTTTTGCCCGTTCTTTTAAAAAACGTACTCCGGACCCTGATGTTCACAGCCAAGGAAAAGGCATTGAACCTCACACTTGAAATTCATCCAAGCCTCTATATCTGTATAGAGAGCGACCGGAACAGGCTGCGCCAGATCCTGGTCAACCTTATCGGGAACGCCATAAAATTTACAAATAAAGGCCATGTAAAAGTATACGTCAAAGCGCATAAAGATGCCTTTATGCTTTTTTCCGTGGAAGATACCGGTATCGGCATGACCGCCGGGCAGGCACAGAAGGTCTTCCACCCCTTTTCCCAGGCAGATGAATCCACTGCCAGGCGGTTTGGGGGGACAGGGCTGGGCACCACCATCAGCAAGGAACTGGTGGACCTGATGGGCGGGGAAATCTGGGTGGAGAGTATAGAAGGCCGTGGCTCGACCTTTTATTTTACCCTGCCCCTGGTTCCGGCGGAGTGCCGAGAGGAATGTGACCCCGAATGTATGGAACATGAAGGGCCCGGTGAGCTGGTACTGCCGAAATCCCCGAGATGTTTCAACATCCTGATGGCCGAGGATATAGAGGAGAATGTCACATTGGCGGGCATCCGGCTGAGGCAGCAGTGCCACGAGGTGGATGTGGCCGGCAACGGGGCGGAGGCCGTGGCCATGTTCCGGAAAGAGGCGTACGATGTCATCCTGATGGATGTCCATATGCCTGAAATGGACGGGCTTGAAGCCAGCAGGAAGATCAGGCGGATCGAATCCGCGTCCGGGCAGGATATCCGGATCCCCATTATCGCCCTGACTGCCAGCGTCATGGAAAAAGACCGCAAGGCATGTATCAGTGCGGGAATGAATGCCGTGGTTGCCAAACCCATTCCCTTTGACGAACTCTTCGAGCTTCTGGAAAAAATCGTTCCGGAAGGGGCGGGGAAGCCTGTGACCAATTTGAACGTGGCACTGGATGACGGGGATGAGTGGATGCTTCCGGATGAGCATGACGGACTGGACATCGATACAGGACTGACAACCTGGCAGAATAAGACGGCATATATAAACGCCCTTAAAAATTTTGCGGACAGGTATGAAGGGGCGGCCCGGGCTATGGAAGAGTTGATAGGCAAGGGGAGTGTAACCGCAGCCTATGAGCTGGCACATGCATTAAAAGGGGTGGCCGGCAACCTGTCCGTTGTCCGGGTGGCAAACCTGGCGGTGCAGGTTGACCTGGCGCTTATTCAGGAGAGCCCGGAGGAGGCCATGCAGATGCTGCCCGAACTGAACCGGGCCATTGGAGAGGCCGTGTCCCAGATAAGGAAAATCCAGACGCCGAAAGAGAGCCCTGCCAAAGCACCTGAGGACATTGACCTGAACCGGATGGGAGACCGGATCCGTCAGCTGGAGACCCTGTTCCGCAGGGGGGAAGTCAATGACAGGCTGGCCTCTGAATTGATCCGGGGGCTTACGGGCCGTGTGCCGGCTGCGGTCTTGGACAGGCTCAGGGATTCAATCGAAACATATCAGCTGGAAGAGGCCAGTGATATTCTTAACACCATTTCACTGGATAAAGATATCAAATGACAGTTGAGAAACAGACGATTCTGGTGGTCGATGACGAGCCGAATAATATCAGGCTGCTCAACCATATGCTGGGGACAAGCTATACCGTAAGGGTGGCCGTTTCCGGCAGGGAGGCTTTGAAAAGGGCTGTTATCAATCCTTTTCCCGACCTGATTCTCCTGGATATCATGATGCCTGTCATGGACGGGTATGAAACCTGCGGCCATTTGAAATCAAACACTGATACAGCGGATATTCCGGTGATTTTTCTCACGGCCAAAACCCATCCGGATGATATTGTCAAGGGGTTTGAATTCGGTGCGGTGGATTATTTAACCAAACCCTTTAACCGGGAAGAACTCCTGGCAAGGGTAAAAACCCACCTTGAAATTAAATCCGGAAGGGAAAAAATCCAGCGGCAGAACAGGGAACTGATAAAGGCCGCAGCCCTTCGTGAAGATATAGAACGGATTCTCCACCACGACATGCGAAATGCGCTGGGCGCCATAGTGAATCTGCCCAAACTATTGTTGAAAGAGGCGGTTACCAAAAAGGGGCGGCGTCATGTGCAGCGGCTGTCAGCCTCCATTGACCGGTTGTCCAACATGGTCAATCTCTCCCTGGATCTCTTTAAAATGGAAAAGAACCAGTACACCCCGGAGATGTCCCCGGTTGATATCCTGTTTGTCGTCAATACCATTAACGCGGAAGTGCAGAAACTTAAGGATGAGCGCAATATCTCGATAAAGATCGTTGTCAGGGGCAGTCCGGCCCGGGATAAGGATACATTCATCATCCCCGGGGAACAGCTGCTTTTTTATACCATGCTTTTAAATCTGATCAAAAACGCCATTGAGGCCTCCCCGGAAAATGGTGTGGTCACCATTGACCTGGACAGCGGCCCCGCACTCAGGATACGTATCCACAACATGGGTGTTGTTCCCAGGGAGATACGCCACAGGTTTTTTGAAAAATATGCCACAGCTAAAAAAGACTACGGCACCGGTCTGGGCACCTATAGTGCAAAATTGATTGCCCGGGCCCAGAACGGGAAGATAAAGATGACAACCTCAAGGGAAAAGGGCACTGCGGTGACCATCAGTTTTCCGGCTCCTTCTGAGGAAAAACCGGATGAATCCGGTTAAAATCCGGGATTAAAGCGCCACAATTTTAAGCATGAGGCGGACAATATCCTTTATATCGGGTGGGTCCGCCTCAAGAAGGGTCTGAAGGATGAAGCCGTCCACAACCGCCACCAGGAACCTTGACTGGGCTCCCACATCCTCTTTGGAGCCGGGCATCTTATCATATGCCTCATCTGCCATGGCAAACCATTTTGCATAGGTGGCCCTGAAGCGGGCCTTAAGATCCTCGTTGCCCGAGACCGCCTCCCTGACCAGGTAAAGATGAAGGCGGCTCCTGGCCTCTGATGAGAGGATGGTTGTGAAAAAGGCGGTGAGCAGCCCCTCCCAGGTGAGGCCCTGGTTTTCATCAATCATGTCAAACAGGGCGGTTGTGATCTCCTCCATGTGCTGGTCTGCAATATCAAAGATCAGCTCATTTTTACTGGCATAATAGTAGTACAGGGTTCCCTTGCTGAGCCCTGAGGCCTTTGAAATCCCGGCAAGACTGGTCTTTTCGACCCCCTTTTCCCCTATCATGGCCCGGGCCGCATCCAGGATTTTACGGCGGTTGTCCTCCCCGGTGCCTTTTGCTGTTCTGGCCATGGGCTCAGGCGTTCACAGGTGCCTGTTTTTTCCCACTCTGCCTGGGGCCCATGGTAACGGCCTCCACGGGGCAGTCCTGGACGCAGAATCCGCAGGCAATGCACTCGGCCTCTTTTTCCAGGAAGGGGAACTTATGGGTGGATCCGACTTTCTGGAGGATCTGGGACAATGCCCCTGCAGGGCAGGTGTCAATGCAGATGTTGCAGGACATGCACAGGGAAATATCAACCCAGGGCCGCTGCCATTCTTTTTTGGGGATCCGTTTCAGGGCCAGGCCGAAATTATCCGTTACCGCTTCCGACGGACATACCCTGCCGCAGGCCCCGCATTCAATACAGGTAATGTCCTCTATGGAATGGCGGGCTTTTTTTTCTCCGGTGATGGCCCGGGTGGGGCAGATTTTTAAACATGCCCGGCATCCGATGCAGTCCTGTGAAATGGTAAATGCCATTTTTTATCTCCTTATCTTTTTTAACTGATGGATGCCACCCGGTTAATACTCTCTTCGGAAGGCTTTCCCGTATTCCGGTCCCAGCCGAATAACTCCCAGTAGTCCTGCATCATGGTCTCCACATCAACGGTCCGGCCTTTATTGGCCCCTCGGGTCTGGGGCGGGGTGCCCAGAAGCCGGTCAGGCACCCGGCTGTTTTTGGGCTCCAGTCCGTGTTTGATATTGAATGCCTGTTTGAGGACCTGGATGTTTGCTCCTCTTTCCATGTACGCGTCAGGGGAGAACTGCCAGCCCGTGGCCGCATTGATCCAGTCAAAGATGCGGATCCGTTCGGAACCCAGGAAACCGCCGAACAGGCAGGCACCCACCCCGTTCATCACATTCATGAATTCCGAATTGGCCTTGCCCACCCGGGCATGATCAATGTTTTTCTTATATTTGCTGGACTTCCAATAGGCCGGCCCTATTTTGGGGACGTTCTTTACCTTTTTCCAGAGCTGGTACATTTCATAGTAAAGTCCTGCACCGTTGGTATGCCGTCCCGGAGCCGGGTCTACGCTGTAGTGGAGGGCAAATCCTGGATCGTTTCTGGAGTCATGCATGGCCGGTTCCTGGCCCCCGCAGTGAAGCGCGATTCCTTCGGCCTCCCTGCCCAGGTGCTTTGCCGCTGTTTTTACCCCGTCAGCCAGGATATCGCCGATGCCCTCCCGCGCCACCATTTTTTCCACCAGGAATTCAATGGCCCCGGGATCCCCCCATTCAAGGGTCTGTCCCCCGGTGTCCTTTGTGGTGATGATGCCCTTTTCATAGCATTCCATGGCAAAGGCCACCACATGTCCGGCGGAGATACTGTCCATGCCGGCCCGGTTCAGCAGTTCGTTCAGGTAAAAGATGGAATCCGTATCCTTGTTCATCACAAAACCGCCAAAGGAGAGCACGGTTTCATACTCAGGCTTGTGGGTTTCGGAAAATTTGCCTTTGGTCCTGCAGATGCCGCCGCAGCCCAGGGGGCAGGAATAGCAGTGGAATTTTTCGGTTTCCGTTTTAACGTAAGTGTCCGGGTTGGAAGAGAGGGATTTGAAAAACCCCCAGTCCGCACTGGTCCCGTTCCAGTTTTTAATGGGGGAGTCCCCCATCTCAACGGACATCTGGTTCATGGAGACCGTTCCCCATTTTCTCAGCAGGATTTTATAGAGCAGCCCGTCCTGGGTGGCCACAAAGGGGAGGAACCGCATGAGCGCACCCACCGGGGCTGTGAGCCATCCCGGCACAAAGGGCGGCTGGAACTGGACCCACTTGTTGCAGATCCGGCTCAGCTCCTTCATCCTCTCCCGGTTGTGGACGGGAATCCGTTTTTTTCCGGAAAGTACAAGGGCTTTAAGGTTTTTGGCGCCCATGACAGCGCCAAGACCCGATCTGGCAGCCATTCTGCCCCTGTCCGTGGAAACCCCCGAGATCAGTGACCGCTTTTCGCCGGCCTGCCCGATACAGGCAACCCTGGCCTTTGGATGGGCCTCCTTGAGTATCTCTTCGGTTTCAACTGCGTCCCTGCCCCAGACGGCTTCGGCAGGCTTGAGCGCCGCGCCTTTATCATCCACATAGAGGTAGACCGGTTCAGGGCTGATGCCTTTGAAAAATATGCCGTCCACCCCGCACCGCTTGATGGCGGGGGAGAAGGAACCGCCGCAGTTGGCCTCGCCCCATCCCCCTGTCAGGGGGGATAAGGCCGTTACCATCCACCGCCCGGTGAACAGGGAGCCGGTTCCGGTGAGCAGTCCGGACACAAAGCCCATGATATTATCGGGTCCGAGAGGATCGGCCCCTTCGGGAATCCGGTTGTAAAGCACATGGGCGGCCAGGCCCATACCGGAGAGGAATGATTCATATACCTTGGATGAAATCTCTTCGATTTCAACGGTGCCGGCAGTCAGATCCACCATCATTATCCTGCCCATATACCCTTTTGCAGTCATTTTATACTCCTTGGCGTGTAAAAAGGGATCGCGTAAGAATTTGCGCGATCCCAAAGCGTTATGGTTTACCCTTTTTTGATTTTAGTCAGATCCAGGGGGACCCCTTCCCAGGCTGCTTCGGTTACCATAAGAAAATCCTCATAATCCATGTCTTCCGGGTTGTAGAAAATGGCGCCGTCCCCCATGGCGGTTTCAGCAATGGCCGTCAGCCTGGACCGGGGGACCATGGGATTGTTTTCATGGTCTTTTATATCTTTAAGACAGGTGGCATGGCGGCCGCCGGTGGCCTGGTGCAGTTCCCGGTTGAACTGCCGGATCCAGTCGATGACGGCTCGGGCACGTTTGTCTTCGGGGGTGGACACCCAGGCCTCCGGTCCGGCCAGCGGCAGCAGAAGTTCGGCGACCCTGTCCCCGACCTTATGGAGGTTGTACTCAAGGCCGTAGGGCAGGAGGATCGCCATGCAGGTGCCGTGGGGGACATGGCAGACCGAACCCACGGAATGGCCTATGGCATGGATCATGCCCACCATGGAATTGGAAAAGGCGATACCGGCCATGGTGGCAGCCGTGGCCAGGGCCAGGCGGCCCTCCTGGTCAGACGGGTTTTTGATAACGGACAAAAGGTTGCTGCTGATCAGGGTCATGGCCTCACGGGCATGGGCATCACTCAACGGGTTTTTGGACAGCATCACCGTTGATTCAACTGCATGGGCCATGGCGTCCATGGCTGTGGCAGCCGTGATATGAGGGGGCAGGGTCAGGGTCATCCTGGGATCCACCACAGCGGCATCAGGCAGCAGGAAATAGGAGGAGAAAAGCATCTTCCGGTTGTTGTCATGGTCGGCAATCACAGCCACCAGGGTTACTTCCGATCCGGTGCCTGCGGTGGTGGGCACGGCAATCAACGGACGCAGCGGTCTTTTCAGGGCACCGGCGCCGGTGAAGTCCATCAGATCGTCGGAATTTTCAGATACCAGGATATTGATCCCCTTGGCCGTGTCCAGGACTGAACCGCCGCCCACGGCAATAATGGCATCGCATCCTTTTTCCCGGTACACCCCTGCCAGGCGGTTTACCACCTTAAGGTCCGAATCCGGGGGAACATCATCTTCAACAGCAGGGATGGTCAGCCTGTCATCCAGGGCCGCGGTGACAACATCCACAAGGCCTGCCGCCATCACGCCCTTGTCTGTGAGTATCATGGGCGAATTCGCCCCCATGGATGCCAGAAGGTCAGGGATCTGTTCCAGGCCGTTCAGTCCGGCCACAATGTTTACCCGGCAGCAGAATTCGTAATAATCAGGTGTATACATGGTATCTCCTTTAGCTGACGGGCCGGCCGTCGCAGGCATGGGTTAATATGCGGTTAATAACCTCAGGGGTAATGCCGGTGAGCATATCCTTTTCGATCAGGCCATGGCCCAGGTCGTCAAGGGCTTCACTATTCCATCCGGCCTCAGCCAGGGTTCTGGGCAGGCGTCCGCCTGATGCGGCATGGAGGGTATTGACCAGGTCCCGCAGGAGCTGGACTGCAGTCCGGGCCTGCTGGGAGGCCGGGACAGAACTGAACCTGTCCGGTCCGGCCAGGGGCAGGAGGAGGGGGCCTGAACCACTGCCTGCTGTTGATTCCAGAATGGCGGGAAGGACCATGGCCATGACCTGTCCCTGGGATATCCGGCTCCGGGACGCGATTTCCCGGCCCAGGGCCAGGCTCAGCAGGGAACGGCGGCCGGACATGAGATAGCCGCTGATCACCGCAGCCTGAACCAGGTCCCACTGCCAGGCTTTCTCTTCTTTCTTCACCCTGCCGAGGTTCTCCCCGGTATCAAGTCCTGATTCAATTAAAGCGGTCAGGACGTTTGCCGAGAGTTCAATCAGGGTGGATGCATAGGCCCGGGCCGGCGGATTCCCGGACAGGCCATGGACTTCACACCCCACGGCCAGGTTGCGGAGCCCATAGTCCAGAAGGGTTTCCCGGTCATCGGGAATAATCATCTTGGCATCAATGACCACCCCGTCAGGTGCCAGGAAGGGAGAGGAAAAGGACACATTGTTGAACACTGTCATCCCGGCCGCGGCAGCGCCCGTGTCCACCCCTGTGGGAATATAAACCAGAGGATTCAGGGGGGCTGTAATTCTGCTCCCCTTCAGGGCTTCGGGCCCCAGGGACACGGCAATGTTCAGGGCTTTGGCCATATCGGCGGCAGGCCCCCCGCCCAGGGCAAGAATCGCATCAAACCCCTTTTCATTATAATTTGTGTACATGGACCGGAGAAACTGGGCTGCAGCATCTGTGCCGCCGTCTTCATTTTCAGGGAGAGGCGGGGCAAAGCCCATGGTCATGCCTGATTCTTTAAAGGCCCTGATTAAGGGTTTGTTCAACCCGGCCAGGTGACTGGATTTGTCCATGATCACCATGGGTTTTTGTGCCCCCATGGCCGTCAGGTCAAAGGGAAGGTGCTCCAGTGCATTGGTGCCGGCAGCGGTCTTGGTCCGGCATAAAAAGGAAAAATGGCTCATAATGAAACCCCTTTCGTTTAGAGTCCTGTGACGGTTCTGATCATTACCATGGTCCTGTCCAGGGTGTGGCGTTTCAGGGACCAGCGGGGATAGCGCTTGATGGCCAGCTTTGCAACGGGCTTGGGCAGCAGATATACCTGGACAATGTCCAGAATTCTGACAACGGCGCAGGCAAGGGGCACATCACCGGAGACAAAGAGGCGGTCCCTGGCATTGGCAATGGGGGTACTCTCCCTGAATGTGAACATGGTGAACAGGTTCCCCATGCTCTTGAGCCCCATTTCCAGATGAATCTCATGCTTGCTGATGTTGCCGCCCAGGTATTTGGCCCGGCCGCCGGCATCTTTTCCCACCACCATATAGGGGCCGCTGGGAAAAGCCCCCAGGGAAAAGGTATAGCCTTCGGGCATGGCGGCAAATTCCTTTGCCACGGTCTTGTCTACCCGGGCCGCTGCCTGAACCGCGCGGCCCACGAACCAGAGCATGAATCCAAGATAGATGCGCTGGATTATCTTTCTTCCGGGTTTGATCTCTGCAAAAGCCTCCATGATCCTCCCTGTTACCTGTAAAATTGTATGGAAAATTTGTCTCCGGCACTTCAGTCGGCCGATCGACCGACAATAATATACGAGCAAACGCTATTTTTTGTCAAGAGGGTTTTTTCCAATATATCAAAGGATTAGGGAAAAAGTCTCCGGTTTGCGGGTTTCCCTTATTGACAGGGTAAATTTGTTTTTTTACAACCTGTTTACTGGGAGTGCGCATTTTAAACCAGGGTGTAATTATGACTGAATTCCTTAAAGCAGAGTATGATCTTATTGTTGAACAATGGTGCCGGATGCGGCAGGCATTGCCGCCGGAAGACGGGCGCCTGTTTAATGAATTCATCGCTGTCCTGTCCCGGGGGGCCAGGGTGCTGGACCTTGGGTGCGGTTCCGGAAACCCCATAGGCAAACAGCTTGTTGAGGCCGGGTTCAGGCTGACCGGTGTGGACAGGTCGGCAAAACTTCTTGCAAAGGCCAGGTCGTCATTGCCGGATACTGAGTTCATCCGGTCGGATATTGAGGATTATTCCATAAAAGAGCGGTATGACGGTGTGGTGCTCTGGGATGCCCTGTTCCACCTGCCAAGGCAGGTTCATCCGCCTGTTCTGGAGAAAATATACGCCTGTCTCAGTCCCGGGGGATACCTGATACTGTCATCCGGCGGGTGCGATAAAAATATACCGCCGTTCACGGACCAGATGTTCGGTGTTGATTTTTATTACGATGCCCTGCCCCCGGAAAAGCTGGTCGATACCTGCAAATCCCTGGGATTCAGGCTGATGGAATATTCAATCCTGAACATACCCGACGGAAAGCGGGACAAGGGAAGGGTGGGGGTGCTGGTGAAAAAAGAAGGGGGCCGGTGACTCCCGGATTGTTTATGGCAGATTGCGCCGGATAGACCGGGCGCCCGCATATATCCCGGCCTTTAATTTGAAAATTTAAAAAGAGACAGGTTCCGGCTATGGGTTCTGACATTTTAAGCTATGCTCAGGGTATCCAGGTGCTCTGCACCATTCTTGGGAAAAACGGGATATCACCGGCGCAGATAGAGACAGAGACCGGTATACAGCGGGAATGCCTCAAAGCCGCCGACATAGGCCTGCCGCTGGAGTCTTTCATCCGCCTGTGGAAACTGGCCATCAAAGTAACCGGTGACCCGGCCCTGGCCATCCGTTTGAGCCGGACCTATGAAAAGGATACCATGCATTTTGTGGCAACCATTGCCATGAACTGCAGGACACTGGCAGATGCGGCAGGGATGTGGGCCAGATACGCCAGGCTGGTTTGTGATGCCGATCATGTAGCGGTAAAAGAGACTGACCGGGGCCTGACCATCGTTTATACGAACAACTCCCCTGAACACCAGAATATATGGATCCCTGAGCACTACCTCTCACTGGTGGTGCAGCATGCCCGGACCTTTACCCGGAAGGATATCGTTCCCCTTGAAGTCTGTTTCCAGCATTCCGATCCCGGGTATGCAGAGGAATACCACCGCTTTTTCAAAACCCCTGTTATGTTCGAACAGGAGGAAAATGCGGTTTACCTGGACCGGGCCGCTGCAAACCAGCCCATCAAGTACAGGGATCCTTACCTGCGTAGGGTACTTGAGGATTATGCAGATTTGAACCTCAAACAGGTGACAGCCCTTGATTCGCTGGAGAAACAGGTGGTTTCCCTGATTGTTGAGGGGCTGCCAAAGGGAGAGGTGTCCATTGAAAACACGGCCCGGGTGCTCCATATGAGCCGGAGTACACTGCAAAGAAAACTGAGCCGTTCCGGAACCGGTTTTAAAGCGCTTCTGGAGGAAACCAGGCAGAAGCTGTGCCGGGTTTACCTGGAGCAGCAATTCCGGATAACACAGATCGCCTATCTGTTAGGGTACTCGGAACCCAGCACCTTTCACCATGCGTTTAAGCGCTGGTTCGGACTCAGCCCCGGTGAGTACCAGAAGGGAAAGGCCTCAGTATCAAAATGAGTACAGATGCCCCCCCTGCCGTTGATTACGAATTTTCCACCACGGCGGAAACAATTCGAATGCTCTGTGAGCTTTTATTTGAAAAAGGGGTCACAGAGCAGGCCCTGGCCCGGCGTACCGGGATTGATCCGGCAAACCTGCCGGTTCCGGATGCCGTCTTTTCCGTGGGGGCATTTGTCAGGCTGTGGCAGCTGGCGGTTGAGGTTACCGGGGACAGGGCAATCGCTTTGCGCCTCAGGAGTTATTTTCCCGGTGAAAGAACCCATTTCCTTGTGAGGATCTCCATGTACAGCAGGAGTCTGATGGAAGCGGCCCGCCACTGGGTAACGTACAACAATATGATAAACGGGGCAGTCAGGTTCGATATCCTGGAACAGAACCGGGAGGTGGTCATCCGGTTTGTTAACCTGTCTGCCCGTCACGGCTGCGTCTGGTTTTCGGAATATGACTTTTCCATGGCCATCCATATTGCACGCCGCTTGACCAATACCCCGGTGTCTCCGGTGGCAGTAAGGTTTGAGCACCCGGACCCGGGGTATGCTGATGTCTATGAAAGCGTATTTAACTCACCGGTCCTGTTCAGCCAGGGTGATACGGAACTTGTCATGAAAAAAGAGGATATGGAACGGAGGAGTGTCACACATGACCCCTATCTTCAGTCCGTTATCCAGAAGATTGCTGAAAACAGGGCGGTAAACACCGGGGTTCAGGGCACAGGGGACAGCCTTGTCTTTCATCTTAAAGCCTGCCTGGCCAGGGGGGATGCCCGGCTGGAAGCTGTGGCCGGTGAGATGAACATGAGCAAGGGCCGGCTCTGCCGCAGGCTCAAATCCCAGGGCACAAGTTTTACCCGGGTGCTGGAATCCACCCGCAAAGACCTTGCCACGGATTATCTCAGGCAGGGACTGGACTCCTCCCAGATTGCCTACCTGATCGGGTTTTCATCTCCCAGCTCCTTCCATCATGCGTTCAGGCGCTGGTTCGGCATGCCGATCAGGGACTATGTCAGCCAGTTTACGGACTGACCCCGGGCAGCCGTCACCGGCCCAGCCGGATCAGGCTGCCATCAGACCTTTACCTTCCCTCAAACTCCGATCTTTCGATCAATTCGATCTGCATGTCCCTGTTCAGCTGAGTGAAATAGGCGTTGTACCCTGAGATCCGGACCATGAGGTCCCTGTAGTTTTCCGGGTTGAGGACCGCATCCCTGAGTGTTTTGGCACTGATAACGTTGAGCTGCATCTGCATGCCGCCGCATTCCATGTAGGTCCGGACGTAGAATGCGATATTGGAGACGGTTTTTTCATGGGAATCCCTGGTGCCGGGAACATATTTTACGTTAAAGGCGATATTGTTATCCAGGTTCTCCGGTTTGAGTAAAGAGACATCCCTGAGGTTGTCCAGCAGGTTTTGGGATGCCCCCGGAGACGGGGTCAGCCCGGGGGTAAAGGCTTTGCCCGCCAGCCGCCCTGACGGAAGCGCCCCGGAAAGCCTTCCAAAGGCCACATGGTTGGACATGGACCAGAATCCGGTGGTGTAAATTCCTCCCCTGTAATTTTTTTTAGCTGCAAAGGCCGTGTGGATAAATGCCGTTACCCGGTTGGCCATTTCCACGGCCCCGGAATCACCGGAACCGAATTTTGGCGCCTTTTTCTTCACCATCGCCAGGATCGCGGGATCATTTTCAAAATTTGTCATCACAGCCTCTTTAAGCTGCCGGAGACTGATCCGCTTTTCATCATATACCAGTTTTTTTACAACCATCAGGGAATCGGTGATGTCGGCAAGGCCGATACAGGCCACCCCCGAGGTATTGTACAGAGCACCTCCTTCCGTGACATCAAGGCCCTTGTCCATGCACCCCTGGATCAGGGCCGACAGGTAGGGGGTGGGACGCAATACGGCATGGGCCTCTCCAAGGGCGTTGTTGTATGCCACTGAGTTGTCAATCAGGAACTGAAGCTGGGCTGTGAATCCGTTGAAAAAAGCCTCAAATGTGGGAAAGCCGCCGGCATCAATATCACCGGTTTCAGGGCCCGCCTTCCAGTCCATCAACGGATGGTACCCGTTATAAAGCACCATTTCCATGGCTGCCACCATATTGAACATCATGCAGTTTGTATGGCCGATATGCTTTCCCGGAATGGTGGGCTCCACGCAGCCGATGGCCACCCAGTCCCGCATCTCTTCTTTCCTGTACCCGTGGGGGGTAAGGGAGGTGATCATGGCATGGTCATTGTGAATGGCCGGAGTGGCGCCGGTGAGCAGGTTGACTTCGCAGATCCGGTTAAGGTAGGTGTCTGAGTTGACGCCGGGGGTGTACCTGGCATTCATGTTGGGATCTTTAAATTTTAACAGTTCCGTCACTTTCAGGAAAATATATGTCATGTCGTTTACCGCGTTCCCGCCTTCAGGGGTGACCCCGCCCAGGGTAATGACCTGGTTTGACGAACTTCCCCCGAACAGCTGGTTTCCGAAATCCGGTACTGCAGGCAGATGGTCGGTGCACCGCATGCAAAAACATCCCACCCACTCAATGACCTGTTCGATATAGGCTGTTTTTTCGGCCTCTGTTTCCAGGTCTTTTATATCATTTTCAAAATAGGGCTGGAGCCACTGGTCCATCCGTCCAAGTGAAAAACCGGCATTGGTGTTTTCCATATGCACGGCTATCCACCCGATCCAGATGGACTGCAGGGCCTCGTCAAGGCTCCTGGCCGGATGTTCCGGCACCCTGGCGCAATTGGCGGCAATCCGCTGCAGTTCATTTTTCCGGCGGGGATCTGTTTCAGCCTCAGCCTCTTTTTGTGCCCGGGCGGAAAGGTTTGCCGCATAAGTGACTATCCCCTGAAGGCATGATTTCATGGCAAGAAGCAGTTCATGCCGTCCAGGTTCGGTGTTTTTTCCGATCTTTGTATCGATTTCCCGAATGATGCCCCTTATACCCAGCTTAAGCATTTTGGGAAAATCGACAACCGTATGGGAGAGGGCCACGGTTTTCCATGCAAAGTAAACGGCCAGGCGGTCATCCAGCTGCTGGTAAACCGGGTTGTCGTGTTTGTCCCTGACCCATTCCGTAAAATTCCGTTTGATCCAGAAGGGAAACACGTTATTGTGAAGGATCTCAATCTCCTCTTCCGTCAGGTCATAGGGGTTCTGCATCCTGTCTCCCAGGGATTTCAACTCCCCCCATAACACTGAATTCCGGGCATCAGGGTAAATCACCACCCCGATTTCCTTTGTGGTGGTGGTCCCCCCTAAAAGATCCCCCTTGCGGATAAGGGGCTGCTTGTTTTCCATCAGGTGTTTAAAGGCCATGCCCTGGCGTCTGACCGGGTTCCAGGGCTGACCGTTTTTTTCATGTTCAAACCCATGTTCCCGGTACCAGTCCGTCAGCAGCACCGGCCTCTCCGTGCAGAGCTGGAACCGGGTGTTGAAAAAAATATCCTTAAACTGCTTCAGGCGCGGAAAGTCTGCCAGAGTGTAGGCAGACAGACAGGGATCCTTGAGAAAACAGGCTTCCGGGACAGGATCTGCAGACATCCGGGTCTTTGCCGGGGCCTCCCAGTCTGTACCGGATGTCACCAGGCCGGCCAGCCGGGCGGCGTTCTCCCGGTCTGATGCGATCTCAGCCGCCATCAGCTTTTTATGCTTTTTCCCGACCAGAAGCGCCATATAAAAGGAAAACAGGGACATATAGGTCATGTTCCCCTCCACCCGGATGGTGTTTTCAATGATCATGACCAGGGTTTCGGAGGGTGAGGCTTTCAGCATGTCCCTCAGGGCTGCCTCATCCTTGAAATAGAGAACAGTGCCGGATGATGCAGGGATGGAGGAGAGAAGGGAGACCCTGCCGTTTTCAAACTGAAGTGCATATTTGATATTTCCTGATGCGGTACGGAAGCCGATGGTGAAGTTGATCCAGCCGTCCATTCCTTTCAGGTACCTGTTTAGAGAGGGCCTCCGGTTAAACAGGAAGGTAAAGGTCTTTAAAAGTACAAAGGAGACCGAGTTCATCACTACGCCGTCCATTGCAGACACGATCTTTGATTTTTCTTTAACGGAACCTGTCCGGGAAGGTGCCGGTCTTGTCACCAGCATGGCTAAAGTTGATTTCATGATATCCTCCTTTGCGGATAAGGGTTGGCAGGCAAGAGATAAAATAACCTGCGGATAATATTAAAGGATACCGGGCAGATCCGCATTGTGTTTTCGCCTCAAATCCATGTTTAAACACATCATGGTCCAGAAAGTAATCGATATCGCTTCAGAACAATAAAATGAGGCCAAAACCCATTTTATCCCCTGAAAGACCGGGATAAATAGGTGAAAAGAATTTTAAGAGGGATTTCAAATCCAATAGCAAAAGGGGGAGCCATGGATCTATTCAAAAGGGTAACACCCGGGGCGGTTAAGCGGTTTTTTCTGGCCGGGGGGATTATCGCGGCAGTTATTATCTCAGCAGGGATCTTCCTGGTGGCAGGCACGCCTGAAAATGACTATACGGCCAACTTCAGCACCAGGGCTCCGGATGAGGGCAGATCGCTTCAGGTCACGGATTCCGGGGTTCCCAGGCCCAACATCGTCATTGTCAACTGCGACGATCTCGGATACGGAGACCTGGGTGCATACGGAAACAAGGCCATCCGGACCCCCAATGTGGACCGGCTGGCCAAAGAGGGCACCCGGTTCACCGACTTTTATGCGGCCAGTTCGGTCTGCACACCCTCCAGGGCAGGGTTGATGACCGGCAGGTACCCGGTCCGGACCGGTCTGACCTTTGTGGTCAATGCAGAGAATGAACCGCCCTTCAGGTATCTTTTAAGAAAAGTCGGGCGGTTCACCGGATGGCTGGGGGCAGTGGATGTTCAGGATGACAGCTATTCCAAAGGCATGCCCGCGGATGAAATCACCCTGCCTGAGGCATTGAAACAGGCCGGCTACAGGACCGGGATGGTAGGCAAATGGCACCTGGGGGACTTCAGCCGGGATCCGCGGCACAACCCGGTGAATCACGGCTTTGACGAATTCTTCGGTGTGCCGCACAGCAACGATATGTTCCCCTGTGCATTGTACAGGAATACCAGGGAAGTGGAGGCCGACATCGGCCTGAATCAGGAACGGCTGACCGGCATGTATACCAGTGAGGCTGTGGATTTTATCAACAAAGCCAAGGATAAGCCCTTTTTTCTCTACTTTGCCCATACCTTCCCCCACCAGCCCCTGTACGCTTCCGGGCCGTTTAAGGACAAATCAAAGGTGGGGATCTTCGGCGATGTGGTCCAGGAGATCGACTGGAGCCTGGGACAGGTAATGGATGCCCTGGAAAAAAACGGAATCGGCGACAACACCCTGGTGATCTTCACCAGCGACAACGGGCCCTGGTATAACGGCAGCGCCGGCGGCTTCAGGGGCAGAAAGGGGCAGACCTACGAGGGCGGTTACAGGGTGCCGTTTATTGTCCACTGGCCAAAGGGGGTAATGCCGGACATGACTTGCACTGAGGCGACCATGAATATTGACCTGTTTCCCACCCTGCTCTCCCTGGCCGGTGTTTCACTTCCCGGGGACCGTATCATAGACGGAAAAAATATTACCGGGCTTTTTTCGGGAACGGACAGCACATCCCCCCACCATGCATTGTTTTTCTACCATTATGAGGAACTGGAAGGCATCCGTTCCTCGAAGTGGAAATATTTCAGGAACGTCAACCACTATACATGGCCCCAGCCCGTGGATAAGAAAAGTACGGTATTGGGCAGTTTTGCAAAGGGGAATTTTGCGGATTGGCCGAATCTTTACGATCTGGAATACGACCCTGCGGAAAACTACGATGTTTCAGAACGGTATCCTGAGATCAGCACCACCCTGGACAGAACAATGGCTGACTGGGAAAAAGAGATCCGGGCCAATCCCAGGGGGTGGTTGTAATCATGGAAAAAATATTCTCTCATTTCAGGCGTCTGTGGGCAGCCCCGCTTTGCCGGTTTTTTGCGGGAGGTATCCTTATCTTTGCCGTTTACTGGCTTTCAGATACCCGTGAACAGCACCAGGCCTATTATATTCAGGTGGGCCAGGGACAGGTTGAACGGTTGAAAAGCGCATGGATAAAGGAGAAAAAGCGGACCATCACCGGAGAAGAACTCCGGAGCCTGGTACAGGCCGAAGTTGAAGAGGAGATGCTCTCCCGCGAAGCCCGGCGGCTGGGCCTGGGCAGGAATGACCGGGTGATTAAACGGCGCCTGGTCCAAAAGTACAGGTTTATGCTTGATGATGCCGTCATTGTCCCTGAACCGGACGAAATTACGCTAAAGGACTACTATGCGGCCCACCTGAACCAATACCTTGTCCCTGAACGCCTCAGCTTTGACCACCTGTTTTTCAGCAATGCCGGGCGGATGGATCCCTACGGCGATGCAGCCGCCGCCAGGATGAGATCAAAAGGGGGGAGCAGCGGGGCGATTTCTGCCGGGGACGCCTTTCCGGGGCCTGTTCGCATCGAAGCCCGGGATAAATCAGCAGTCAACGGCATCTTTGGAGAGCCGTTTTTTGACCGGCTCAGGACCCTGACATCAGGGGAGTGGAGCCCTCCGGTTGCATCGGCTTACGGCTGGCACCTGGTATATCTTCGCCGGAGAACCGCTTCCGGTTCCCTTTCTTTTGAAGCGGCAAAGCCCAGGGTTTTAAATGACTGGCGCAGGGAAAAACGGCAGGGGGCAGCCAGGGAACAGCTTGAAAAACTGCGGGGAAAATATGTGGTTGAAACACCGTCATACCTGTCCGGCAAGGCGGAAATCGCGGGGAGGGGAAATTGAAATCTTTGTTTTTTATCTTACTCTGCGCCCTGTGGGTTGCCCTGCCTGTTAATGCCCATGAAGTCCGGCCCGCGTACCTCATGCTGGAAGAGACGGCGGACAACCAGTTTTCCGTGCTCTGGAAAACACCTGTGACCGGCGGGTATGCGCCCCGGATTGAGCTGGTGCTGCCGGAAGGGTGTGAACAGAAATCCGGGACCTTTACCGAGGTCAGGGATGGCGCGTATATCCGCAGCCGGACAATGGCCTGTTCTCCGGAAGGCCTTGACGGCCGGGAAATTTCGGTAAAGGGATTGTCCGGGACGCTCATCGACGTCATTATCCGGATAAGCTGGAAGGACGGCAGGGAGG
Source organism: Desulfobacterales bacterium (assembly GCA_022361395.1). GTDB lineage: Bacteria > Desulfobacterota > Desulfobacteria > Desulfobacterales > Desulfobacteraceae > Desulfobacter. The sequence continues at coordinate 29,821 of JAKSAX010000149.1, read as the reverse complement.
AGCAACTGCTGCTGACACCCGATCAGACCCGGACAGTGATCGGAACGCCTCAAAAGGATACCCGGGCCCGCATGTTCCTGCCCATGGGGATCACGCATATCCTGGAAGGAGCTGATCATCTGGCCTTTGTGATGTGCCTCCTTCTTTTTGTCAGGCGTTTTGTCCCCCTGCTGAAAACCATCACCGCCTTTACACTCTCCCACAGCATCACGCTTTTCCTGGTTTCCCTGGGGATTATTTCAGTGCCGGCGGCTCCGGTGGAGGCCATGATTGCCCTTTCCATCGTTCTGCTTGCGGCAGAGGCACTCCGCAACTCCCCCGGGCCGATATCCGGGGTGTGGAAGATGACCTTTGTATTCGGTCTGCTCCACGGACTGGGGTTTGCCGGTGCGCTGCAGGGAATCGGCCTTCCGGAGAGCGGGGTATTGCCTGCTCTGTTGTTTTTTAACCTGGGGGTTGAAATCGGCCAGCTCATCTTTGTTCTGTCCGTGCTGGCCATTCTGGGAGGCCTGGAGCGCATCCGGGCCGGCAGCCGTCCCGTTGTTGAAAGATACACGGCAAATCTGGTGGGAATGGCAGGTGTATTCTGGGTAATCACACGGGTAACCGCCTTTATTTAATTGAAAGGAGAAATGTAATGAAAAAGTGGATCGGATGGGCAGTGGCGATCATCCTTGGGATCGGGGCAGGCGCCGGCGGCTTTGTCTATTATCAGATGAGTTCAAAGGTCATCAGGCTGACACCTGAAACCCTTAAGAAAATGAATGAGGCCGTGGCAGCCCAGAATGAGGATGCCATAAAGAGGCCACCTGTCCGGAAGCTTGATGTTCAGCCGCCAAACCCCCTGAAAAATGTCTACTTCGGCGACACACATGTGCATACCTCGCTATCCTTTGACAGCTATCTTTTCGGAAACCGCCTGGGCCTTGAAGAAGCCTACCGGTTTGCAAAGGGGGAGCCGCTCCGGCTTAAAACCGGGGAAACCATGCAACTTTACCGACCCCTGGATTTTATCGCGGTGACGGATCATGCTGAGAGTTTCGGCATTTTCGAGGCCTGCGATGACCCTTCCCTTAATGAGGAGCAAAAGGAATTCTGCCGGAAATTTGAAACGCCGTCCCTGCCGTTTTTTGTGGAACTCAAGAGCAGTGGCATCGCCCGTCCGCCAAAACGGGTTCAGGGGTTGTGCCAGGACAATGAGTTCTGCTTTGAACACGGAAAAACAACCTGGGCAAAGGTCCGGCAGATGGCGGATAAATACAATCAGCCCGGTCTGTTTACCGCATTCCAGGCCTATGAATATTCTCCCATGCTCAAAAAAAACGGGATGGTGCACCGGAATGTGATCTTCCGTAACAGTATTGCACCGGATGCCGCCTTTTCCCTGTATGAGGCCCCCACGGTGACAGAGCTGTGGCAGGCCCTTGAAACCCATTGTACCGGGGGCTGCGAATTCCTTACCATTCCCCATAACATGAACTTTTCATGGGGGGTGGCTTACAGCGGGAAAACCATTGACGGGGATGCCTATACCAAAGAAGACTGGGCCCTTCGGGGGCGCTCGGAACCCCTGGCAGAAATTTTTCAGATCAAGGGAAATTCGGAATGCGGCGTCGGTGCAGGATCCGTGGATGAGGAGTGCGGGTTTGAGCAGTTCTGGCCGGTGTGCGGAGACGGGGACACCGTGGATTGCGTGACTCCCGACTCCTTTGCACGGGAGGGATTGAAGAAGGGACTGGAACTGGAGGGTGAGCTTGGCTTTAATCCCCTGCGGTTCGGTTTTGTGGGGAGCACGGATACCCATAATGCCAATGCCGGAGATACCGAGGAGTTCGACTGGCGCGGACAGAACGGCGTATATGCCTCCCCGGCTGAAAAACGGTTGTCAGGCAAGTTGAGCCCGCGGAAAACCGCCGGCAGAAACCCCGGGGGCCTGGCAGCGGTCTGGGCTGTTGAAAACACCAGGGACGCCCTGTTCGACAGCATGGAAAAGAGGGAGGCCTACGCCACCAGCGGCACCCGGATCCGGTTGCGGTTCTTTGGGGGCTGGGACCTGGATAATGAGATCCTGAACAGTCCGGATATGGTTTCACGGTCATATGAAAAAGGGGTTCCCATGGGAAGCGTGTTGAACAGGGAAAACATGGCAGCCACCCCTAAATTCATCGTATGGGCGGCCAAAGACCCGGATGCCGCCAACCTGCAGCGGGTGCAGATGGTAAAGGGATGGGTTGAGAAGGGAAAACGCCGCGAGAAGGTGGTTGATATTGCCTGTTCCAACGGCTTGCGCCCGGATCCGTCCACCGGCCGCTGCCCGGATAACGGCGCATTCGTGGATCTGGACACCTGCCGCATCCCTGCGGACGCCGGGAATGCTGAAATCAAGACGATATGGGAGGATAAGGATTTTAACCCGGATCACGCGGCCTTTTACTATGTGCGCGTTCTGGAAAACCCCACCTGCCGCTGGTCAACCTATGATGCCATCCGGCTCGGGCAGAAGCCTAGGGAGGATCTTCCCCCCACGGTAAAGGAAAGGGCCTGGTCCTCCCCTATCTGGTATTCCCCGGATACCGACACCGGCACCGTTTCCATGGCGGATGATCCGGATCCGTCAACCGAGGAGAACCGGGGATAAAAGAGAGGGGATCCATTGGTATCCAGATCCCCTGGCCAGGACTGAGGGCAGCCTGATTCCGGTTCCGGAAACCAGGAGGAAATTTTTTAAACTTTAAAGGAGGAAAGATGAGAAAATTGAAGGTCATATTGATCGTATACGCAACCCTGATGTGTTCGGTAACCTTTGCGGCGGATTGGAATTTCTACGGTAGCGCACGTGTCAATACCTTTTATACCAAATTTGACAAAAGTCCTTTCTCTCCCGGTACTGCCGCACTTGGCCTGGCCACAGGAAATGATACCTCGAATTATGAACAGAAACTTCACGGCAATGCCCGCATCGGTGCCCGGGTAAGTGCCGGCGAAACCCTGTCCGGCAGGTTTGAGTACGGTGCCCTGGGGGGCAGTGCCAACCTCCGCCTCCTGTTCGGGGAATGGAATTTCGGTGCCGGATCCCTGCGTGTGGGAAAATCATACTCCCCACTGGTATTTCCCTGTTCCAACCAGGTCTTCAGTATCAACAGCCTGGGAAGGGGGGATCATCACATGACCACATGGGGACAGCTTTACGGCGGGCGGAAAACCATGATCCGCCTGAAGTTCGGCGGATTCCAGATTGCAGCGGTGGAGCCGGATACCCTGGTCTCCCTGACAGAATCCATGACCGGGGCAGGCACCCAGCAGCCTGATACGGAGATACGGCTGCCGAGAATCCAGGCCAAGTACAAATATGATCTTCCCCGGGGATGGGCTGCCCTGGCCGGGGCCTACCAGAATTTTAACATCCTCAGCAGCGGGGAGGAGCACAGCGTGTCCTCCTGGCTGGTGGGCCTGGGCGGGCGTCTCAACTTGGGACCGGCTTATTTAAAGGGCAATATCTATGGGGGGCAGAATGTGGGCAACCATGTGCAGTTCCTGGTAAACGGCAACCTTTGGTCCACAACCGGAAATGCCGGAACCGGGAATTTTGACGGTGACGGATTCGGACTGGCCCGGTGGGACGGTTCTACTGTGGTGGACAGGGATGCCGTTGCCGGACTTATAGTGGCTGGCCTGGAGATCAGAAAAGGCCTTTATGTGGAAACCGGATACGGATATGTAAAAAGCGAACTGGACGGAGACGGTTTCGGCAAGGATGATGCCGCAACCTATTATGTCCAGTCCACCATATTCCTGGCGCCGGGAGTCTCCGTTACCCCGGAAATCGGCCGTTGCGACATGAAACAGTCAGACGATCCGGTGATCACTTACGCCGGCATCAAATGGCAGATTAATTTTTAGTCCGGCGTAGAACCCCTGGCCCTTTTACCCAAAAGCTGTTTCAGCCATTGACATGGAGAATATACAGAGATGACAAAAAGAATGCCCCTGGTATTGGAAATCAAGGGGAATTCCCTGGATGACGGCCCCGGCATCCGTTCCGTGGTATTCTTAAAAGGATGCCCGCTCTCCTGCCAATGGTGCCACAATCCGGAAAGCAGGCGGCCCGGGGTTGAGATCTCATTTGACCCGGCCGCCTGCATCGGATGCCGTGCCTGTATGGATGTATGTGATACATCTGCATTGTCAATGGAAAATCACTGGTTTGTTGACCGCAGCAGATGCAGCCTCTGCTTTAAATGCACCAGGGCCTGCCCATCCGGGGCACTGGCACGGGTGGGAAAGGAAATGACCGTTGACGAGATTGTTAAACAGGTGCTCCGTGACCTCCCTTTTTTTAAGGCCTCTGACGGAGGGGTGACAATCTCCGGGGGGGAGCCCACACTGAGTGTGGATTTCCTTGGGCAGGCCGCAACGGCCTTAAAAAGGGAGGGGATCCATGTCCTTGTCGAAACCTGCGGGCAATTCCCCTTTGAACCGTTCCGGGACCGGGTTTATCCCTTTATTGACCTGATCTACTATGACATCAAGCTGATGGATTCGGAAGCCCATAAAAGATATTGCGGGATATCCAACCGCACTATTCTGGAAAATTTTTCAAGGCTTTACCGGCTATCCCTTGAGGGCGGCGTCAGGGTTCTGCCCAGAACGCCCCTGGTTCCGGGCATTACGGATTCGGAAGAAAACCTGGAAGCCATTGTCCGGTTTTACAGGAAACACCATGTTAAAAAGACCCAGTTAATGGCCTATCATCCCCTGTGGCAGGAAAAAAACGCCCGGATAGGACTGGCTTCACCCACTGTTTTTCCGGAAATGGACAGGTGGATGACCGGAGAACGGTTCCGGCAATGCGAAAAGATTTTCCTGGATGCCGGAATCGGGATAGAAAGATAAAATTTAAGGAGAAAACAGATGAGGCAAGCCATTCCCCGGTTTTTCACCGGATCCCGGCATGTTTTTGTACTTTTTTCAGAGTTCAGGCAGAGTTTTGAAACCCTTGAATCCCCGCCTTCACACCGGATGGCAGGGAAATATACGGCTGAGGTTCCCGGTCCCTGGTGGTACAGGTGGACCTTTAAACCCGCCATGGCCCTGACCGCACTGAGAGGGTGGACGGGAAAAGAGATTTTTGACAACCGGACAGGCATCAACCTGGTCAAACGCAGGGGCGGTATAATAAAAGTCCTGCCCATGGCAATTAAAAAACAGGCTGCCAGGATAGACGGACAGCCCGCCCGGGTGATCGTTTACGGAGAAGATGCCCCCTTTCCATGGTGCCGGGCCACAGACGAGCTCCGGGAGCTTGAAGAGGGCAGGCTGCTGGGGATGACGATCTTTGACCTTCCCCTGGTCCGCCACATTGCCTTTCCCTTTATTCTGAACAGGAAGTAGCTGTCCTGGCAGTGCTTGGGTGGCGGCACAATAAATACTTGTATTTGCTTTTTTTAAAGTAGTCTCTCTTGCGATTGAATATCAGATAGGGTAATAACAATGTTTATTATGATAAACCGTTTCTATGTGCAGAAAGGATAAGCCATGCTTAAAAAAGAAATCCAGGATAATATTGTTATTGCCACACTCTCCGACGGCGCCTCCAACGCCGTGACCATGGAGACCCTTCGCCAGCTCAAGGAGATTATCGACGAGGTCAATGATACAGATGAACTCAAGGGCATCATCCTCACCGGTGACGGGCGGTTCTTTTCAAGCGGGTTCAGCCTGCCCATGTTTGTGGGATTTGAAACCCCAGAAGAGGTGGTCTCCTTTTTTGAGGAAGAGGAAAAGATCCTGGTGGATTATTTTACCTGCAGGAAACCGGTTGTCTGCGCCATGAACGGCCACTCCGCCGCCATGGGGCTGATCCTGGCCATGGCATCCGACTACAGGATTGTGAAAAACCATCCCAAGATCAAACTGGGTATGAGCGAAATAAAGATCGGGCTGGCCCTTTCCATTGCCCAGTCCGCCGTGGTCCGGTTCGGCCTGGATTCCGATAAACGGTACAGGGATGTGATGTACTTCGGGGACATGGTCGGTGTGGACAGGGCATTGGAAATGGAAATGGTGGATGAAGTGGTTGAAGGGGAAGACCTCATTTCCCGCGCCAAGGAGGTCATCTGCCTGTGGATCGATACCCCGAACCAGCCCTTTATCCAGATTAAAAAGGGGTTGAAATCAGAGACTGCCGCAAGGATCAACCTTTCCCTGGAAACGGAAAACTGGCAGGATGTTATGGCCCGGACCCTGATGAATCCGGATGTCAAAGCCACCCTCTCCTTTGTTCAGGCAGCCATGGAACAAAAAAAATAAACCCGTTTTTTATTGGCCGGGGAAACGGCTTGAAACAGCTGTTTCCCCGGTTGGCACCTATCCGTTCTCTCTTACAGCAGCACGTATCTTCCCGGTTTTCACCTTGTCCCAGTAAACGGAGAGTTCCGCCTTGACCAGGGGGGCCAGCATAAATAATCCGAACACATTGGGCACACAGATCAGAAATACCAGTGCATCTGAAATATCCATCAGGCTGCCCAGCTGGATAGAGGCGCCCAGTGCGAAACAGAGGCAGAAAATCCCGTTATAGGCAAGCTTGCCTTTTTTATTATCCCCGAACAGGTAGGTCCAGCCGTTCAGCCCGTAATAGGACCAGGCCAGTGCCGTGGACAGGGCAAAGAGCATGCCTGCGGCAGAGAGCAGGTATTGGGCAAAGGAAAAATGGGCGGTAAAGGCGGCTGATGAGGCGGCCATGCCCGTGAGGTTTCTTCCCATGAGACTGGCGGCAAACACAGGATCCGCAACCATGGAGGTGGTGATGACAAGGGCTGTAATGGCCAGGACGATCAGGGTGTCGAGGGTGGGTTCAAGGATGGCCACAAACCCCTCTGTCACGGGTTCCTTTGTCCGGACGGCAGAGTGGGCAATGGCTGCGGAGCCAAGACCGGCCTCATTGGAAAAAACCGCCCGCTGGAATCCGATGACAATGGCGCCCAGCATACCGCCGCCGACTGCTTTTGTGTTAAAGGCACTTTCCACGATCATGGCGATGGCAGCCGGTATATACTTGCCGTTTATGGCAATGATGACCAATGCCGTGACAATATAAAGCAATGCCATAAAAGGGACCAGTTTTGAGGCGACTTTTGCAATGCTTTTGATACCGCCCACAATGACCGAAAATACCACCAGGGCAAACAAGAGGCCGAACAGCCATCCCTTATCCGCGAAAAAGGAGGCATCCCCGCCTGTGACCACCAGGAACTGGCTGTAGGCCTGGTTGGACTGGAACATATTTCCGATTCCCAGGCAGCCGAACAGAATTCCGAACGCATAGAATCCTCCCAGGGCCTTACCTGTTTTCGGCCTGCCCAGTTTTTCCAGCCCCTGGGTCAGGTAGTACATGGGACCCCCGGAAACCGTGCCGTCGGGATTTTCCTTCCGGAACAATACTGCCAGGGTACATTCCATGAACTTGGTGGACATTCCCAGGAATCCGGCAATGAGCATCCAGAAGACCGCGCCCGGGCCGCCCGCGGCAATGGCAATGGGGATACCGGCAATGTTGCCGATGCCCACGGTACCGGATACAGCCGTACACAGGGCGTTGAAATGGCTGATTTCCCCATGCCCCTTGCCGTCGCTGAAATCTCCCCGGACAAGCCTGAAGGCATGTTTGAACCCGCGGATGTTGATGTAATTCAGGTAAACCGTGCAGAACAGGGAGCCCAGAACAAGCCAGGCAACCACCAGGGGGATCCCCACCCCTGCCACCTCGATTTTGAAAAATACAAAGGAAACCAGCAGTTCCGACACCGGGGTCAGCGCCCTGTTTATGGCCTCATCAATACCCGAAGCCATGGCATGGGCCGGGATCAGGGAGAGCAGTATTGCCCCGCCGTATCTAAAAAATAATATCATATAAAGTGTAATCCGCCTTTCATATTAAAGTATTATACTCAGCCGTATGGCAATCAAAAACCATGCCGGAAACCATAAATCCTTTTATATCAACAGGTTGGTTTTACCAGGGCCGGCGGCAGTATGGCGTTCCGGGGGCAATAATGCCCCTTCCCGCATCATGGTGTGTGAGAAAACCCCTTGGTATTAAAGGGGGTTAAAGGCAGCGTCCTCCGGGAGGATGCAAGGGGGCGAACCTGCCCCGGATCATCTGGCGGGCAGCCGGGCGGTAACCCGCGGCTGACAGGTATTCCGCTATCCGCAGTCCGGAAACGGAAAATCCCGGGTATCCCAGGGGGTAAAACTGCCCCATTGTCATTCCTCGTCACCAAACCGTGCGGCAATCTCCCGGATAGTGGTTTCGATTTCCACAAAGGCCTCGACTATCACGGGATCAAATAACTTGCCTTTCTCCTCCAGAATAATGGACATGGCCTTGGCATGGGGGAAGGGCGGTTTATAGCACCGTTTGCTGATCAGAGCGTCATAGACATCGGCAATGGCCATAAGCCGGCCTGACAGGGGGATCTCTTCCCCGGCAAGACCCTCCGGGTATCCCGTGCCGTCCCATTTTTCATGGTGGGTGCCGGCGATATCTTCGCCCATGGCCAGGTAGTTGCTTCCCTCGATTTTTTCCGCTGCCCTGCGCAGGATGATTCTGCCGTAGGTGGCGTGCATTTTCATATGCCTGAATTCATCGTCAGTGAGCCTGCCCGGTTTGAGCAGGATATTGTCCGGTATGCCCACCTTGCCGATATCATGGAGGGGAACGGATAAAAACAGGGTTTCAATATACTTGTCGGTGAGAGTATCGCTGAACAGGCCTTTGGACCGGAGCCGGAGGGCCACGGCTTTGGCATAGTGCTGGGTCCGCACGATATGCGCCCCTGTTTCAGGGTCCCGGGTCTCTACCATGGAGACCATGATTTCCATGGTCAGCTGCTGGGCTGCGGATAATTGCCTGAACCAGGTATAGGCAGCCCGTTTTTCCGAGGCAAACCTGGTAAAGGTGATCAGGATGAACAAGACCAGCCCGAGGATAAGGGGCATGGCCGGTGAGATAAAGATCAGCCATTGGTAGTAGAGGATAATACTGGCCCCGAGCATCAGGCCTGTGCCGGCTGTGGCGGCCAGAAGAAGCCCTGCCGGGCCGGGGTTCCTGTTAAACACTGCCAGCATGAAGCTGCCCATGGCAAGGCAGGCCAGGGCCAGGGCAATGTCCGACCAGGAGGGTATCCGGATAAAATCACCATTGGCCATATTATCCAGAAGAACGGCCGACACCTCAATTCCGGGGAAATGGGGGTCGAACACCGTGGGATGGATGTCGTTGAGCCCCACGGCGGAACTGCCGATGAGCAGGGTTTTGCCCCGGATATGATCCGGGTCGAATTTCCGGTTCAGCACATCAATTGCCGGGATATATCTGAATGCCCTGCCAGGCCCTTTAAAATTGGCATGAACAAACCCGTCCCGGGTTATGGGGATGTTTATCCGGCCGGCCCTGAGGGCTTCCCCCGTTGGGGTCCGGACGACTTCCAGGCTCTCCAGGTTGTTTTCCATCATGAACAGGGCCAGGGAGAGGTGGGGGGCGATGCCGTTCCGGTATTCGATGAGCAGAGGTGTCCTGCGCAGCAGGCCGTCGGTGTCGTATTGATTGTTGATAAACCCTGCAGATGCCAGCCGGGTTTCGATTTTCGGTGTGTTGCAGAGCACCCCTTCGGCCTTTGACAGGGCGGTGCGTCCGCCCGGGTCTTTAATAGTAAGAGGAAGGCCTTTGCACACTGCGCCTTTGGAAACATGGTCAAAGTAGTAGTACCTTGCCCCCACGGTCCGGGTCTGGTCCAGGATATGACCGAAAAAACCGTCGTTGTCCGTGAGTGAGTGAGGAATATCAGGGAAGGTAATGTCCAGCTGGAAATCCCTTTTAAACTGCCGGGCCAGGTGGCCCGGGGAAAGGCGGTCAGGTTCGGGGAATACAATATCCAGGCCCATGGTCCTGGGGGAATGGGAAGATAAAATGGCCAGCATCCGGGCCAGCCTGTATCTGGGCCATGGCCACTGGCCTGCCCCGGACAGGCTGACCTCGTCAATATCCACGATGGTGATATCATGGGAATAGGGCGTCCGGTCCCGGTCCTGGATCATGAAACGGTCGTAAAAAAAGGTGTCCAGTGATTTGACCGGAGCAATATCCGTAAACGGTGCCAGGGCCGCTGCCAGGGTGAGCAGGCCCATGACGGCAATCAGGCAGAAACTTACAGGTTTGGGAAGCCGGGTTATTTTGGGCGGCAGATTCACCCCTGACTCACCGGATCATGATTTCTACGCGGCGGTTCCGGGCCTCCGGGGTGTTGTCAGGTGTGGGTTCCAAAAGGTCGTACTCACCGAACCCCTGGATATAAACCTGTTTCAGGCCGGTGTCGTAACGGGTGAGGATTTTGGCCACCTCTTTGGCCCGTTCCAGGGACAGCTTAACGTTATACTCGGGGGTGCCCCGGGTATCAGTATGGCCGATAATACTTATTTCAGAGGGTTCCCTTTCTTTTGCACTCCGGGAAATCTTCGGCAGCAGGGCCATGGATTCCGGCGTCAGCTTCACTGAGTCTGTTTTAAAGTAAAGGATAAAATGAACCGGTTTTGGGGGTTCTGCCTCAAAAAGCCGGGCATAGGCTGCCTTTATCTCATCAGGATCAGCCTTCCGGACCACAAATCCGGCGGTTTTTGAAGTGGCTTCAGTATAGGTATAGGGTTTGTCCAGCAGGGTTGAAGATTTTTGGTTTTCAACCAGGACCTTGCCTGTGCGTCCGTCATCCCCGGGCAGGAGAATAACGGTGGTATCTTTTTGTCCGCAGGAATACAGGAGCATTAAGGCCGCCGATAGGATGATGAGTTTTAGAAAGGTTTTCAATGTATTCAATCCACCTTGATGATAAAACGGGTTCCCCGGATCCCCACTGTTGCTTTGGGAGTGGCCACCTTAACCGATTCCGGGGAGAGTTTGCTGATTTTCCCGGAATGATAGACAGCTGACCCTTTGTCCAGGTAAAAGAAAAAATCGTAATTGCCGGTTTCAGGGGAAAACACATAGGTGTTGATACGGAAATCCGTTTCCGGGCCCAGGGTAATCACCGTTCCGTCGGTGAACATTATACCGGCGTACCCTTTGTGTGCGGATACAATTGTATCCCCGTTGAGGAGAAGCATTCCCACCCGGGCAGGTACACTTTGATCCCGGCGCAGGATGCTCACCTGCCCCGAGGTGCTTTTGACCATTGCCGCATGGGTTTCGGAAAATACCCTGTCCGCAGTACCCGGCAGCAGGATCAGGAGAGATATAATTGTAAGCCATGCCTTTTTCATAACTCAGACCTTAAAGATTGTGATATATAGCAAAAGTCCACCGATTATAGACAGGCCCGCCTTTGAAGTCAAGATCTCAGGAACCTGCTGCCAGGGCAATCGCATATAAAATTGGCACGGTTTTTAATTTTCAAAGGTTTTGGCCACTTATGCCTTATCCGGATTTTGCCTGCGATTGCCTGTACAAAAGTAACGTATTGGAATCATCTGAAAAGTTACTTGCGTTGACCCTGAACCTGCTGCCTGAAGTATAAGATCTTTTGATCTGCCCTGTTAGAGCCCGGTCAATCCCAGGAATGAAGACCTGATCCGTTTAAGATGTTTAAGCAACTGCTCTTTCCTGGCCCTGCCCGTCTCTTCCGGTGTACCTTTCCGGAGCAGGTCCGCAAGGATTACCAGATCCTCTTGAACCGCATCTACCTCCAGGTTCCATGTGGTGCGATCCATTTTGAGCATGTTAAAATACCAGAGCCTGAAGGTCAGGGAATAAAGACGTTCTGACATTTCAATGAGAAAGGGGTTGCCGGCTGACTCGTGGAAGAGCTGTTTATTTGCCATGTCCAGGTCCCCCAGTGCCCGGGGAGCAATGTTGTCTTTCAGGGCTTCGCAATCCGACTGGAGTTTTATCAGCCGGTCAAGCCTGTCCCTGTTCATCCGCTCCGCCGCCATGGTGCCGATCACCGCCTCAAGCTCCAGCCTTGCCTGGAACACATTGGTAATGGAGCTCAGCTCCAGTTCCATGATCAGGATGCCGGTCCTGGGCAGGATTTTTACCAGGTGTTCCCATTCCAGCCGGAACAGCACGGTCCGCAGGGGGGTTCTGCTGACCCCGAATTCCTCGGCAAGGGTTTGCTCCTTGAGGATGAGTCCGGGTTCATAATCCAGATAGATAATCCGGTTCCGAAGGGTGTTGTAAATCTCTTTATTCATCTGCCGTTCCTGTGCTGAGTGATAGTGGGTTGATCTTGGTATACTTTAATAATACAACGGCTGCCGGATTGCAACCCAGGGCAATCGTCTATAAACTTGACACGGTTTTTGATTTTTAAAGGTTTTGGACACTTATGCGTTATCCGGATTTTGCCTTGGATTGCCTGTACAAAAGTAAGTGATTGAAATCATTAGGTCTGAAAGTTAGATGCCTATACCCTGGATTGCGGCCCATGGCAATGCGGGCCGGTCTGCACAACCTGTAAAAAATATTATAGAACATTAATATAAACTTGATTTAAGGGGAAATCTGTGAAAAAGAGATGGCTTGTCATTGGGAGAATCAAACCGGCATATTACCATATATGCCTGATACGGCAGAACGCAGCGAAAGGATGTTAAAATGGGTGACACAGATAAAAACAGAAGGGTGAATTTTCTCAGGGGTGTGCCGGCTGAAGAAGCATTGGCGGAACTCAGGCCCATGGTGGCGCAAGGGTATGAGCAAACGGTAAACAAGTATCAGACCCAGGTGCTTCAATACGGGCATTTTAACGGTTTCAAACCCCTAAGGGATCTCCTGGCTGCCGTTTATAATGTCCATCCGGATCGGGTTATCGCCGGTAACGGCGGCATGGAGATGATCTCCCTTCTTTTCAAATCCCTGCCCAAGGGAAGCAAAATTGCCGTGGAGGAGATGACCTATGACCGTGTCATTTTTGATGCTCAGCGGTACGGCCATCATCTGGTCGGTGTGGAATTAACGGCAGAGGGCATAAATCTGGATCAATTGAAGTCAACGCTCCGGAAGGAATCCGTTGCCGCCTTTTACGGTATCCCCTTTCACCAGAATCCCACGGGCATCAACTATCTGCCCGGGAACCGGAAAGCTGCCGAGGATATATGCAGAGCCGCTGATGTACTCTGTATCTGGGATATCTGTTATGAAGCCCTGCGGTACGACGGAAATAAAAATGAGCCCATCCCCGTCTCCGGTCACGGACCTGTTTTGGTAAGTTCGTTTACAAAGACCATTTCACCGGGAACCAAGTGCGGATATATGGTAATCCCGGAAAATCTTCTGGATCTGATGACGAAGATCATTGCCAATACCCGGCTGAATCCCAATCTGCCCACCCAGGGCTTTATTGCCGGATTCATTGAATCCGGCGGGTATGATGCGTATCTGAAATATCTTTGCAAATTGTACAAGCCTAAAATGGATGCCCTGAACACCGTGTTGAATGAGAATTTTCCCGGGGCATTCCCCTGCAAGATTGACGGCGGTTTTTTCTCTTGTATCAGCCTGCCGGGGATCACCCCTGAAAAAGAGGAGGCATTTCTGGCTGCAGCCCAAGAAGAAGGCATCAGTATCACCCCTGCCTGGGATGCGGTCGCCCCTGATTTGAGGGAGGCAAAACAGAAAAACGGACTGGTGGTCAGACTGACCTTTCCCGCCTGTAATGCGGAAGACATAAAATGGGGGCTTGAACGGTTAAGGCATATTGCCGGCAGCTTTGCCTGAGCCCCGCCCCCATTGTATTTGTTTGCCCTTAGGGACTGCGCAAAACAGAAGGTGACTTGATTTTTGCGCAATCCCTAAAGTTCTGCCTGGGAAATCTATTCAATCTTGAAATGGTCAACCATCTCATGAAGCTGGGCCGACAGCTGGGAAAGCTGTTCCGCATTGCTGGCGATGCTCTCTGAATTGGCGGACACCAGGGAAATGGACTGTCCCACATCATCCACGTCCCCTGCAATCTCAAAGGAACCGGCAGAGGTGCTGGCAACATTTGAACTGACTTCCTGGAGTGCGTCCGCACCCTGGGAGACGTTGCTGCTGACTTCAGTTATGGTATTGGTCTGATCGGTGACTGAGAGGGAGATGTTTTTGACAATGGTGTTTACCTCTGTGATTACCTGGGAAATTTCCCTGATATCGTCAACCGTGGAAGATGTTGCCCCCTGAATCCAGCTGATGTTCTCCTTGATTTGTTCCGTGGCCTCCGAGGTCTGGTGCGCAAGGCTTTTTATCTCATTGGCAACAACGGCAAACCCTTTTCCGGCTTCCCCGGCCCGGGCCGCTTCAATGGTTGCATTTAAGGCAAGGAGGTTTGTCTGTTCCGAGATATCGGTAATGGTTTCGGAAACATTGCCGATTTTTTTGGCTGCATCACCAAGATCGTCAACCCTTGCGGTGGCTGAGTCAACCCGGTGAACCGCCTGTTCGGAGATGTGGCTGGCCTTGTCTGCATTGTGTGCGATGTCTTTGCTGGAGTCGGAGATCCTGGAGGTGGACTCCGCTATCTGGCGGGTGTTTGCATTCAGCTCTTCCATGGCTGCGGCCACCGCATTCATGTCTTCACTCATGCTGCTGGTCCGGGAAACAACATGGCCGGTTTTTTCCGAAGATGTGTTTACCTCGTTGGATAGGTCTGCAGCCACCTTATTCATTTCGGTTGATGAGGTGTTTAAGTTTTGTGCCTCCTGGTATATCTTTTTCATGTTTTGCTGAAGTGACTGGGCAAATCTGGTTAAGTTATACCCCAGGAAATCCAGTTCATCCAGTTTTTCCCTTGGTTTATCCGCTGTATCAAACCGCATTGTCAAATCTCCCTTGCTCATGCTGAGAGCTGTCTGGGAGGACTGGAGAAGATTTTTAACGATCCCGCGGATCTGGAGCAGGCTGGCTGCCAGAAGAAGGGCGCCGGCAGCCAGGCCGATGGTTTGAAAGAGGATCAGGCGGGTAACCTTTTTTTCAGAGAGTTTCTGAAGCATTACAACAGCCTTATTCATCTCTTTCAGGAGCGTTATATTATTCTTTTTTATATAGTCCAGGCTTTCTGAGGTGCCGGTACCCCCGGACAGGGCATTTTGCAGGTGCATGGAAAAATCCTTCCATATCCCGTCAACTTTCTTGAGCTGGGAAAAGGCCGGTTCCGCCGCTTTGGGGCAGTCAGCATATTTTCCTTCCAGGTTCAGTGTAAAAGGGGCCTTGCCCGAAACCGTGAGGGCGGAAAGGGTGATGTCAAATATTTTCATCGTGTTGAGGGTACTTGCGGCAAGCTTCTCCTTTGCAGCCGTATCGGTTTCGGCAAAAAAGAAAAACAGCTCTTTGGACATTTTCTGGGAAAGCATGCGTTGCCGGCCGGCAAGGTTGATCACAAGGCCGTCGGCCTTTTGTGAGGTGGTGGTATACCATGTTACCAAAAACATGGCTAAAATAATAAAAGATAATCCTGCAACGATGAATCCCAACTTGTATCTGATCGGCATTTAATATTACTCCTAAAGGGTTAAAAAAAGTATGATTATAAATTTGTGCCGGGGCCGGCTTTTGAATAGTGGCGGAAATCGCTCTCCGCCTGTGAATTTGCCTTCTCCTTAATGGACAGAATCTCATCCTTCACTGCAAAGAAAGCATCCACCACATCGGGGTCAAAGTGGTTTCCGCTGCCCTCGGAGATGATGGCAAAGGATTTTTCAATTGAAAACGGATCCTTATAGGGCCGTTTTGAGGTCAGGGCGTCAAAAACATCTGCAATGGCTACAATCCTTCCCGCCAGGGGGATATCATGGCCTGTCAGACCCTTGGGATAACCGCTGCCGTCCCATTTTTCATGGTGGGTCAGGGCGATCGTCTCCCCGAGTTTTACATATTCCGCTTCAGACCCGCTTAGTATCTCTCCGCCGATCAGGGTATGCTGTTTCATGATTTCCCATTCTTCGGCGGTAAGTTTTCCGGGTTTTAAAAGGATGCTGTCCGGTACGCCTATTTTACCCAGGTCATGCATGGGGGCGGCATGGAGAATGGAGTTGGTCTCTTTTTCATCAAGCCCCATCTGCTTTGCAACGGCAACCGAATAGTGGCTCATGCGCAGTATGTGTAAAAAGGTGTCCTCATCTTTGTATTCAGCTGCCCTGGTCAGTCTGTGGATGGTTTCAAGGGAGTATTTTTCCAGTTTCTGAACCGCCCGGCTCAGCTGTCCGGTTCTCTGTTCAACCATTTCCTCAAGCTTCCGGTGGGTGTCAAATAGTGTAAGGTGTGTCTTTATCCTGGACATGACAATGGGGGCGGATACCGGTTTTGTGATATAGTCCACGCAGCCGGCGTCAAAGCCGCGCAGTTCATCTTCCCCCTCTCCCATGGCGCTGACGAAAATCACGGGGGTCCCTGCTGTTTCCGGATCTGCCTTCAGGTGGGTGCAGACCTCATAGCCGTCCATGTCCGGCATCATGATATCAAGAAGGATGATGTCAGGATTGATTTTACGGGCCACCTCCAATGCCATTACGCCGCCCGTGGCAAAGGAAAGCTGGTAATGGTTTTTTAAAATCTGGCCCATTAATCTCAGGTTGTTCGGCTCGTCATCCGCTATAAGCACTTTCCATCGGCTCTTCATTTTTTCCTCAGTTGTATGTTCCAAGGGTTTTGGCCAGTTTTTCCAATTCCGCCTTTGCCCCTGCAAAGTCGAACCGGTCAAGGCATTCGGTGACAGGACGCAGGCAGGAAGACCCGAGGCAGTCAGTCAGCTCCGATAAAAAGGGCTGGGCATTGTAGGGGTTGTACCGGTCAATGGCGTCCCCGGTTTTTGCAAGCAACTCCTTCACGGATTCCGGATCCCTCTTTCTTCCGGGGCTGCTTTTCACCTCTTCTATCCCCTCCAGTTCCCCCAGGGCATTAATCGTCTCTTTCAGCCCTCCGGCAAGGACCGGCAGATGCGAGGCAACCCCCTGTATACGATTCTCTTTAAAGGCCCTGTCAATGGTTTTTGCCGCACGGGCGACCTGTGTCATGGAGAGATTTTCTGCCACCCCTTTGATGGCGTGAACAAGTTCATGGGCGTTTTTTGTCTCTCCTTTTTCCAGGAAACCGGCTATTTTAGCAGCCGCGTCTTCGTATGTTTGCGAGAATTCCGTCAATGCACGGGTATAAGCGCTGCTGTCCTGCCACCGCTTTATTCCGTCCTGGGTGTCTATCCCGGGCAGCCTGGGGAATTCCACTGTTTCCGGGGAGGGGAGGGGCTCTTTTGTATTATCGGCGGGCTGCCCCGCATCGTCCGGTACGATGTCATCTATCATCCGGCGGAGATTGTCAAAATCAATGGGTTTGGCCAGAACAGCATCCATCCCGGATTGGATATACTGCCTGGTTTCGTCCTCCATGACCGCAGCCGTCATGGCAATGATGGGAATATGCCTGTCACTGCCGGCCTCCAGTTCGCGAATCTGTTTTGCCGCCTCCGGCCCGTCCATTACCGGCATATGGGCATCCATGAGAATGACGTCTATATTTTCTTTTGAGATTTTTTCAAGGACTTCCCTGCCGTTTCCGGCCGTTATGATCTCATGCCCGTATTTTTCCAGGCAGATTCTGACCAGTTCAAGGTTGACGGGAACGTCGTCAGCCACCAGTATTCTGAAACAGCGTTCTGAAATTTCCCCGTTGGATTTATCCCCGCCACTGCACATATCATCAAGACAGATCGTGTTTGTTACTTTATCTGTGGCAGGTGCGGTAATGGTAAAATGGAATGAACTTCCCTTACCCTCTTCACTTTCAACCCAGATTTTACCGCCCATGAGTGCCACCAGGTTCCTTGCAATGGTTGTTCCCAATCCGGTTCCGCCGAATTTCCGGGTGGTTGAGGGATCTGCCTGGGTAAAGGATTCAAAAATGGTCTCCAGGCGGTCCGCCGGTATACCGATGCCTGTATCCTTTATGGTGAAACGGATCTGGTCTTTTTTCCCGGCAGGGACGATGATGACGGCCACCTTGCCCTCGTGGGTGAATTTGATGGCATTACTCAGCAGGTTCACAATGATCTGCTGGAGCCGCAGGGGATCGCCGAGCATTAATCCCGGTATATCCGGGTCAATGTCGAAGGTCAGGATAAGCCCCTTTTCCCGGGCCGTGATATCCATTGTCGCCTGAATTTCAGCCATCAATTGGACCAGGCTGAAGGGACCTTGCTCAATGGCTAATTTTTTGTTTTCCATTTTACTGATATCAAGGATATCGTTGATCAGCATTAAAAGCACGGCGGCAGATGTCTTTGCGGTGGTGAGGTGTTTTTTATGACGGGAAGAGAGTGCGGAATCTTCAAGCACCAGGTCCAGGAAACCGAGGACTGCGTTCAGCGGTGTCCGGATCTCATGGGACATGTTCGCCAGAAAGTCACTTTTGATACGTGCTGCGGATTCGGCCATCTCCTTGGCCTCAACAAGCGCCTGCCTGTTCTGCTCTTTGAGATCCATTATCCGCCTGTAGTTGATCAATACCCCGTAGGTTGCGTTCAGGGGGGTCAAAAAAGCCTGGAGTGAGGTGTCATACCCCCCCGGGCGGTTGGCAATGGCGTACATTCCCACCATTTCATTTCCGTAATGAATAGGCATGCCCAGAAACGAATGCATGGCAGGGTGGCCCGGGGGCAGGCCGCCGGCCCTGGGGTCTGATAAGGGATCCGTGCACATAAGGCTTTTGCCCGACGTCAGCACATGGCCGAACAATGTATCTGGATTGTCAAATTTAAACCCGCTCTCCCGTGACGCATCATAGAGTTTCTCCGATTCAATATCCCAGGCGATATTGCTGATGGCATGGGTTCTCAGATAGGGGCGCTCGTCTTCATCCAGAAGCACCTCCCCGACAAAGCCGTACTCGCTGCCGGTGATTTCCAGGAGTGTTTCAAGCATGTTGTTCATGGCTGCTTTGAAATCGCCCTTTTCCACAAAAGAGGTGGTTGACTGATGCAGCATGTCTATCAGTTTTTTCTGCTGCACCAATTGCTCCTGCAACTCCCGGCTCTCGGTGATGTCTTCCTTGACGGCAACAAAATGGGTTATTTCCCCGTTGGTATTCACGATGGGGGATATGGAGGCGTTTTCCCAGTACAGCTTCCCGTTTTTTTTCCGGTTGCACATCTCACCGCGCCATACCTGTCCGGCCCGGATGGTTTTCCACATCTCCCTGTAAAATTCAGGGGAATGCACACCGTCGGCTTTCAGCAGGCGCGGCGTCTTCCCAATGGCTTCATCAGCGGTATATCCGGTCAGGATGCTGAAAATCGGGTTTACATACTCGATTTTTCCCTCGGGGTCCGTGATGACAACGGCTGCCGGACTCTGCTCCACAGCTCTTGTCACCTTTTGAAGTTCCGCGGTCCTCTGTTTTACCTTTTTCTCCAGATTGATATTGTACTGCTTTATGAGTTCTTCAGCCTGATTTTTTTTCTGCTGGGCCAGGGCAAGGCAATAGATGATGATGCCGTAGAAGAGAATCAGGACAATGAAAATACCGATCAGTTTTTTTTCCAGCCCCATTGAATGGCTCCGCAATTCGGAAACCAGTATCCCATTGGGAATATATGATACGATTTTCCATACCTGGGTATCTGCGCCCGGTAACCGTTTCCGTGGCGCTTCTTTCAGGATGAAACCGGCCCGGCGGTTATCCATTTGAAACTCGGTAAAGGTGAAAAACCCTTTTGAGGTGTTGAATTGTCCCCGGGCGTTTCCGTGAATCTTTTTCCAGGCATCGGGCATCCGCTGCCTGAGGGTGTTCTGTTTTCCGTTTTCAAACATAAACCCCCATTCATCCCGGGGTGCCGAACCGACAATCCAATAGCCTTCTTTATTTAACAGCCAGGTTTTTCCGGGTGTGTTTCTGGGGATGCTCTTAAACTCAGAGAGCAGGTCAGAGGCATTGTAATTCAGGATCAGCACACCCTGTTTGACTTTCATGGCATCCAGGACCGGGGTGCCGAACCTGAGCATCGGTTTAAAGGGCCTTTCCACCCGGCCGTTTTCAACATTTAAATCAATGGGTGAAATATAGATCTGGTTTTCACCCTCAGCCATGGCATTTTTAAAATAGTACCGGCCGGCCTTGTTCTGGAGCAGGGCATCCGGAACGAGCTGGGGATCCCCGTTATTGTAGTTGACCCGGATGATTTCCAATCCGTTTTTGTCGATAAACCGTATCTGGTCATATATGGTTTTCCGCCTGGAAACAGAGAGAAAATCATACTCCAGGTCCTGTTCCGCATAGGCTTCGCTATTCCCGGCAAGTTTTTTTAACTCATGGAATTCGGATAAGATTTCAAGATCGGAAACAATCCCGTAAAAATGCCGGGTAATAATTGATTTTTGCAGGTTAACGTAATCTTTTTCTTTTGCCTCGATGCGTGTCTGATGGGTGTTGGTCACGCTGAGATATATAAATCTCAGGACACCGGCCATTATGAAGACCCCGCAAAGAAACGCTCCCAGATAAGTAAAAATTAAACGTCTGTCCATGGTAAGTTATTAAATTCCGGCAAGTTAAACTATGGTTATAAACCCTCTGCCACCCGTTAAACAGCTACACCTCTCTCAGGGACTTCATAAAAAGGTGTGTGTTTGGTGTGGCTGACTTGTGGTAAGCTTGCCAGTTATTATGTTTCTTGCCTAACTGGCGGTGACTTAACAAAAGCTGTAAAAATATATAAAAAATCCTACACAAAACCAAGAATTTGGAGTCCTCTATAATCACCTATTTAATACCTATAGAAAATAGGTGTTATGACTAAACCTCCAATAAAATAGCCTCCCTTATTAAATAGGTAAGGGAGAAAACGAGTTGTATGCCGAGTAAGAAAGCCGGGAATGTTTAAAAACTGTAAAACAGTTAAAAAAGAATATGAAGCGTTTCCGGATAGTATTCCCTGTTGATATTGATTGTAGATAAGAAAAGGCGGGTTAGCAAGATAAATTATGCGGTAAATTATGCGGGCCCGGAATTTTCAGGCCCGCCGGAAAAGAGTGAAAAAGCACCCATGGCAGGTGAAAAAAAGTAAAAATAACCGGTGGCGGATACCGGCCCAGCCTCATCCGTATCTGGGGCGCATCCTGGCCTGTTCGCAATAGGCTTCAATCCCTTTTTTCCGTATGATTTCATTGATGGTTATCCAGTTTTTGTACAGGCTGTCATCAAAATTGGTACGGTCACACGGGAACTCATCACAGAGATAACAGAAGTCAACGCCCATGGCCTCATGACAGGGCCTTACCCCGCAATTTTTGAAAAGTTTGCACATTTCATTCCTGCAGCCATGACAATTTTCAGATGCAAAATAGTCGAGCATCTCTTTAAAACCGGGATATTTTTTAAATACAGGGTTGTCCAGCAATGCCTCAAACCGCTTGGCATTGATGTGAAAATTCCCCACTTTTTCCTTAAGCTGGATACTCAGTTTTCTGATATCCCCGTTAACATGGGCAAAACAGGTTTCGCAGCACAGGCCGCAGGGGGCAATGGTCTCTTTGATGGCATTGTCTGTCATGTCGTTCCTCCTGAGAGTTGGTTTTTTCAATCATAGAGATTGCCATTCTCTTTGGATAGTGGCATAAATGACAAATTAAATGGTGATAACGACAAATGGGTGATGCGAGGAAAAAATATGCGAAAAGTAACCATCCTGGGACTTTATAATTCCATGGCAACCACCATCTTCGGCCCCATGGATATTTTGAACCAGGCCGGCCGGCTCTGGAACCGGCTTAACAAAACAGAGCACACACCGTTTTTTGACGTAACCATTGCCTCTGCAGACGGGCAGCCGATCAGATCTGTGAACCGGATAGAGATTGCTCCCCATTGCGGTATTGACCGGATTGATGCAACGGACCTGATCATCATTGCTTCGGCCACTTACATTGATGACATCCTTAAACGCGCGCCGCATCTTGTGGACTGGATTTTATACCATTTTGACAGAGGCGCCCATGTGGCAAGCATTTGTACGGGGGTATTCCTTCTTGCGGAAACAGGGCTTTTGGACGGTAAGTCAGCCACGCTCCACTGGGGATTCGCAGACCGGTTTAAATCTCGGTATCCGCAAATCACTCTGGAAAAAGACCGGATGTTCATCGACCATGGCAGCCTGTACTGCTCTGCCGGTGTCACTGCCGGCATGGATCTGTCATTATACCTGGTGGAAAAATTCTGCGGTAAAAAGGCTGCCAGGCAATCTGCCAAAACTATGGTTCTCGGGATGGACCGGCACAGCCAGGTCCCATATGACAGTTTTCCCGGTGCCAGGTCCCATGGTGATACCCTTGTCACCCGGGCCCAGGAATGGCTGGCAGATAACAGGACCAAAACCGTGGAATATGACAATCTCGCCCGGATGCTGAACATCAGCCGCCGGTCACTGGAGCGCCGTTTTAAGCAGGCCACCGGAATGACGCCTCTGGCTTTTATTCAGGCACTCAGGGTTGAAGCGGCAAAACAGATGCTGGAGGATGGCAACCTGACATTCAGCGAAATCACCTATGCGGTCGGATATGAGGATATCGCCTTTTTCAGGAAAATATTTGTCCGGTTAACCGGGCTCCGGCCAAAAGAGTACCGGCAGAAATTTTCCGGGTATACGGATGCGTACGCAAAAAGCGGGGCGTATCACAAAGCATAGGCCCCTGAAGGTAGACTCAATCGGTCACATCTGCCGGATTTTTACCGCAGCCCATGACCATATCCCGTCCGGAAGCCTTGGCCTGGTACAATGCCTTGTCAGCCCTGGCCAGCATGTCCTCGTACTCATCCGCCCCGAACCTGACCTGGGAGCCACTGTCAGCAATGCCGATGGAAACGGTGCAGGTCAGGGGGTGTTCATCCGTGTTAAAGGTCCTGGCGGCAATTGCCCGGCGCAGGCGTTCCGCCAGATTCCGGGCCAGAACGCAGTCCGCCCCCGGGGCAACCACTGCAAACTCCTCTCCCCCGTACCGGGCAACGATATCTGAGGACCGGGCAACCTCTTTCAGGACCCCGGCGATCTGCCGGAGTACCCGGTCTCCGGCCACATGGCCGTAAGTGTCGTTGATGGATTTAAAGTGGTCGATATCTATCATGAACAGGCTGCATGGCTGGTTTGCCCGGGCAGCAACGCTCACGAGCCTGGCCCCTTCCTTCATCAGTAACCGCCGGTTGGGCAGGCAGGTGAGCTGGTCGGTAACCGCTGCCTCCTCCAGCTGTCGGAGGGTTGCATCCACCCTGGTATGCATGAGGGTGAAGGTTTCCACAAGCTGTTCGACTTCCCTGGGAGCATTTTTAAAGGTTAACCGCCTGCCGGCAGGCTCAAACCTGCCGCCGGCCATATCCCTGGTGATCCGGTTCAGCCGTTCCAGGGGTTCTGCAATGGAGTTTCCAAGCCGCAGGAGTACAGGTGTCAGAAAAAACAGGGTGACGGCAAATCCGCCCAAAAGGGCCAGAAGAAAGGGGTGCAGGTTGCTGACGGCTTCGGCATAATCGATTTCAGATACGATAAGCCAGCTGCCCCCCTTGGTCCACTGGCTGGCCCCCAGAACAGCATCCCCGCGGTAATCGGCATAGGGGCCTTCAGGCTGCCTTCCGGCAAGGGCATCCTGAATCATCCTGCCGGTGGTCTTGATCTCCATGATTGCGGACCGGGTCACCCGGCCCTCGGATATCAGGCGGTCAAGATACCGGGATTCCGTGAGCATATACCCCTCCCGGTTCAGGATATAAGTCTCTCCGGTATTGCCGAACCTGAGGTTGTTCATCAGCTGATTTATGGCCGTGAGACGGGAGGCCAGGAATACCAGGCCGCCAAAAGACCCGTCCGGCCGGGTCACGGGATGGGAAAAAATGATAATGGGTTTACCGGAGGTCCTGCCGATGAGCACCTTTGTCACGTGCGGCTTCCCTGCCCGGGCCCTGATGAAATATTCGCGGTCCGTGACATCCACAAGGGTATTGTTCAGTGAATCCGCCGTTGTTTTACCGTGGGCCCCCACCATTACAACGGCGGAGATATCTGCGTGGCTTTTGTCAAATTCCCTGAATATCTGCCGGGATGCCTCAAGGTCCCCCTGCCGCACCGCATCAGTCCGGGCAAGGAACTTAACATCATCCTGACGCTCCCTGAACCACTCCTCAATGAATACCTTATGTGATACCGCCTGTTCCAGCAGGGCTTTCCGGGTATCTTCCATGGTGTCCCTGCGGATGACCAAAAAAAGGACAATTATGGCAAACAGCAGCGGCAGGCAGGCCATTAAAATAGAATACAGCCGGATACGGCCGGCAACCGTATCCGGTATTAAAAAACGTTTCATGTTTCATGATCTCCGAGGTGACTATATCAAACAGGCGGGTGTATAAACCTAAATCCCTGTCATGTCAAGTCATTCCTCCACGATATTTCGTCCCGGGCTGCCGGTGATGGGCATTCTCCTCCCGTTCGGTCCGCACCAGGCGGCCATGGAGAATAAGACGATAAATGTCTGCGTTAATGTGATTGTGTGGATCACTGTTTTGTATGCACTTCGCCAATCATACCTTGATTTTCACTGTCATAAAAAACAATTTTCAGAAATGTATCCCTTCGACCGTCCATTGCCGGTTTTAAGGAGTCTAAAAGATTATCTGCATCTGTTTTTACAAATTCATACCCCTTTTTAAAGTTAACTCTTAAAACATGGTCTTTATAATCAGGTTTAAATCCAAGTATTTTTTCAATTTCGTTAAATGTATTTTTTTCTAGTTCTTCATACCTTTCCTGAGATCGTAATTCATATTTTCGGGCAAGCTGGTCATTTGTAGGTACATTGCGAACAAAATTATTGTTTATGTCAACTTCAACAAAGTATCCAAATCTGCTGTCACCGGTATTATAAGTATAGGTGACAAAGTAGATATTAGGATTTTTTTCACCAAATTCCGATGCCGGCGTTACAGTCCAGCCATTTAAATAATACGGCTCGTAAACATCCGACATTAATAAATTTGACATTGGATCAATGTTTTCGTCTCCAAATTGAAGTACTTGGTTTAAATATGCAAGAAATCCGTCTGCTGATTCAAACTTACTTTGCTCAATCAAAAAGTTTCTTGCTAATTCTTTTGCCCGTTCCTCATTTGAAGTTTTAAAATTCATGAAATAAATACATCCGATAAAAACAGCAATTGCAACCAGTACCCCAGCCGATTGAAAAAAGCCCTTAGCAAATGAATCTAAGATTGTGCTGGCGAGTTTTGAATTTTGATCAGTTCTATCTGACATTTTTTCTCCTGTTAGAATTAACGGCTCATTAACATACATATTTTCACAAGTATTTGCCCGAACCTGCATACTTATCCGGATTCGGGTATCATTCATATTTAAGTTGCTAACCGCATTTCCTGCGAATTTTTGATGATATACGCCATAGGCCAATGAAATGTTGGATCAAGGGCTTGTCCTTCTTCTATTACAGATGTTGATTTTCGATATCGATTTTGAATGAAAAGATCATTACCAGCCTGAAAAAGCAAGGACAAATTTTGGATGTGGCAAAATGGCTCGCCTGCTTGAGGTAGAGAACTATGGCCGCAAGCCTGGTTTATGCCTGAATCTTGCCTTGCAATTAACCATCTTTGTAGTGGCTGCCGGTAATTTTGTTTAAGGTGGGTTGTGACCGGTTGAACTCATACATGGCAATTGACGCGGATACGGCAACGTTCAGGCTGCCCACTTCCCCGAACTGCTTTATGGTTGCCACATGGTCGCATTTTTTCAGGAACTCCGTGTCAATCCCCTCTCCTTCGTTTCCAACGATGATCGCGGTGCGGCCGGGAAAGGAGAATTCGTCCAGAAAGGTCGGGGTTTCACTGATTTCGATTGCGACTGTGCTGTAATTATGCGCTTTGCACCAGTTCAGGGTTTCGAGGGGATCCGGGATATGGAGGATGCGGCATTTTCTTTCAAGTTTTCTTGAAAAAGCCCGGGTGCCTTTTTTAAAGGCCCACGGCAGATCATGTCCTGTGGTGATGAACGCTGATCCGCCGTTGGCCACATGGCTGCGCAGTATCATGCCAACGTTTTTCGGGCTCTTCAGGGAGTGGAGTATGGTGCAGAACTTACGGGTCATGGGGTCTGCATACCGTTGTTCTTTTCTCTCTTCTTTTCAAAGCCGATGAAAAAAGCCAGCAGGGAGGGAACCACGAACAGGGTGAACATGGTGGACAGGGCCAGGCCGCCGAGGAGGACGGAGCCCAGTCCCCTGTACAATTCACTGCCCGCGCCGGTGGAAAGAACCAGGGGGAGCATGCCGAAAACCGAAGTTGACGCGCTCATGAAAATGGGCCGGATACGGGTCCGGACCGATTCCGTTATGGCGGCGGTGCCTTTCATACCGCCGTATCTTACATTGTTCAGGGACTGGTGGACAATGAGGATGGCGTTGTTTACCACGGTGCCCACCAGGATGATAAAGCCGAGCATGGTGACCACGTCAAAGCCCTGGGGGGCGATATAGCCGTCCACCAGGCGCAGGCCGATAAAGCCCCCGGCCCCTGCCAGGGGCACGGTGAACATGATGATAAAGGGATAGAAAAAGTTTTCAAACAGGGCCGCCATGAGGAGATAGGTAATGACCACTGCCAGAAGGAAGTTCCACTGGAGGGCCTGACGGGTCTGGGTCAGCTTGTCTGCATTGCCGCCAAGGGTGATTTCCACCCCCGGAAGGCGCCCGGCATCCTGCATGGGGGCGATGACCTGGTTCTGTATGGTTTCCATGGCCTGCTGCAGGGGCATGGTCTCCGGCGGGGTGACCTGGAGCCTGACGTGCCGTTTGCGCTCCAGGTGGTTGATCTGGGTCATGCCGCGGGTGTAGACCAGTTCTGCAACATCCCCGATGCGGATGGGCGTGTCAAAGGGGGTGACAATGGCGGTGTTGAGCAGGGCTTCCGGGGTGTCGGACCGTTCTTTCGGGCCTTTGAGGACCAGATCCAGCTGGCGCTGGCCTTCAGGCCTGAATTCATCGATTTTCCGTCCGTCCATGAGTACATCCACCCAGAGGCCGAACCCGGATTCAGTCAGCCCGCTGGCAGCCAGCCTTTCCCTGTCCGGTATGAGCCTGGCCTCGGGATAGGTGGTTTCCAGGGAGGGAATGGGGCGGATCTGGGAGCCGGGCACCTGCCCCATAAGGGCGCCAAAGAGCTGGCCGCCGGCACTGATGATAAGGTTCAGGTCTTCACCTGTGATATCCACATCAATGGTTCTGGAACTGGCGATATCGGTCTGGAAGATTCCTGCCTGGAAGGCAAAGCCGAACACATCGGGAAGGCTGTTGGCGATGCGGTTGAACAGGGGCAGCATCTTTGCGGCCTCTGTTTCGTGTATACTGACACCGCCGATGAGGTTGAAGCCCTCTTCAGCCACAAACCAGGTATCCTCGATTCCGGGCACCCCGTCTTTCCAGTCCTCCTCATGATAGGGCATCAGCTGATCGCTGAAATAGTTTCCCATCTCCTGGCGTTTTTCCACGGAACTGCCCGGGGTGGGTATCAGGATGGCCAGAACCAGGTTCTGGTTTCCCTGGGGAAGGTATTCTGTCTTTGGCATGAGCTGCCAGACAATGGCCACAGCCACTGAGGTGAAAACCAGGACACATGCCAGGCGGGTAACTGCATTTTTAAGGGAAAATGCAGACAGGCCCATGAGGCCTTTATGGAGCCAGGCCCCTGTTTTGTCGATGATCCCCAGGCTTTTTTTGTTCTGGCCGGCCTTCCTGGGCAGCCGGTAGAGCCGGTGAAGGATGGTGGGAATCACGGCAACCGAGACAAAGAGGCTCAGGAGAATGGAAAAGGTGATGGCAATGGCAATATCCCTGAACAGCTGCCCTGCCTCTTCCTGGATAAAAATAACCGGAACAAATACAGCCACGGTGGTGGCAGTGGATGCAAATACCGCTCCCCAGACTTCATTGGCCCCTTCGTAGGCTGCTGCAAAGGCTTTTTTCCCCATATGCCGGTGCCGGTCGATGTTTTCCAGTACCACGATGGCGTTGTCCACAAGCATGCCCACGGCAAAGCTGATTCCGGCAAGGCTGACCACGTTGAGGTTCCTGTCCAGGACCCAGAGGAATAAAAAGGTGCCGATGACCGAGATGGGAATGGCCACGGCAGTGGTCAGGGTGGCGCTGGCCGAGCGCAGAAAGACCAGGAGGACCAGGATGGCCAGTACCCCGCCCACCATAACGTTCTTCTTTACCAGTTCAATGGCGTTGAGAATATAGGGGGCCTCGTCATATACCCAGTCCAGGAAGAGTTCCCGGGGGGCGAGAACCTCCTCGTTGATCCGCCGGATCTCTTTTTTCAGGCGGTCAACCACCTCGATAACGTTGGCCCCCTGTTCCTTTCTGACGCCAATGGCAATCACTTCGGTGCCGTTCTGCATGACTGCCCCGGTTTTGCGTTCGTAACCAAACCCGGCGGCAGCAATATCCCTCAGGTGGACCCGCTGGATACCGTCGTCGTAAATCACAGTTGAAAGGGCGTCTTCAGGACTCTCAAACTGGCTGACCGTCCGGATCCTGTAATCCTTTTTACCGATGCCCATAAGGCCTGCGGAGGTGTTCCTGTTTGCCCCGCGGACCCTGTCGATGACCTGGTCAATGGTAAGGTTGAACCGGGCCAGTTTTCCCGGATCAATCTCAATGTGGACCTCGGTTTCCGTTCCGCCGCCCACAAAGAGGGAACCGACCCCCTGCACCCGTTCCAGGTGCTGGCGCAGTTCATCCTCAAAAAAGGTGCGGAAGGTTGAGATGTGCCGCGGGTTGTCCGGCAGGGTCTTGAACATGATCCAGATAACCGGGTTGGACTGGGCGCCTGCCGCTTCAATGGCGGGCTTGTCCACATTTTCAGGATAATCCGCCACCTCGTTCATCTTGTTTGAGACCCTGAGCAGGGCTGCATCCAGGTCGCTGCCCACGGGAAATGTCAGGGAGATCTCACTGTAGTTGTTAAAGGCCGAGCTTTCCATGGACTCCAGGTTTTCAAGACCCTTGAGTGCCTTTTCCTGCTTTTCGATGATTTCCTGCTCCACCTCCGTGGGGGTGGCGCCGGCCCAGGTGGTCCGGATGGTGATTTCCGGGGTCTCCACATCCGGAGTCAGCTGTTTGGGCAGCTGCATGAGACCTAAGGTACCGAAGAGCACCACGAGGATAACGCCTACGGCAACGGAGATGGGTTTTTCAATGGCCCAGCGGATGATATCCATTTTACTCTCCCCGGTTTTCCGGAACCTGGATGGTAACAGGCTGCCCCGGCCGCAGCCGCTCATTGCCTTCGGTGACAACCGTCATTCCGGGTTTCAGTGCGGGTGAGGCCACACCGATCCGGGCTCCCCTGGAATAGACAACCTCAACCGGCATGCTTTGGGCTGTGTTGTCTGTCACCGTGTATACCATATCCGTCCCCATGACCTGGACAAGGGCATCCCTCGGCAGGATGATGAGATCTTTTTTCTCAGATACCGGCACGGCCACTGTGGCTGACATATTCACGGCCACAGGCCCCGTGTAGTCCAGCCGGAGTTTCAGGGAGATATTCTTGGTCCTGGGATCAGCCTCGGGGCGTATGCCTTCCAGAGTGCCGTTCAATTTTGTGTCAAAGGCGTTCAGGGTCACAGGCAGTTCGTCTCCGGTTTTGCTGAACCGGATCAGGTGTTCGGCCACCGGCACCTGGACGTAGAGGGCATCTGCCGCCCCAAGCAGGCACAGTACCGAGCCGGGCTGGATCCACTCCCCGACTTCT
>JAKSAX010000098.1 GCA_022361395.1 Desulfobacterales bacterium | reverse complement strand
TTTGACCAGCGGATCAACACAGAGATGGGTCAGGCAGGTGACGGCCAGGAGAAAGGTGGTGTTCATCACGTTGAATCCCCCCATGGTAAAGGCGGACTCAACCCCGAACAGGGACTTGGCCAGAAAGGGCAGCATATAGAGAGTGATGCCGATATTGAGAAATACGAAAAAACCGAAGAGGAAAAGAACCGGCAGCAGAAGGTGGTTCATCAGGGTATACTTCTGCGCTGCGTTAAAATTGTCCTTAAGCAGTTTTGCCAGTGAGGTGCCCGGGGTAAAATCGTGGACCAGCACCATCTGGTACATGGCAAAGGTCCAGGCAAAGGGCAGGGTGATGAGCAATGCCACGGGCAGGACGACAAAGGACGAGGCATGGAGGATGGTCTGGGCCGCTGCCAGCCGTGTGACGGAAGAGAGGGGCCAGGACCGGCTCCTGTCCCGGCTGATGTGGTCATAGATCCTTATTGAGAACACGGACTGCCAGGTTTTCATCCAGGCGTAGAGCAGGGCAAGGGCCAGGGAGGCCGTCAGGCAGTGCTCCCCTGCAAAGGCGCTCCTGGACATGTCATTCCAGAAGTAAAGCAGGGCAAGCAAAAAGGGCATGGTCCCCAGGTAATAGGGGATTAAAAATGCAAAGGGAACCGTTCTCAGCACATGGAAGGCCTCTTCGACCAGCTGGAGGGCGCCGGGGCCTGTCTGCCGGTTTTTCCTGATTATTTTTTTCATATGCTCTGCCATAAATTCTCCCACAGGGTTCCCTCATGGAATGAAGCGGGCATTTCCAGAAGGAACCGGCCAAGGTAGAAAAAGATGAGCCAGAGGAAGAGCAGGGCACTGAAAAACAGGGCGGTTCTGATCAGGGGCCTGAGAAGGGCCGTTCTTTTTTTTGCCGGTTTATCCGCCTTGAGGCCGGAGAGGCAGCCGGCGCAGATGACCCTGTCCTCATGCTCTGTAACACATTCCCTGCAAAAGGGATTATTGCAGTCAAGGCAGATGGCAACCGCCTCCCTGCTGCTGTGGTTAAAGCACCTCTGCCTGGCCAGGTCCTGCATTTATTTTTCCTGTTTCCGGAGGTAGAGCAGCCCTGCGGCACCCAGGCAGAAATAAACGGAAATCAAAAAGATCTCCTTTCCGATAAGGACGGGATAGTCAAAGTAGTCTATTTCAGCGATCAATTTTATGGTTTCCCATTGGTTATGGGAGACCACAGCCCATTTTTCTAAATTGATCATATAGAAAAACATGTACTCAAAATACCCTGATATACTGCCGAGAATAAGGAAAACCAGGGCGGTTACCGAGACTGTTTTCAGGGGCCGGGAAAAATCGCTGCCTGTCTGCTTCACCACGGCAATGATAATCAAGGTCAGCACCAGCAGCCCCAGCACGCTGGCGGCAATGATCATCCCGGGCGGGTGAATCCTCAGGATCAGCGTTAAAAAGATCCCGTAGACCATCAGCAGGAGGAAGGATATCCTGTGCCAGGCCGGCTGGATTTTTTTCAGGGGCTCCGGAACCGCATGCTTTAAAATGGCGCTTGGCTTTGCAGTCACCCTTTCTTCAGCGGTGTTTTCAGCGGGCAGGGTGCCCTGGGCGGCTTTGATTTCCGGAACAAGTAGTTCCAGAAGTTTTGTTCCTGTTTTCAGGGTGGTGACGGGTTTTATTTTTTCCCGTTGAACGGATGAGTAGATCCAGCATTCGCAGAGGGGGCCTTTGATCACCATCCGGATTAAATAATAGAGCAGGAAGAGAAAAGCGGCTGCAGGAAAAAAAGCCAGTTCCTGAATCCTGCTGTTCCAGGCCCACACCCCCAGAAATCCGGCCGCAAGAAAGAGGGCGGCAAGAAAAACGTATTTTCCAATGCTCTTTTTTGCCTGTATCAGCCGCACCGCCTGGATATCCTTAAAGAAAAACCGCTTGTACCTTTCCGATATCCCGGTTGACTCAACAATAAGCAGGTGGTCCTGGCCGAACCATATCCTGTCCGTGCCGATCAGGCTCCGCTTTTTCCCTGAAAATTTTTTATAGTCTGTTGCCTGGGGCGTCATAGGTAAACCTAAGGCTGATTGATAATTAGGAACAAAATGGTGATCCAGCCGACAACCTGGGCTGAAGAGAGGATAAAGGCCGTAATAAACCGCCAGCGCCTCCCCCTCGGAACAATACTGGTCTCTGATTTCCAGTGCCGGATGACAAGGTAGATGGCCGCAGGCGCGGTGATCCAGGTGAACCCGGTGAAAATAACGGAGACCAGGGGGAAAATGCTGAGGCGGAGGGCCAGGCTGTCAGGCAGAAACCGGTGGGTCTCAAGGGTATCCAGTTTTTTCTTTTTTTTGCCGGATTCCAGGCAGGAAAAGCAGATATGGGCATTGTCCATCTCAATATCACACAGGGCGCAGAGAAACCGGCCGCAGGAGGCGCAGGGGACAACCGCCTTTTTGGTGGGATGATAGAAACATCCTGCATCATCCTCAATGACAAGGTTCTCCTGTGCCTGTTCAGTATCCGCCGTCCTGACCGCTGCCGGGAAAACTTCGGTGCGGATCAATGCCCCGCAGCGGTCGCAGGGCACGAATTCTTCCGTGTTGATATGGCGCTCATCAACAGGGGTGTTGCATTTTTCACAATTTATCATGACGGGGCCCTGTATCTATTTTTTGATCACCCGTGTACTGCAGATTCTGTCGTGCAGGGTCCGTTTTTCACTGTCAAAGGCCGCCATTAAATATCCGATACCGAGGATCAGGCTGCTTACCAATTCCCCGAAGCACCGGCCAAAGGCCCTCAGGTAGGTGACCTTATCGCCCTCTGCCGTCACCACTTTCAGGCCGCAGACCATCTTGCCGGGGGTGGCGGCGAATCTGCCCACAAACCAGGTGGCATAGCCGATATTCACTGCCCACTGGAAAAATCCCATGATAAGGCTGGGGATCATGACGGCCTGGATATCTTCCGGGTTGGCGGCCATGGGGAAGATCAGGGCCCCAAAGGCCAGGCTGATGACAAAGTTAAGGATGCCCAGGATAATGCCGTCTATCAATTTGGCCCCGAGCCTGATCCAGAATCCTGCGTAGAGCATTTCTCCGGTGGACACCCCTTCACGGATCTTCTGGAGAAAGGCGGGTTTGCATGAGGCGCATACCAGGTTCCCCTGGAATCCGGCCAGCTCGTCTTCGGGAAAAGAGTTGCCGCACTGGGAGCAGAATTTCCGGTTTACACCGGATTTAGCCTCGCTGTCAGCCCCACTGGATTCAGATCCGGCGGATTCAGGCGCAGCCATGGTTGCCCCGGCATCAGGCGCCGGGTTTGGGGGAACCGGCTCCTCTGCCTCCCCGGGCTTTGAGCCGATCTGTCCAAAGGGGGTCCATTCCGTCATGGATTCGTTCCAGACCAGGGTCTCGTCCTTAATGGTTCCGGACTGAACAAGTTCGTAAAAATCCGTGTCGGTCAGGGGTCCCTGTTTTTCTCTATTGATGGCATAATACCAATGCATAGCCTGTCTCCCGGTTGAATGGAAAATGGTTAAGAAATATGAATATGATAGTTAGTAAATGTTTTACCCTCAGTCAATATTTGCCGCTCCCGGCGGAAGGCTGACTTTCAGGTTGGTGCCCGGCTCCTTGTACTGGTCCAGTACGCTTTTGATTTTAAGGGCCTTATCCAGGAAGTCTTTTCTTCCGATGAGAAAAATACGTTTATGGTCTCTTCGGGACTGGGAGATTTTAACCAGGTTCATGGCCTTCATCATCTCCACGGTTTCAACCACCTCTGATTTTGTCCGTGACATCAGCCTGGCCATGGTCTCCACGGTGTCGTCGTAGAGCAGGTTGTTCTGCTGGTGGACCTGCATGAGGTGGAGCACCCGGGCCGTGCCTTCAAACAGGTCCGGCAGTGCCAGGGTGGCCTTGTCCGTCAGCTCGTCCAGCCGTGTGGCAATGGCAATGAGGCATTTGGAAATCACGGACGGAGAGGATTTCATATAGGCGTTGAATATCTTTTTGGGAATCCGGATGACACTGCAGTCTTCAACAGCCTTGGCCGTGGCCGTGCGCTGGTGATCTCCGAGTATCAGGGCCATTTCCCCGAAAACAGACTGTTCTTCCAGCCGGGTCAGCACCAGTTTTTTGTCGCTGTCCATGATTGAGATTTCCACCAGACCGGATTTAAGGACAAAGGCATCATCCCCGTGGTCCCCTTCCGTAAAAATATCTTCCCCCGCAGGAATCAGCTGCAGGGTCAGTCCTTTTACGGTTTTAGGGGGAGGGGCGGTCTCTTCGATAAAGGTCATGAGCGGGGTGGATTTTCGATCCGGCATTGTTTTACCACCTTTCGGTTGAATTAAACTTAAAGCGGGCACAAAAAGCATCTAATTTCAATGGACGATTAATTTATGTTTTGTGCCTTATTTGTCCAACTATCAGTAAAAAAGACTTAAAAAGCAAGGAAAAAATCCGGGCGCCCCCGGCGCCCGGGATTCCCTTGCGGGGTTATTGGAAAAACATGCTGATATCCCCGGTTTCCGGCACTGAAGAAGGCTCCGCATAGATGTAGGCGCCCCTGCAGGGATATTGACTGATGTTCCTGAGCCGGACGGCATCGTTTGCCTGTGAGGCGGTGAGGCTTTGGCGGATCCTGGTGAAGGCGTCTGCATACAGGAAGGTGATCTCCCCGTCCAGTTCACCGAACCTGCGTGAAAGCGCCATCACCTTTTCACGGTCCGCGGTCTTCCCTTTGGCTATCTTTCTCAGTTCCGAGGCAATACCCCGTCTGATGTCCACCATTTCCGTGAGATAGGGTTTCTGCTGCCGGACCAGGCCCGTGATAAGGCTGCGCTGTCCTTTATCCAGCATCTCCAGGAAACGGGCGCCGCTGTCGCCGGTCAGGGCCGTGCTGATCTGGTAGTCCTTTGTCCGGACCGCCTTCATGGGCGCGGCCTTGGTCCAGTACGCCCCGAAATAGGCGGCGGTCCGCTCCGGCGTGAAATATACGTCTTTTTCCAGGTCACCTGTGATCCAGGAGAAGAGTTCGCTGGCATAGGTCATGACGGCAACATGGATGTCATGGTCAAACCGCCGTTTATCAAGCTGCTCCCCTTTATCCGGCCAGCGGTCATAGGGCAGCTCTTTTAAACCGGCAAGTTCTGATTCCTGGGCCCGGGTCAGGGTGTCAATCACCTTTCCGAAGCCTTGGGCCCGTTCATAGGAGAGTTCCCCGTCAAGCGCGTAGAGTGAT
Source organism: Desulfobacterales bacterium (assembly GCA_022361395.1). Taxonomy (GTDB): domain Bacteria; phylum Desulfobacterota; class Desulfobacteria; order Desulfobacterales; family Desulfobacteraceae; genus Desulfobacter. The sequence continues at coordinate 7,465 of JAKSAX010000098.1, read as the reverse complement.
CCGGAATGGCTGACGATCTTATCCCTGCTGAGCCGGGTTTTTCCTGCGGGCAATGTTCCCCCGGCGTAGTCTGAAATACTCACCAGCAGGGGAAACCGCATCAGGGCAAATTCTTTTATCTTATCTTTCTGCTGCACGGCCAGGTCGATCAGCATCTGCCGCTGGGGGGCGGACAGGATGGAGAGCATGATATTGGCTGTCCTCGGAACAAAGTTCTGGCCGTGTCCGGCTGCCCCGCCCCTGACATCCCTCATGTACTGGAAACCGAAATAGGAGGCATGTTTGCCCGGCGGCAGGAAAGAGATTTCGCACAGCCCGGAACTCATGAAGGAGAGGGCGGCAAAGGAGATGGTATTCAGCTGGGCACTGTCCGAGACAGCCTGCTCTATGCTGTATTTCTGGCCCGCTCCCCTGTCCCGGCCCGGCCCGGGTTTCTCTCCGGGACGGTCTCCCCTTTCAGGCCGGCAGGCAAAATACTTCCGGTCCGGTGTATATACGCAGGTGCCTCTCTCCTGTCCCTTGGGGCTGATAAACGCGCAGGGACTGTTTTCCGGTTTCCCCTCGCAGGCGGCCCGGGACTCCCTGGGCGGGACCTTGCCGTAGGCAAGAGAGGCTGAAATTACGATAAGGGATAAGATGATGCTCATACTTTTCATTGGACCGCTCCTTCTCAGGTTTAAAATCCGTTAACCGTAAATCCACCGTCAACGGCAATGCACTGGCCCGTGACATAGGAGGCACTCTGCATGCAGAGAAAGGTGGCCACGGAGGCAACCTCATGGGCCTCGGCAACCCTTCCCATGGGCGTTCTTGAAAGGATGTCCGCCGTATAGGCCTCATCTTTGAGCAGGTTTTTGACCAGAGGGGTTTTGGTGTACCAGGGGGCAACGGCATTGACCCGGATCCCGTCTCCGGCCCATTCCACCGCAAGGTTCCGGGTGAGCTGAAGGCCGGCTGCCTTGGTCATGGCGTAAGGGGCCCCGGTGCGCAGGTGGGTTAATCCGGCAACGGAGAGCACATTGACCACTGCTCCCTGTCCTGATTTTTTCAGCATGGGAAAGGCGCTGCGGCACATGCCGAAGCAGGAATGCATATTGGTATTGATGATGGACAGGTACTCCTCATCCGAGTATTCTGCCGCTTTTTTCCTGATGTTGGTGCCCACGTTGTTCACCAGGATATCCAGCCTGTCCCACGTATTGCCGAGGGTTTCAAAAAGCGCCTTCCGCCCCCCGGTTTCCGCAACATCGGCAGCGCACCCGTCCGCTTCAAATCCCTTTTCTTTCCATGAGCGGACACAGGCCTTAACCTGCTCTGCGTTCCTGGCAACGATAAAGACTTTTGCCCCAAGGCCTAACATCTCTTCGGCTATGGCATGGCCGATTCCCTTGGTCCCGCCTGTGATCAGCGCCTGCATTCCGTCCAGTTTCCATTTGTCCTGCATTTTCAGATTCCTTTTTTATACTGTGTCTGTGTTGTGGGGTGAATCGCCTGATTGAGTCTCTCTTTTGCCATGGGATCTCCATTGAGGAGCTGTTCAAAGAGGCGTATGATTTCTGTTTTATCCGTCCTGGTGCCGGTCCCGGTTTCCATCTCCCCCAGGTCAATGGAGAATCCTGCAAACATCCCTGGTATGTCCTCAACAATATCCGTATTCAGGAAGTTGACATGGTTATACAGGCAGTGATGGTTTCCCCTTGTTTTCTTAATCAGGAGGGGCTCGTTCCTCCGGTTGGTGACAGAGGAAGATTTCCGGCAGGTCAGGATACAGTCCTCGTCAATCCGGTCTTTTTCACACCCGGTGACCTGATGGAACAGGCATTGCCTGGTGGTCATGAGCAAAATGGGATGGTAAAGGCTGTAGTAAAGGCTGAAATCCTTGGGCCTGATCAGGCGTTTGATCTGGTGTTTACTGATTTCATTTGAGATAAACGCGCCTTCACAGTTGAATTTCTCCTTTAAGCATAAAAGGCTGAAGGAATTGACAATATTCAGATAAGGCCCAGCAATCCACGGGATACCCCTTTCCCGGGCCGCATAGGCAATGCCTGTATTGTTGGTAACGATCCGCTCCGGCCGCGCCTTGTCAAGGAGGCTGACAGCCGCGGTATAGTCCTCTCCGATCAGGACGGGGGGAAACCAGGGGTGCAGACTCCTGTTCTCCCTGAAAAGGGTGATGAACTCTGACTGCCTGCCCTTTAAGCAATCGGGGAGCTGGAAGAAAAAAGCGGCTGAACTCCCCTGGTACAGGTGCAGATCCCTGAGTGAGGAGATCAACACGGAAAGGCCGGGTTTTTTCTGAAGCGGTTTCTCCTTTGTTAAAAAGGGGACCTCAACCGGGGGGATGATCTCTTTTGACCCGGTTAGGGCAGCGGTGATGTCTTTTTTTATTAAAGAGAGCGCCTTGAAAGGGAGAAAAAGATCCGGCTGAAGACGGCTGGTGGTTATCTCCCTGAGATAATAGCCGGTATTTGCAAGGTTGCTCAGCCGCTCCGTCAGGACCCGGTGGCTCAGGCCCGGGGTGCCCGGTGCATCTTTACTTGAGAGCCTGATGCCCGATTGAACCGTAAACGAGGTGTCCGGGGTGGTGACCGTCACGGACAAGGGCAGGCCCGCCTCTCCCGAGATATCAAGTGTCAGCGGGGCGTCGGCAATACTTAACGCTTTGATTCTCTCCCTGAGGTCGGCGTTGATCCGGTCTTTCTCGTCATAATAGGCGGTTTTGTCCTTGCTCAGCTTTGATGCGCCGCCGGCCAGGGAAAATTGTTTAATTGAATAGTCCTTGGGGTTGTCAATAAACATATCCTTATGAATATCGCCCCTTAGATAGCCGTTTGAGAAGTCCCGGTTAAATACTTGATAGAGATCATCGTAGTCGTTGCTGAGCCTCTCTCCCTCGTATAGCCTTTGCAGTTGCTTTTTCCAGCAGTTGACCACGGTAAACACATAGTCGGACTTCTTTATCCGTCCCTCGATCTTCAGGGAGGCAACCCCTGCATCAGCCAGTTCCCTTAAATCGGAATATGCGGTGTTGTCTTTCAGGTTAAGGGGAAAGCGTTTTCCTGCTGAAGTAAGGGCATAGGGATCCCTGCATGGCTGGCTGCACCTGCCCCGGTTTCCCGAGTTTCCCCCGTGAACGGAACTCAGGTAGCAGAGGCCTGAAAAAGAGAGGCAATAAGAGCCATGGACAAAGACCTCGGTCAGGACGCTGTTTTCCCGTCCAAAGGCAGTCAATGTCTTTATCTCATCAATGTTCAACTCCCTTGGCAGGTTCACCCGGGTGGCGGCCAGGGTTTTTAAAAACAATATCTGGCCTTCATTATGGGTGTTGAGCTGGGTGGAGGCGTGGATATCAAGGGTTTTGAAACAGGTTGACAGGAGATGGAACAGCCCCAGATCCTGGACAATGACCCCGTCGATTCCCGTGTTGACAAGTTTATTCAGCAGGCGGAAGAGATCGGGCACCTCACTTCCCATGATCAGGATGTTCAGGGTGAGGAAAACCTTACACCCATGTTTATGGGCAAGCCTTATTATACCGTTCAGTTCTTCAAAGCCGAGGTTGGTTGCCCGGTTCCTGGCGTTAAACTTGTTCAGGCCGCAGTATACGGCATCTGCCCCGGCCAGGATGGCTGCTTTTACCGCATCAACATCTCCGCCCGGGGCCAGTAGTTCAATCTTCTTTTTCATGGGGCTGATTGTAGCATACCCGATGGTGTGCCGTTAAGCCCCTATGAGTTGTGTCAGCAATTTTAATGTTATTTTATTTGTTGAAAAGGCGAGAACGGAAATCAGGCTAGTGTCCGGATTCTTAAGTAAATGTACTTGAATAGAAACCAGCCTGGAAAGCAGATCTTAACTTTTGGCACAAAGTTAAGAATCGGAATGATCTGGTTTTGATCCATAGAGATGGCTGATGAAGTCAACGCCATTTTTAGCATGGCGTTGGGGCATGGTTAATAGACATATCTGTCGCTCTGATGTCCCTCAAAATTCTGATTCTTTCCTTTTAACGCCGAACATCTGCGGTTTTTATCCGCAGCTTGTTCAATGTTGGGATTTTCTAGTAAACGGTTAGTTTCAGCAGGCCTCAGCCTGTCGTTAAACCCTGAGAGCCAGATGGACAAGTTTTTTCAAATTATTATTTTTCATGTCAGGAGATCCGAAAGTATATTTAACACGGCAGAACAAAACGGGCTGTAATTCCCATTTTCCGGATTTCTTCTTGCGTATATCTCTATTTGTTCCTGAATTCTTCCATCGTCCGAAATGTCAACCGTATCCAGTATTGCGGCGATGCTTGATTTCCTTAGTTCATCAAGTTGCGGGTTGTCCAAAGCCAGATGACGGATCGTTTGTTTTGCCCCCTCATCATCTGATTCAGCTTCCCTAATGCTGCCGTCTTCAAGGAATTCAAAACGGGATTCACACATCTGATCCAGAGGAGATATCGTTAAGACCTCATCAAACCAACTGCCTTTTGCATTGCCGCAAATCCTTGGCTCGGTTTTTTGAAGTTCAGATTGGCATGAGCAGAGAAGATTGTCGTATTCAAACTGTAACTTGGGGAAGCTGGTCCTGGGCCGGTAATGTTCAATGTGGCTGTCGTCCGGCCCGATCCGTTTTCCGCAATAGCAGCACACAGCCCCCTGTTCTTTAATCAACGCGTCTTTTAACTGCCTTTTCTGGCCTGAACCCAGACGTTTCCAGTTCGGTCGTCCCCGTTTGTACATTTTATCATTGTTCTTCCATTGAATAAAAAAGTCGGGCTCTTCCCTTTTATCAATATATTTCATTGGTTCATCACCTCTCTGCGGTGCAGCAGAACTTCAGCGCGGACAATGTCGGGTGAGTCCCCTTCAATAACATTTTTCAATTCATTCAAAAGTGCTCTGGCTTTAACCGTGTCTTCTCGAATAAGTCTGAAAAGCCGGTTGATTTTTTCATCAATTTCAATCGGGCGATAACTGGATCTCATCAATGTTTTTAAAAGGAAATTAGAATCCTGTCCGTAGGTCCCCTCCGGTTGTAGGATGTCGACCCGCAGATCTTTTTCCGATTGAACAAGACACCATATATTTTCACATTTAACATGACTTAAAACCTGTGGAGAGTGGGTTGTCAGGATGAATTGGCAATTGGGAAAGGTTTCAACCAGACTGGGGATTATCCGATGCTGCCACTCGGGGTGCAGGTGCAATTCTATTTCATCAATGAGGACAACGGCATAGCCATTCAAGGGATCACTCATCCCCGGGTTTGCAATGGAAAGGCGGTGGGCAAGATCCCCGGCAAGAGCCAGCAGGCATTTTTCTCCGTCAGACAATTGCCGTATATCAAATGGCTGCGTCCCTTTTTGCACCTCCATCCGCAAGGGATTTCGTTTTATTCCGATGTTGGAAAAGCCTGTCAGCCTGTAGATCGCTTCCCTGACAGCCTGAAGTTGTGGGTCCCTGTACTGTAAGGCCTCCTGGGCCGTCTGTTTTCTTCTTACACCCGCAACAGGGCTTAGCCGCATTTCATTTTCCAGGTCTTCCCGGTCTCTATACCATTCAAAAAAACGCCGGAAATCATTGCGCCCTCCTGAAAGCCCCTGGTCATATGCGGCCAACTGGTCAAATTTATGCCTGGTTCTGATCCTCAAAGGGACGTCCAAAACAGACCGATTAACCCCATAAAAGAGCGCAAGGGGAACACTTCCGTTTTCATCCACTTCCAGAGTGTCGTATATTGCCGCGACAATACCTTTGATGCTTTTCAGATTTGTTATGGTTTGTTTTTTCCGGCCTCGCCTCGTTTTGGCAACGGTCCATGAAACCGGAACATCGTTCATCTCAATTTCAATGGAGTTGACCGTCTCATTCATACCTGATTTTATATCCGAGTCCGTAAAAAAACGCCCCGTCCCTGTTGTCGAACGGATTCTTCCGATCAGCCGCGAAAGCAGTATCGCCAGATTTTCAAGGATGCTTGTTTTCCCGGCACCGTTAACACCTACTATAACAGTCAACTGCTTCCCGAATTTTATACCGATATCTTCAAAAGGCCGGTAATTTTTTAATTGTAATTGAGTTACTTTCATCTTTTTAAAGTCCTTAAACTTCAGTTTTCAGGCAGTGGACCGTTTTTTTGGGAGTCATTCATTTTGATACACCCAAAGTGTCGGCAATATTTCTATGTACAGTCCCAAGTTCTCCCAAGCTTTTTCATTCATAAAGCTTACTATATTATTGAACTTACATTTTCAAATATTTTCATAACGCCCGCATTTGCGGCTGATTTGGAGCACAGCGAAAAATCAGTCCGGCAACATGCGCTTGTTCTGTGCATGATATGAATATCAAAGCCCCTCGATAACCGCTTTATATTCAAGAATGTATGCCTTTAGCTGCGAGCTACATAAAACTTCATCTAAATGAGCTGAAAAGAAAAATTCTCTAGTATGATCTGATTTCATCATAAGGTCGAATTCCTCGCGATTCTTCTGAATTAGAGTATCGTCAGTGAATTTTTTATCGCAAATATCAAAATGCATCTGCATCGTGGAGTACTTTGAGATAGGTAGCCTATGCCCCATTATGAACTCATTTTTTATCCATGCATCGAAAACGACATTAATGTATTCATGTGGCAAACTAACTGATACAAATAGGCTATCAAAAATATTCATTTGTTGGGCATGGTTCATGCTATTGCTCATCTTATAATGAACTATCTTACGAAGTGCACTTAATTTCGCGTCTTCCGATAAGGACTTTTTCTCTACAAGCCTCTTAAGCTTATTGCCTTGAACTTTCACCGCCTCATGATTTTCACGAATAAAGCAGTCACCTTTATTAATCCCCTTTGCATCAGATAGAGCAGATATAACATCGTCAGACTCTTGAACTCTAATGTGAACTAAATTTCCCTTTCTACTAGAGCTAAGAATAACTAGATTATCAGACAATTTATTTATTGAAGTGGCTAATCGATCGTTTTCAAGCCAACTATAGATGCAGTCTGGCTGCACACTCTCTTTCCCTGTTTTATCTTCTTTTCCAACAACTATTTCACCGCCGGATGCGTTGGCAAATGCTGATATCTCTCTAAATAGCTTCGCTAATATAGCTTTCTCGTTCGGGTTTTGTTCCCTGTGATAGTCTTTGTATTCAATATAATGAGTTTCAATACACATTAATCCTATCCCTTTGATAGCCCTAGCCCCATTTTCTTGATTTTAGCCAGTTCGCAGGTGGCACAGAACAATATATTGTGTGGTTCTGTATATTCTTCATAATTTTAATAGATTGACATCAGGACAAAGTCAAGGTAATAATTCTCTAACTGGATAATACCGAAATAGTAAGATTATCAAAGTTAGATATTATGCTGAAAACGCCTCAGGCATTAGCCCAAAAATATGATCGGCTTTTAATCAACAGTGATATTCCTCCGAATGAATATCCTGCCAGTCGTAAATGGC